>NZ_AQXX01000139.1 GCF_000376785.1 Hahella ganghwensis DSM 17046
GGGGGGGAAGATCCAAAATGGCCGGAAAAACACTCTGAATATTCGGCCATATATCGTCGAGAGTTTGAATTACCTCAGAACCTTGGGGTTATTCAGACTCTCCTTAGCAAGGTTACGAATTTTCACGTTCACTTTCCACGAGCCAGCTATACTTTTCTGAGGGATTGTTGTTTTTAGAAGGATTTGTACTACCAACGCTTCAATACTGCGACCGCGAGTGCAGGATTAACGATAAGAATTAAGAGGTATTGTACAAATGATCAGACTATTAATGCTGCTGGTGATAATGTTCGCTCCATTCTGGGCCAGCGCGGAAAAGATCACCCTGGCTAACGGGGAATGGGCTCCATATCTTTCCGACAAGCTGAAGCATGACGGTTATATGTCCCGGATCGTTAAAGATGCCTTTGCTGAAGAAGGCATTGAAGTGGAGTATGTTTTCCTGCCCTGGAAGCGAGGCTATGAGGAAGCCAAGAAAGGCGTCTATGCCGGTACGCTGATCTGGGGTTACAACGATGAACGTGCCAAGGATTTTCTGTATTCAGATACGGTTGCCACCCTGGGTACCTCTTTGTTCTATAACAAGAGCAAACCCATCGACTGGAGTAAACCTGAGGATCTGAGTCAGTACCGGATTGGCGGCATTATCGGCTATGCCTATGGTATTGAAGACCTTGAAAAATCCGGAGCGGTCAAGATCGAACGTATCGACAATGACCAGGGGAACTATCGCAAACTGGCTGCCGGAAGACTGGATATCGTGCTTGAGGACACGGAAGTCGGGCTGGAAAGTCTTGCCCGATACGGTTTGGCGGATAAGATCGAACCCCATCAAAAAACGCTGGAACCTCGCAAATATTCTGTCATCTTCAGTAAAAACCACCCCAAAGCGCAGGAGCTGATGGAAGCGTTTAACCGGGGACTGAAAAAAGTCATTGATGACGGTCGCTATGATAAATATCTGCAGGAATCACGTAGCGGAGCGTACATGCAGTAAACGTTGTTCTGTGACCAGGCGCATCGTTTTCGTGTGCCTGTCCAGGAATTTCCTTCAACACCGGTTGAGGAAGTGAGATGGAGTGGCAGACAACACTTGAAACTGCTACTCCAGTAATTATTTGCCGGTTGTGGCCTGGGGAGGACAAGGGAGATTAGTTCCCCAAAACCGGGCCATTCCTTCCGCTGCTTTCGTAAAGTCGGTGTTCTTGCTCTCTTGATTTCTGGCCATGCAGAAGGCTTCATCCTGATGGAACAGAGAGGAGGCAAACTGACGTGCTGCCACTATAATATTCGTCGTTTTATCAAATCTCAGTGACGTAAATGCCTCAAATGCGGAGGTTAAGTCGTGCCGGTATTTGATCAGGCAGTTTGTGAGGTGCCACGAATCCTCAAGCGCCTGACAGGCACCTTGCCCGGAAGTGGGGAGTGGTGCATGAGCTGCGTCACCAATCATAATGAGAGTGTTTTGATGCCAGATTCGGGCAGGATCGTGGTCATGGACATAGATTTTATTGATGTTTTCAGTTTGAGTACTTTCGATGACTTTTGTCACCAACTCCGGCCATTCTGAAAAAGCCGCATTTAATTCTGTCTTATAATCTCCAGGGGTTCTGGAATTGCTCTTTTTACTGGCCATGCCGCCTGCCCAGTAAGCTTTTGTTCTGGATACAGGGACAACCCCGAAGCGTTTTCCGATTCCCCAGTAGTCTTTTACAATGCTTTCCTCAAAGGTATCTCTGGTGGACTCAAATACACCGACCCAATTGATAAACCCTTGGTAAACTGGCTGGTTGTTCTTACAGACATATTGGCGTGCGTGTGACGTCATGCGACCGTCTGCCCCAATGACAACATCTGGAGTTATACTCAGGCCATTCTGAAAGTAAACGACGGTTTTATCTTCTTCGTTTGTCTTGATAGAGGTTACGGCATGACCAAATTGTATGGACACCCCGAGTGTCCCGAGCTTGTCCATTAACACTTTCTGGAGGTCGCGTCTTAGAATCGAGAAACTGGGATACCCCATATGACTATTGAGCAGCTCAATATTGATGGCTCCCAGATTTTCTCCGAGATGTGATAAACGCTGCATACGTGTCGGTTTTCCGGAAGCAGCTTCAATCTCTTTCAGGACACCTATCTGTTCAAGTATACAGGCGGCATTTGGCCACACCAATACACCGGCTCCAATGTTTGAAGCAGTTTTATGCCGCTCATAGATACTGACATTGAAACCATTCTGTTTTAACGCGATCGCAGTGCTGATTCCAGCGACTCCGGCACCCAAGATGGCAATATTCATTTTTCTGCTGCAATCTGTTTGAAGTGGAAATGGAAAGACGCTACCTGTTGGCATCAGATGGGGCAATTATCAATTTGTACAGTAGGCAAAGATCAGGCGGAGACAATGGATTGTACTGTGCTATAGATATTCTCGGCCAGGCGCTCATTCTTCTGCAGAACCGTACTGAAAAGCATCTGTTCTGTCTCTGTAACGTCACGACTTGTGACCAGAATCGCTGGAATACTGCGTCTATTGGAGTGAGAGGAGCGCAGGGCGGCCATCACGGCATTGCCATTGAGTTCGTGGAGTTCCTTTCCAATAATGGCTAAGTCGAAAGGATCCTGGATAAGTCGTGTCAGGGCGGCTAATCCGTTCTTCTCTTGAACAATCTTTAGAGGCAAAGACTCAAGAACCTGACAATAGAGTGATGACAGCATCGTGGACTGTTCTGCCACCATGACTAACCAGCGCTTTTTCATTACCTTTTTGGAAAGATTTTCCAGCTCTTGGGAAACCACTGCCAGGCCCTTGTCATCCTGTGGGCAGTCTTTTGCCCGACGAAGCAAATCGATGTAGGCAAGAATGGTATTGACGGCGACGGAATCCAATCGACCTTCGGCAGGGAGTTCGGACAGGAAACTTTCGAGCTGATGGCAACAGGCTGTAATAAAGTAAAAGCCGTTTGTGCCGCCAGCACCTTTCAGGCTGTGGACTCTGCGGTATAGCTCATTGTATTGTTCTGCAGCATAGACTTCCTTTTCCATTGACAGGGCCAGGTTTTCCATTGTGTTGCAGCGTTCATCCAGCTCCTGCGCAAAGCGGGTGCGCAGCTCGGCCAGCAGTTTAACGAGGCTTTCCCTCCTCTCTGGCATAGTCTTAGCCTCCTGATCGTCGCTACCTGAATTCTGTAGCCACTGGGAATTATCATGACAGTATAGTCCGAGATGGACCTGGTTGCTTATCCGGTAAGGGAATGAGCAGGCGTGAAATTCAAACCCGTTAGTCTGCTGTAATCCTTATCTCCACTGTAAACGGGCCCGCTGTCAATCGGGCCCGTTGCAAATATTAGTATTGAACCTATCTATCTGTTTGTTTCGCCGGGTGTCGCGGAATACTGGCTCACACTATTCTTCTTCACGTTATACGTCTTCACACTCCAGCTGTCGCGAATTCATCTCCATGATCTGCAGTTTGCCATCTTCAATACCCCAGACATATTCATCTTCCGAGGTACATCGGGTCATTTTTCTGCTTTGTGGGTCGATATATTGGCTGATGGTCGTGAATTTCAGAATGGCTCTGCCATCATGATTAAGAACATAAGAATTAATGGTGGTTGAGACCTCATACTTCGTCTGGGGCTTCAACATAATTCCCAGATCAAACTTGTAGGTCGTGTAGTTTGCTTCAAGTTCGGTATAGCGGCCGTTTTCCTGAAAAATCAGTGTGCCTGTTAGCTTGGGAGAAAAGTGCTTCAGGATGCCGTTTATGTCTGAAGTCCGGCTGGAAATCTGTATATCCTTAAAGGCTGCAATAACTTTCTCGCGCGTAACCTTGGTGGCGCGCACCGCATTTTCCTGTGGGTTTTTCTGTATGCCTGTAGAATCCTTATAGGCAGAAAAGAGATAACCAAACGCCGAAGCGGCGTCCTGTGCATCCTGGTCGCCGGTAAGATATTCCATACCATTGCCGGTAATGAAATTCGTTGTGGCCTGGCTGGCTTTTGATTTCAGTTTTTCCAGCCAGAGTTCATAGCTCTCTTCGCTATACTCCTGTCCGAAGCGCTCTACTTTTCCTTCGTTCAATAATCCCGCTTGAATCTGACCTGGAAGCTTATCATGCCACCACCGGTAAACGGTGTTGTAGGTTCGTTCATTGTCTTTTTCACTGTACAGTTCATTTTCGCATCTGAGCAGGCGACCACCTTCGCATTTGTACCAGAACTCCCAGGTATCCTGATCTCCATACCCCCAGGCCTGGGCGTGAATATTGGGGCACAGATCACTGAGCAGTTTCACCAGTTTCCCGATCAGGTGATCTCCCTGGGCGCTGTTGGTGAACTGACTGATCCAGTATCCCTCAATATCCAATGTGGATTCGGGGTGCAGGTGTTCCTGATATCGATTGTGCAGTTCATTCAAAAAGCGCTTCACAAGGCTTTCACCTGAGTCAAAATTCAGAGACTGGGCTGCCTGAAAAATTGTGTCATCGGTCTCGCAAAGGGATTCTATAAACTCTTTAAGCCGAGCATGGGTTGTGGGGTTGGGATGGTGATAGTAGAGCTTGGAGTGCAATTCCGCCATGTCCTGTTCCTTCTGGTTATCGACGTCGTTCCGTGTGCTTCCATGATGTGTCTTGCGGCTGTTCAGCGTAATACCATGCTCGCCGAAGGCGTATCAGGAAAACAAGCATCACCGCAATATCGATTCTAATACTGGAAGACTAGCTCAATAAAGTGAGAATGTAAGCATCGGAAGGGGAAGCCGTTGCCGGCCTCCCTATGGGTGGAGATGGCACAGACTCTCATGTCCCGGTCAATTTTTCTTGGTCAGAGTATTGGTCGTGACATGGGGAAAACTGATGACTGTGCCATTGACTGGAATATCCATCACAATGGTCTGACTGTACTGCAATTGGGTGTAATCTGAGGAACCAAATGATTCCAGCCAGTAGCGGGCAAAATAGCGTGAAACTTTGGCATGTTGCTGCTCAAAGCCGATATTGGTGACCGGGTGGCCGCCATCATTAGAATCCACGTCGAACTGAATGTAACTGCTGGCCGGGTTTTTCTGTATTGCCGTAGCCAGCGGTAGGTTCGGATTTTCAGTGAACTCCGGATTGAGGTTGCCCACGTTTTTAACCTTGTACTGGTCCGTATTCACCCCCGTGGGCAGAATCAGGGGAGGGGGTTCTATGACCGGTGACCCTGTTTTATTTGCATAGCTGCCAGCGGACAGAATCGAGTTACCGTGGGGGACAGACATCTGTTTGATAATATCGTATTTCTGAGATGGTGCCTGGCTATTGGGGACTGTCTGGTCTCCTAATCCTGGCTTTTCTCCATTACCGTAAGGCCCCAAAAGCTGCTTGGCATCAGTAAGGTAGAGCCAGGAGCCATTCTCTGCATGGACCAACTGGTCTTTGGCTGGACCGTCGGCAAAATAGATTCTTTGTTCATAGAACAGGGTGTTCGCTACCTGTGTGCCGTAGCCTCCTCGGTTAGGGGCAGTACCATGAATGGCAGAGAATGTGATTTCTTCGTAGTAGGAGAAATTTTTCAGGATGTAGCTTTCTTCCTGCGGCAGTGGCATCAGACAGTAGGAATAGGGAGATGCTGGCCCGCCTTGATTGTCATTTGCCAGATTCTGGTTCGTCCAGGTGCCCACTAAAAATTCCAATGGACCCAATGCGGTGGTTGGTGCAGGAGGCTCACTCTGGTCAGGTTCGTGAATCAGAGGTTGGGTAAGATTGGGGGCGGTTGTTGTCATGATTAGTCCCTTCGTGTGCTGTTGATCCGGGAGCCTGATCACAAACAGACTCCAGGTCTCCATCAGTCCTTTGCAGCTATCCGATAGAGTCCCAAGATCAATATAGTTGAAATAACTTTAATTGGTTAAAAAATGAACTTGCGCAAGAGGTTCAATATTCCAAGATGGTTTCGTGCCAGGTTGTAACTCATTGAAATTAAAAATTATTGGAAATACCGAATGATGACGGTCATTTTTGTTAATTTTCTTGACTGGTTAAAAAATGGTCTATACTAGGCGTCAGCGGACGACAAATTAGTCGTCTGCCCATCAAATTCCACAGGCAAGTGGTAAGTGGAAAGCGAGCGTAGGGAGACACCTCATGGACTGGTTAGACGATTTCTATCAGCTAAGTGCTGCTCTCACTGACTACAAGGTTGCACAACTCCAGGGGACAGGAGTAGGTGAGGATTACCTTGAAGTGCTCAGCACGATCATCCCCCATGCCATTCTGGCTGAACTGTTTGGTTCATATCGAAGTATCGTAGCGGAAAACTCTGCAACCCCCACGGAACAGCTGATACGCGATGGCATATTATCCAACGCCAAGCTTGGTCCAGTGGCAAGAAACATTATCAAGATGTGGTACTTGTCAATCTGGTATCAGATGCCGGAGGACTGGCGCCAGTTATACGGCAAGCCCAATCAGGGCGATCCCAAGTATCAGGATGTGCAGTTCGTCGTTTCGCGCAATGCTTATATTCAGGGGCTTGTCTGGCAGACCCTCGGTTCACACCCGATGGGAGCCAAGCAACCCGGATACGGTACCTGGGGAGATAAACCATCGGACAGATCTTCAATTGTCAGTACTACGAGCTAGATGCAGGATTAGCCATGTCGTGCAGGATCAATAGCTCCGTGGGATCAAAACTTTAAGAAACATTTATATATCGAAAAAATTTCTGGTAACACCCCACCATAACAACACGTAAACATATGGAGGTGGACATGAATACTGTGGATGAGTTTGATGTCGTCGTCGTTGGCGCGGGAATCAGCGGCGCCATCATCGCCGAACAACTCGGTTCGAAAGGAAAAAAAGTTCTGGTGCTGGAGGCTGGCAGTGGAACCGGTGACCGGTTCTGGAACTCAAGTACTTCTACTGGTGCCGGATCTGGAAATGGTAAAAAGCCGGGATACGAATCCTACATGGATACGTTTTTTACTGCGCTCGCCAAAATCCCCAACGCACCTTATTCCAACAATCCCAATGCCCCCCAACCCCTGGTCACAGATCTGGAACCCATCGCGCAAAATCAGACCCTGACCAATGGTTACTTTGTGCAGAAAGGCCCACTTCCCTTCGCCAGTACTTATACCCGTGCCGAGGGAGGGACAACGCTGCATTGGTTGGGAACCTGTCTGAGAATGTTACCTGAAGACTTCAAAATCAAGACAGAGTTTGGTCGAGGTCTCGATTGGCCGATCAGTTACAGTGACCTGGAAAAGTGGTATCAGGTTGCTGAAGAAAATATTGGGGTGTCGGCGGATGCCGCAGAGCAAAGTTACAGCAATATTCCCAACAAGGCTGTCCATATCCCCTATGAAAGCGGCTACAACTATCCGATGGAAGCCATTCCCCAGAGTTACCTGGACAAATACATGTCCAGCGGGCTCAGGCAGATGACGGTGACTTTGGATGGCAAGGATTATCCTGTTGATGTGGTCAGTACTCCTCAGGGGCGTAATGGAATGCCGCGGGGGTCGTACCGACCGGTAGGGGCTGTGGGTGACTCGGATCTTGGACAGCGTTGTGCGGGTAATTCTAACTGCGTGCCCATATGTCCGATTCAAGCCAAATACAATGCCCTGAAAACGCTGGCGCAGGCACAGAAAACCCACCATGTTGAAATTCGTACCCAGTGTGTTGCATACAACCTGGAGGTGGATCCGGCCACACAACATATTTCCAAAGTTCACTACAAACAGTATTCAGATCCGAACTCGCCGGAACATGTCTGTAAAACCGTGAAGGGTAAGATCATCGTGCTGGCGGCACATGCTGTTGAGAACGCGAAACTGATGCTCGCTTCAGGTGTCGGCAACTCCAGTGATCAGGTGGGGCGCAATCTGATGGATCATCCCACCATGCTGACCTGGGGATTGATGCCGACCAAGATCGGGGCTTTCCGGGGACCGGGTTCCACATCGGGTATCCCTTCCCTGCGGGGAGGAGACTTTCGCAGGAACCGGGCGGCGTTTCGGATCGAGATTGGCAACTGGGGATGGTCATGGCCTGAAGGTGCGCCTGTCGGCACTGTGCCGGATCTGATTGACCAGAAAAACCTGTTCGGCGCGCAGTTGAAACAGACGATTGCCTCCGTGTATCCGCGCATGTTCCGGTTTGGCTTTCTAGTTGAGCAACTGCCGGATCCTAATAACCGGGTTACAATTGATCCTACGTACAGGGATCAGTTGGGTAACTACCGGCCGGTTATTGATTATGATGTCAGTGACTACACGAGGGCCGGTATGGCCGCGGCCAAGCAGGTTTCTGATTTGATCTTCCAGCGCCTGGGAGTGGAAGGCTTCACTGAGTACAAACCCTCAGACCCTGGCTATCTGACCTATCAAGGGCAGGGCTATACCTACAACGGTGCAGGGCATCTGGTCGGCACCCATATCATGGGCTCTGACAGTAAAACGTCCGTGGTCAACAGGGACCAGCGCAGCTGGGATCATCCCAACCTGTACCTGGTCGGATGTGGCAACATGCCCACGATTGCCACATCCAATCCGACGCTGACAATGGCGGCTTTGACATATTGGGCGGCAGACAATGTGTATAAAGCTCTTGCGGATATGTGACCAAGGAGACGGATTATGTATATCAATGAAGAATGCAAACCGATAAAAGTCGCCGGCAATAAACTGTGCCCGATTACCACAATTGATGAGTTGCACCACAATCTGCAATTGGCCATTGAACTGGAATTCGCCACATTGCCCACCTACCTGAGCGCTTTGTACAGCATTAAGGAAAATACCAATGTATGTGCCTACAGCGTCATCGGCAGTGTGGTCATGGAAGAGATGTTCCATCTGACCAATGCCGCGAATGTACTGATTGCTACAGGGGGAAAACCTGCCCTGAACAATCCGGAATTTATTCCGTCCTTCCCGACCAAGCTGCCGGATAAGGAAGAGTGGTTTACTGTCAATCTGCTGAAGTTTTCACCCGAGGCTTTGAGCACCTTCAAATACATTGAAGAGCCGGCTGAGCTGGCCCATGGTTTCATTACGATTGGCGAGTTTTACGAGAATATTATCCACGGACTGGTTCATCTGAATGAGCAGTCCGGACTGGACCTGTTCCCTTCAGGCACCTGTCCTCAGATAGAGCATAAATACTATTACGGAGGAGGCGGCATTATTTCCAGAGTCACAGATCTGGATTCGGCCATCTTTGCGCTGAATGCGATTGTGGTTCAGGGCGAAGGTATCCCGACGGCGAAATGGGATCCCGATAAACCGCTTCCGCTGGATGAAACCACCGGTATCTGGAGCGGTGATGATCCTCTGTTTATGCAGCCTCGCGAACTGGCTCACTACTATCGCTTTGATGAACTGGCCCAGGGGCGGCGATATGTCTGTGGCGATACTCACAATAGTGGTCCTACCGGTCCGGAAATTCCCATCGACTACAGCGCGGTTTACAACATGGTTCCCAATCCGTGCAGCAAATATTACGAGGGGCGCAGTGAATTGCAGACTCTGAATCAGGAATTCAACCTGATCTTTACTGAGCTGCTCAACCAGCTGCACAGTGCTTTCAACGGTAAACCGGAAACGCTTGAGCCTGCTGTCGGTACCATGTTCAGGCTCAAGTATGCTGCGCAGGAGTTGATGCGGATTCCTATTCCCGATTCACCTCAAGGATATTACGCAGGCCCGACCTGGGAGTTTATTTCCGAATCCTGCTGGTGAGCCTGTCTTTGGAGGAAAAGCGCTAATTCCCCGGGAGAAACCGATACCCAGAGAGCCAAGCCATAAAAAGGGCAATCTCAACGATAGGGAGGCTATATGGAAGACAGGGTGTTTGATCATGTCCTGATCATCATGTTCGAGAATGAGTATCGTGGGTATGTGCTGGAAAATGAGTACATGCGGGGACTGGCAGCGCAGGGGATAGAGCTGACCAATTGTTTTGGTGTCATGCACCCTTCCCAGACCAACTACATCACTTCAATCTCTGGTGAACTCTGCAATGTGAGCGATGATGACAAGCCAGCGCCACTGCCACAGAAAACCATTGTTGATCTGATTGAGGCATCACCGCTGAACCTCCGTTGGAAAGCGTACATGGACAGCTATGTATCGGATGATACGCCCTGGTGCCCGGAAGGATTCAGTCCACGAGATCACTACCCTTATGTGATCAAGCACAATCCATTCTCGTCGTTCAAGAACATCCTTGATAACCGCCAGCGTTGGGAGAAGATCGATAATGAAGCGGGGTTCTGGCGGGATCTTCTCAATAATGATTTTCCTGAGTATGCCTGGTTCACTCCCAATATGTGGAATGACGGCCATTATCTTGTGGGAACTCTGAATGACAACCTGAACGGGGAACGAGCTCCGGTGCTGGTTGATCAGCAGGCGAAATGGCTGCAGTCATTTTTTGCCGGCCTGAACTTTCCTGGCCCCTGCAGCAAACTGCCGCCAAAGACATTGGTTGTTGTGACCTATGACGAGGCAGACTTTGAAGCCTTTTATGATAAAGGGAAGAAGTACACCTACGACGGCCCCAATCAGATCTACACCGTTTTGCTCGGGGACATGATTAAACCGGGCAAACAATCTGAAGGGTACAACCACTACAGCCTACTCAGGACGATTGAGAAAAACTTTCATCTGGGAGATTTGCAGAAGAACGATCGTGACGCCAACTGGTTTCAATTTCTGTGGGGAAAAAGCTTTCAATGGCAAGGTCCCTGTGAAACCCCTTTAAAGGGCAAGCAGAATCTGAGTGCTGTGTCATTCCGAAACGAGCTTTATGTGGTCAGTGTGGATCTTAACGGGACGCTGAAATATTGTGTATTCGATGGCCATGAGTGGTCCCCGGAGGTGCCGGTAGCTGAGGATGGTGACGGTTATCTGGACCTTGCTGCCAACGATGATATGCTGGTTCTGGCTTACCGCAATTCCTGCAAACAACTGGTCATCAAGCAGTACGACCTCGAAACCGGATGGCGGACCGCTGAGCTTCCTGACACGGGGGAAGTGGAAGAAATCTCCCTGGTGGCGGTTCCCCATCAGCCGAAATTCATTCTGGTTTATCGTGATAACGGAAATCAGCAGGTACACAGTCTGACGTTCAGCGGAGGTTTCTGGCAGGGACCTTCAGAATCCATCTGTTCCCACAGCGACGGATCCTTCACTCTGGCTGCGTTGGGTCCGACCATAATGTTCATCTATAAAGTGATCAAAACAGGTCAGTTGTCCTGCCTGAGCTATAACACGGCAGAGTTCAACAAAGTCACTGTGGAGAACAGTCAATATGCGGGTCCCTATGACGATACGACCGTCAACCAGTGGTCAGCAAGTGCTTTTTCCCTGAATCACTATAGTGAAGCTCCCAATGCTGTCACGCCTCATGAAGAGGAGCCGGTGACAGAAGGGATCAATGCATCGGGAGAGCTGGCTGTTGCGACGCTCCAGGGAAGTATATATCTGGTACACAACCGACATTCGGACGGAGGTGGTAATGGACAACTGTTATATGAAACGTTCTCTATAAGCGGCACCCTGACACCGGCCAATCCGGTTTCCTACAATCCGGCGGAAAACGATACCACCAGCAACGGCTATGGGACGTTAGCCGAAGCCGGCTGGAGTTCCACTGGTGCAGTCAACGGGGTTTTCCGTAACTCTGATACACCACTGGCCATGGCGACCTTGAATGACACTCTCTGGCTGTTTTATCAACCCCTGACAAACGAGCGGATCTGGGTGTGCCCGGGCGCTTATCTGAAAAAAAAGGAGTAAGAGGATGACTTCTGAAAACAATATGCTGGATCAAGTTGATCATATCGTTGTAGTGATGCTGGAAAATCGCTCGTTTGATCATATGTTGGGATATCTGTATGCGGATCAAAATAATGTCTCGCCGCTTGGCCATCCCTTTGAGGGATTAACGGGTGAGGAATCGAACCCTGACGGTAAAGGCTATAACGTCAAGGTGTTCAAAATTCCGTCCGACCAGCATCCGTACTACTGGCCGGGTTCTGATCCCGGAGAAGGCTACTACAACACCAACAGCCAGTTGTTCAGTTATTACAAAACTCCCAAGGCTGGGACTGAGGCGACCAATCAGGGGTTTATCACTGACTTTGCCTACACGCTTCAGTGGCAGCGCAAGGATAACGAGAAGAAGCCCAACAGCTGGCAGATTGTCGAGGGAACCGAACCCGGCGATATCATGGGAATGTACACACCAGAGCTGTTGCCTGTACTTTCGGGGTTGGCCAAGTCATATGCCGTTTGCGATCACTGGTACTGCTCAGTTCCCACTGAAACCTTGCCTAACCGGGCATTCGTACATATGGCCACCAGTCTGGGCCGGCTGAATGACCATGATAAGAAATATAATGCGAACACGATCTTTAACCTGCTTGAAGATGCCAAGCAGACCTGGAGTATCGATGGATACGAAGATGACCCGATACTGACCCGAGAGTCCTTACAGGCTTTGCCTGCCAACCCTGTGTACGGGACTTTTGGTAACTTTGATTCATTCAAGCAGGCGGCTTCCAGCGGAAAACTGGCAAGCTATATTTTCCTGACGCCGGAATTTGGCTCCAAGGGCAATAGCCAGCATCCCAATTATGATGTGGCGAAAGGGGAGCAGTATCTATTTGATCTGTATCAGACACTGCGAAACTCCCCCTCCTGGGATAAGACATTGTTGATCATTACCTATGATGAACATGGCGGAACTTATGATCATGTTGCACCACCGGAGAATGCGGCACAGCCGAAGGACTGCCCGGACAATGATGGGTTTAATTTTCAGCGTTTCGGGGTGAGAGTGCCCACCGTGCTGGTATCTCCACTGATCGAAGCCGGAACTGTATTCCGTGTTCCGCAACCGGATACGGATCTTAAGGGCAGCACCTCCTCTGCAACGCCGTTTGATCACACTTCTATCCTGGCAACGGTTGAAAAGCGATTTGGTCTGCCAAGCCTGACGGACCGGGATGCTGCGGCACCCGATGTGGGGGCGGTACTCACGCTGGCCACACCTCGTAATGATTATCCTCTGGAAGGTGTTACACCACCGAAAAGTGAAGGACCTCCCACCCTGGAAGGAAACGGTTCCTGGGGGCAGGCTGATCACTTGCAGAATGCTGAGGCCGAGTTGACCTCACAGTTAAGTCTGAAAGGGGATTATCATTCCCGTTACAAGACAGATTACAAGAGCGAAGAGGAAGCGAAGCAATATTCCCGGGACCGTTATCATCGCTACTACAAGAGTTAGCTAAGAAGATTCGCTATTTGGTAGTACGATTCACCTCCCTGTCTGAGCTGTCATTCAACCCCCATCATCTTCCGATGGGGGGGGTCTTTTGTGTGAGACCTATAGAGCCTCTGAAAACTGACTGAGTTGCCATTGTTATGTCAAATGTTGGCAGTCTCCCGAGTTTTTTCGGAGGTTTACTGGTACTTGGCACCTGAGTGCAATACGACAGTGCTGGAAATGATTCTGAACAATGGTTTCTAAACAAAAATTAATGAAGTTTTCTTCATGTTTGGTGATCAATTTTACCGTTTCCGGCGTCTAACAAAATACTGATCCTGAAAAAGGTCAGCCCTGTCGAGTTGATAAACCTGGTCTGCCACTAAAGCCGGAGTAAGTATGCGGATGGCAGGAAAGGAGGTCTCAATGAAAAATTTGACGTCGATTAGTCTGGTTCTGCTGCTCTTGGTCTCTGAGTGGGCATTGGCGCAGGTTGGCCCTGACTCCAGTTGGGGGGAAATTTATCGCCACCGTTTTTACCAGCCGAATATGCCGGTTATTCCATTCCACGCGAAGGCCAGCAATGGCTCAGACTCCAGACTGATGATGGTTCGGGTGGACGAGGTTCGATACTTTTACAGCGCTGACGGTAAAACTCATCTTTATGGCGGAACAGCGGAAGTTTGCCGGCAGTATACGGTCACTGGAAGTCTCAGCGACAGCCATCGTCAATGTTTGGTTACGGAAACCGTAAAGTTGATACGCCCGGCTGACTACAACTTCGAGTATTGTACTTTCCGCACTGACGGCGATTGCGGTGGCTATACCTCTTCCCGTGAGCAGTATCCGCTGCAGTATTCTGTTCCTGTCTACAATCGGGTCAGTGAGCGTGACAGTTTCAACAGTGGTATGCCGCCGGCATTTTACAAAAGTGTTGTTCTGCAGGAGTGCCGTCAATGCGAGGAGATCGAGGCTCAGCAGTAAAGCGCACGAATCCGGACGGCAGGGAGGCCGTCGTCCTTCTGAAATATCGCAAGGCCCTATGGGTCGGTTCATTTCTGTGATCGCCTTGTTATTTTGTCGCCTGGCCCGGTCACACCAGACTGCTACAATGTGACCACTGGTCATGGCGTTATCTTGTCCCTGAGTTCTCACTGGTCGTGTCTGTCGTCCTGCTTTGCGTTACAGGCTGTGGACAGCAGATTAGGGCTAGTGTTTGGTGCAGGGGGAGTCATCGGTATTGAGTTAAAAGAGATTTGGACCGGGACATGCACGGAATTTTCAAGCGGATCATTTTTGCGGCTTTGGCTTTCATTGCGGCAGCCTTATCGGTATTTGTATTGCAGATGGGATTGTCGGATATCCGGGCAGTCTGGCAACTGGAGTGTATTGCCTCTGCGCCGATGATGGCGATACTCGAAGGAGAAGCCATCCTGACAGGATCGACTCAGTCTTCGGGAAAAACGTTGCAACCACGGCTGAGCAGCAATGGGGCACTGTATTACCGATATCTGCATGAGGAAGAACGAGGATCGGGAGATGACAAGCGTTGGGTCACGATTGAGGATACCCAAAGAGCCGTTGATTTCATCGTGACTGATGGTATAGAAGACGTCAGGGTTAAAGCCCGTGAAGCGCTCTCTGTAATTGATTGGGAAGTGGATATCGCTACCCGGAAGTCGCAGGGGGATCATCGTTATACAGAGTGGGCGTTATATCCGGGGCAAAGTCTCACGGCTATCGGATGGATGCAGCGCCATTCAGGGCAGGGACAGTTGAGCTTTCTGGAGTTCGGTCAATACCGTCCCATTATCTCCCGGGCTTCTCCGACGGATGTGATCCAGGATATTGGCAAAGGCGGGTTACTTTGGGTATTTGCGGGGTTGGCACTGTTATGTCTCTCCCTTTATCTGCTGACACTGGCGGTTCAGTTGCACCGATTGATTGCTTATCTGTTTATTCTGGTACTCGTATTGGACCTGGTGCTGCTTTATCTGGGGGTGAACCTGATCCGAGCGGACCTGGCCGATGTTCAGAACCGCTGGCAACAGCAGGTCCATACTATGAATCGATATCTGGAGCAGTTGAGTTCAGCAAAAGGTTTGTCGTCATCGAATCGATCTCTGGAACAATATGATCAGTTGACCGCAGTGTTGGATGAATATGACCGCGGTCGCCTGGAAGCCGTTGTCGACTATTTGCAGAAGACCTATCTGCGTAGTAACCATTACCTTGCCAGAACACCGTTTAATTGGTTCGCTGCGCTGGAAAATATTCATCTAGAGTGGCCCGAATACCTCCCTTATGATGAGACCTTGAGCATTTCTCCGGTGCCGGCTGGAAAAGTTGATATCCCCTATATCGCGGCAGTCGCGGGAGGGGGCGTCTTGCTGGTGCTGATGACTTGGTTGGGACTTAAAACCGTCCGCCAGAAGCGTTGTATCGAGAATATTCCCACTTCCCCCGTTGCAGGAATGACCTGGGGGCTTAATGAAGTGACAGGAAAAGTGGTGTTACCGGGAGGGGAGCCGTTAAAGGGGCCACTCAGCGACTGCGATTGTGTCTGGTTCAGGTATCGTGAATATGAGCGTGTCGGCAGTGGAAAAAACAAGCGTTGGCAGCTACGGACGGATCAACAGGAGGACATGCCTTTTCTTCTCAAGGATAAAAGCGGCGAGGTTAAAGTGATGCCGGCCCGCGCAGAAATTATTACTGAGCACAAGGAAACCAGAACGGAGGGGAGTTGGCGGTTTGTCGAGGAAAGTGTCCGTATGGGAGATCAGGTATACCTGCTGGGGAATGCGGACGTAGCCAGCACCGATGAGCAACCTGTTCAGCTGGAAGTCAAAGCTGACCCGGCAGAAGGTGGTCTGCCCTATATTCTGAGTAATCTTACAGAACAGGGGGTGATGCTTTACAAGGCTCGCAGAGGGTTGGGGCTGCTGACAATCGCCGTGGCCGCCTGTATTGCCGTTGCTCTGTTCATGCAGGCGTTAAGTGGTGATTTCGCTCCGCATCACTTTCTGACCACAGCTTCTGTTGCCGCGGGGTATCTGTTGGTCCTGACAATCATCATGCACTACAACGATCTGGTGTTTCTGCGTCAGAGAGTACGCAGGAACGCGGCTAATATTGAGGTCGCACTGCAGCGCCGGTTTGATCTGATCAATAATCTGGTCAGAACCGTCAATGCATACGGCAAGCATGAAAAAGCGTTGATGGAACGCATAACTCTCAACCGTGCCGAACTACAGCAACAGGTTCGTCAGGCCAACATGGCGCAATGGAGTGAGAAGGAAAAAGCTATGGCAAGTGATATTAGGGTATTGGCAGAACAGTACCCTGAATTGAAGCAGCAGAAACTGATGAG
The DNA here is from genome assembly GCF_000376785.1 of Hahella ganghwensis DSM 17046. Classification (GTDB taxonomy): domain Bacteria; phylum Pseudomonadota; class Gammaproteobacteria; order Pseudomonadales; family Oleiphilaceae; genus Hahella; species Hahella ganghwensis. The sequence goes on from NZ_AQXX01000139.1 coordinate 16,641, forward strand.
CCGCTTCATGACGACGCTGGAATCTCAGGAAACCTACGTCAGCCTCATGAAAGATGGATATAACGATGCGGTGGAAACCTATCTCAGCCGAATTGAGTCATTCCCGGATGTGATTCTGGCCCGTATGTGCAAGTTTCAGAAGGAGGCTTTTACCGCAGTCTGAGTAGAAGCGGAGATTCCAGGCGTTATGGCATTATGTCGCTATCCGGCAAGTAGTCGGACATCAGAGGGGCGCCCTGTGTTCGTCTGACTTCCGCAAGTGTGGTCCAAATCTGCCAGGCGAGCTCCCGGTGGTTGTTATAGAAGCTGTGTGAGAGTGCCAGATACCAGTTCGCTGACATATAAGGCTTGGGTAAAGGGCTGATCCTTTCACTCAGGGACAGCTCCCGGATCTGGTGAATGCCGATAGCGGTTTCGATGACATAGCCATCCAGCCGCTCCATGTCGATCAGCCTGAAGGCCGTTTCCAGGTTGTTCACCTCCGCACCGATATGCAGGCCACTGGCGATAAGCTTCTGTTGGGCGACATATCCGGTGGGGGCGGCAAATCCCAATTTGTGTCCGGTAATCACCTGGCCGTCCCATTTCACCTGACCGGTACGAATGACAAAAATTGGGTACAGAGCCCGCCAGAGTCGGTACTCCTCATTGGGTGGGGAGGATGCATCCTCGCTGGTCTTTGGAAACACAGCGATGTTGTCCCGTTCCTTGGACCAGACCAGGGCAAAAGCGCCGTCCACTTGATTATACTGAAGTGCCTGAAGGCATCGCTTCCAGGGCCAGGCATGTAGTTCAAGAGGGAGTTGATGTTGCTCGGTGGTCTGTCGGAGCATATCAATCAGGATGCCGCCTTTGCTCAGTGTCAGAGCATTATGACCCAGTGTGTAGGGGTATTTGGGTTCTTCCTCGTAACATATGGAGAGAGCCGCCGCTGTCTGGCTGCATAGTAGGAGGATTGTTGCGATTATCCCTGGTAAGCTCATGAGCTTCCTCGTAATGATTATCGCACGTCCTGTTTCAATGAGGGGGTCCTGAAGGAATGAGTTCATGGGGTGGCGTTGAAACAACCACTCGTCTATTGAAAGTATGGTCTGGATTCTCTTTCTCTGCAAAGCCTAAATATTCTGGCATGCGTGCGCTGTAGGCTACAGAGGATCGGATGTTTTCCATACCCTGGCGGTCTTAAGCGTTTTCAGAAACTCCCGGGTATTTCATTCTGGTTGTTATTTGAATATTAAACCATTCTGGTTGGTATTTTATGATTAAACCAAATTGGTTGATTTTTTGCCTTTGAATGAATATGGTTGAAAGTAACGTTCTGCCTGGAAATGTCACTTATGCCTAAACTGGCGTTAATCGCTGATATCAAATCTTCACGTCGGGTTAAGGAGCGCGCTGAATTACAGCGGAAAATGGAACATTGCCTGCAACGACTGACCCAAACTAACCCGGGGATAATATCGCCTTATACCATCACACTGGGGGACGAGTTCCAGGCTCTCTTCTGCCGTGCTGATCAGGTGTTGCTGGATGTCTTTCGGATTATGTACGAGCTGTACCCTGTCAGCATTCGTTTTTCCCTCGGAATCGGTGACATCACCACAGATATTAATCCGGATCAGGCGTTGGGGATGGACGGGCCGGCATTTTATCGAGCCAGGGAAGGGATGACCTATCTAAAGCAATCGGAAGACCTGTTGCGCCTGGAAGGCTTGCCGGATAGCCTGAACAGTCTTTGTAATCATTCTCTGCAGCTACTCTCTCATATTTCGGCCAAGTGGCGGCGCAGCCGGTTTCAGATTCTCTTGGGGCTGTCTGAAGGAATGTCTGTGAAAGATCTGGCGGAGCAGCTACAGATCAGTGAGCAGGCGGTGTACAAGAACATTTCCGATGGTTCTCTGGAATCCGTGCTGGGGCTGTTGGACGATATTTCGCTGCAAATAAACCAGACCCTTTAAGATAAAAGAAAAGCGCAAAAGGAAAGCGACTTTCATGGAATATACGCTGTTTTTGAATATCTGCATGATCGGCAGGCTGGTATACCTGTTCTCGGATGGGCCCCTGACCCGCTATCAATGGATGACGATGATCGGAGTGCAGTTGCTGGGGCTTCTGTGTTTCAACTGGCACCTGATGCAGCTTTACTGTGCGGTTCTACTCGGAGTGATTCTGATTGCTGAATTGCACCTGCAGCCAGCACAATCGGAGCGTCACGGGCTGCGTCTGTTCAGTTTCCTTTTCCTGATGGCGGTTTCCAGTCTCGCTTTTGCCGAAGGAGGCCTGACTTTGGCCCCCTGGGTTGTCCGCACTGGTGAGTGGGTGCAGACAAACTCCGCGTTAATTCCCTCCCTGCAGCCAAATGTCTGGCAATTGCTGAATGTGATTTTGCTGGGCATGTTGTTAACCGCTAATGAGGTGAACCTGATCATACGTCTGGTGTTTCATCTGTTTCAGTTGGAACCCCGGCGGGCGGTAGAGGATAAAACAACCGATCAATTGATGATGGCCAGTGAACGGGATGATCAGGAATATAACGCCGGCAGGATTATCGGCATCCTGGAGCGTTGGATCATTCTGGTGGTGATTCTGGTGGCCAATCAATTATCCGTCGTGGCATTTATCATGGCGGCAAAAAGCTTTGCGCGATTCAAACAACTGGAGGAAAAAGTGTTTGCTGAATATGTATTGGTCGGCACTTTGCTTTCCACTTTCCTGACCCTGGTGGTTGCCATGGCCCTGGGAAAATTCTATTTCACATTCTCCTTGTAGGCGATCCTTCGTAGAAATTGTCCGCAAGGATAGCGGGATTAGTCTAACCTTAAATCAGTGCAGACCTATCTCTGTGGGATAACCGGCCGGATGCCTCCTGCCTAAGGATAAATGTCGTCCCCTCAGAACTTTGTCAGTTGGAACGATGAAAGTGGTTTGTACTCTGGATAAAAAAAATCAATAGCTGGCAAATTCAATGGAGGTTAGGGACTGTCAGTAGGGCTAACGCCGGAGGGGATAATGAACTCAATCAAATATACCTACACGGTCTATTTCCTGGCTTTTATGGTATTGATTGCGGCGCTTACTTCGGTCGGAATCGGCCAGACTGTCGCTCCCAAGCTCCAAGAAACAGAAGAAACCAATATCATCAGCGTATTGGAAAACCTGACGGATAATTTTCTCAGTGACTTGAGTAAAGTTCAGGCCCAACAACGCGCCATCACTCAGACCGTCGCTACTCTCAGCAGCGATCAGATTGATGCCCTGTTGCCTGCGATGATTGATCAGTATGGTGACAAAAAGGTTTTCGGCGGTGGGATCTGGCCTCTTCCCAATAAGCGGGAGCAGGGACGGGTTAAATACAGCACCTTCTATCATCGGGACGCCGGTAATCAACTGATCGTCAACACCTATTGGAACTCTGCGGAATCCCTGAACTACTATGAACAGGTCTGGTACAAGAATGGCCAGAATGCCCCCCGTGGGCAATGTGCCTGGGCTCCCGCATATAAGGATTCTGCCAGTACGGAAGCGAGAACCAATTGTGCAATGGGGATCTACAAGAGCGGGTCCTTTTATGGCGTTTCAACGATAGATGTCACACTCGGCTTTTTCAATGACCTGGCCCAGGAAATGGAGAAGAAGCTTAAAGGCCAGATTCTGATTGTCGAAGACGATGGTAAAATTCTGAATAATACCGACGCGATTAAACGTGAGCTTATACTGGGAAATCTCTCGGATGTTCGTTCAGCCTCCACATTCGCGAATCAGGTCAGCCAAGCGGTGGCTCAGGGCGTTTCCGGGGATTATTACCGCGCAGAGTTCGAGGATGAAAAGGGCGTTGAGCACACGTTATATGTGCTGAAAATGGAGGGAACGCCATGGAGTCTGGCGTTTGCGATTCCCTCATCACTGCTGAATCTTCAAACGGTGAATGTGATCAAAACCCTGGCCGGTATACAGATTCCACTGGCGTTGTTGATCGTCGGATTTTGTTTCTTTTCATTTCGTAAACTGTCGACCCGGTTGGTGTTTCTCAGGGAAAAAATCAATCAGTTGTCGATGGGGAATGCAGATCTTACGGCACGGGTTGACATTAATTCCAAGGATGAAGTCGGTGAAATTGGGCAGTCGGTGAACAAGTTTATCGAATTCCTGCATGGGATGATGCAATCAGTGTCTGGGTCCTGTCAGGAGATTTCCGGCTATCTCGGCGAGGTGGAACAACAAATCGAGAGAAACAGGGAAGTGATTCGCCGACACTCTGATGAGACCGGTCAGGCAGTCGTTGCGATTACCGAGATGAGTGCTTCTGCCGAACATGTGGCCAGTAATGCGGAAAATGCAGCCTCCTTTACTCAGAATGTCAGCAACGAAGCGCTGGAGTCCAAGCAAACCGTATTGGTCGCTTCCAAGAGCGTGGAAGATCTACTGGAGGAAGTGGACAGTGCCGCGACCAATGTCTCGAACATGAATGAGAACACCATTCAGATTGGAACGATTATCAAGGTCATTGGCGATATTGCTGAACAGACCAATCTGTTGGCCTTGAATGCGGCGATTGAAGCTGCAAGGGCTGGAGAGCAGGGAAGGGGGTTTGCTGTGGTAGCGGATGAAGTGAGAAATCTGGCTGCAAGAACTCAGACCAGCACAGAAGAAATCAATGAGATGTTGTTGAAGCTTGAGTCCGGCGTCGGATCAGTCGTGGATTCCATGGATAAAACCAAAGAAAGCTGCCATTCGGCCGCTGAAAACACCCGGAAGGTAAATTCCCGTCTTGATTCCATGGCGGAGTCTGTCTCACAGATTAACGAGCTTAGCCTGCAGATTGCCAGCTCTGCGAATGAACAGCGTACTGTCAGTGGGGAAATCAGCGAGATAATGAATCACATCGAAACCATAGTGCATGATATCAATGAAAGCGCGGAAGAGACCTCCAGAAGCACTCATGCGCTATCTGAGGCAAATAGTGGATTGGTATCAATGGTCGGTAAATTCAAGCTCTGAGGGCGAATTTGAGTGGTGTGTGTATGGGAAGCTGGACTCTTGCTTCCCATACACTCCAGGGCCTCATCTGAAACCTAAACAGGCCCTGGGATTGTGCTTACACTTCTGCGTTGTGGTAAACGTTCTGTACATCATCCAGGTCGTTTAGCATGTCGAGGAATTTCTCGAAGATTTCCAGATCCTCGCCTTCCACTGGAGTGGTGGTCTGAGGCAGAAACTGAATCTCGTCTACATCGAAATCAATCTCACCGAAAGCATCGATTAGTGCCTGTTTGGCCTTGAAGTATTCTGTATTGGGCGTAAAAACGGTCACTTTGCCGTCTTCCACTTCGATATCCGTGACATCCACATCCGCCCCGAGCAGTGCTTCCAGCGTGGCTTCTTCATCTTCACCGGCAAAGGCGAGGATAGCGCAGTGGTCGAACATATGACTGACACTGCCCTGAGTGCCGATCTTGCACTTGGTTTTGGTGAAACACAGACGAACGTCACCAAAGGTACGGTTGGGATTGTCTGTCAGGCAGTCAACGATCACCATGCAGTTGCCGGGACCGAAACCTTCATAACGTGCCGCGGCGAAGTCCTCGCCACCGGCACCGGAGGCTTTATCAAGCGCTTTTTCGATCACGTGAGTGGGCACCTGATCTTTTTTGGCCTTATCGATCAGGCCTCGCAGAGCCAGGTTACCTGATGGATCTGTCCCACCGGATTTTGCACATACATAAATTTCACGACCGTATTTGCTGTATACCTTGGTTTTGGCCGCGGCCGTTTTGGCCATGGATTCTTTGCGGTTTTGGAAGGCTCTACCCATCACGCTGTCCCGTTGCTGAGGTTAAAAGAGGCAATTTTACAGATAACTGGGTGGTGGTGGGTAGTTTTATGTGTGAATTGGTGAGAAGTCCAATCTTAGCCGATGAAGAAATTAGGGAATTGATGTGGCCGGAGGTCTGGGTTTGTCGAGTGAGACAATAGAGAGCTCAAGGGTGTTCTTAAAATAAAACGCATTGATAAAAAGTGAGCAAATCATTATTTAGACTATTTATGTTAGAGAGCTCCAATATACAGAATAATTAACCCATTCAAGGATCATGAGAATAAAGGAGATATATTATGCCAGTAGCAACAACCTACATAACTGATCCAGCGACAGGACGTCCCTTGTTTGCCCGAGCGACAATCAGTGTAGTTGGATCGGCCGCCGGTGGTACATCTGCGTCAGTGGCTAATGGTTTAGTCAAGGGACATATGGGAAATGCTCATCCCTATCATCATGAGCGAGGGCACCTTATTGGTAAACAGCTAGGAGGGGACGGAGGTGATGCGCGAAACCTGGTGGGCCTATCTGACGGTACTAACGCACCACTAATGTCAGATATTGAAGGTGAGTGTCGCGATATTATTATGGCAAATGGACCGGGATCTACAGTTTTTTTAGAAGTAGAAGTTGATTGGACCGCTGCCTACTATAATGGGCCGACTGCAGCGCCTTGGGTTCCCGGCATGGTTGGTAGGATTATCGTTCGAATATTTAGTTCGTCTGGTGGGGCTTTACTGTTTGAACAAGGGTATCCTAATGGTGTTGTAAAAAATCATGCTGCGTTAGGGTGTTGCTAGTCTATTCCTTTCAAACACCGCGATTAGAAAGTGGGGGGCAGTTCAGAAGAAGTTTGGAAAAAGCGGTCAGGTTATAGTGCCCGATCTGCAGGGACCAGTCCTAAAGCCAGAAGAACTGTTGGCCCAGCGGATATTCGCTGGGCCAACGTGATATTTGTCATGGAAAAGAAGCACAAGAATCGGCTCGTTGCTGAATTCACCCGCATGTTGGATCATAAGGCAGTTCATGTCCTGGACATTCCGGATGAATATGCCTATATGGACCCTGAGCTGATCGCAGAAATTGAATGTAAAGTGTCAGAAATACTCTCTGCTTTGTAGTACAACCGTAAAGCCCATCTCTTAAGCCGTCACAATCCCATATCGCTGAATCTTCTTCAGCAACCCCTGTCTTGTCAGGCCCAAGTGTTCTGCAGCACTTGTTTTGTTGCCCTGGAATTGGGCCAGGGCCTGCTTGATGAGCTGTATTTCCAACCGGCTGACTTGTTGATCCAAAGACTCATTGCCGGTTAATAAGGTCGTTTTGTCCGATGTGCCCTGTCCGGTGATTAATTGTATTTCCTGAAGGGTAATGGTTTGTCCGAGACAAATAGCCGCCGCGCTTTCCAGAATATTGCGTAACTCCCTCACGTTACCTGGCCAAGGTTGGTGGCAGAACCAATGCATGGCATCTGCATCCAGGGGCAGCGTTTTGCCATCCTGTTGAATATTTTCCAGAAAATAGCGTATCAATACGGGAATGTCCGATGGTCGATCCTTCAGCGGTAATGTGGTGAGTGTGAGCCCCTTGATACGGTAATACAGGTCATCGCGGAAAATACCTTGCTCAATCGCTTCGGGCAGAATCCGGTTAGTGGCACTAACGAGCCTGAAGTTGATGCTTTCCATCTCCCTGCTTCCAACCGGGTAGTAGGTTCCCTCTTGCAGGACTCTGAGAAGTTTAACCTGCATATTAAGTGGCATTTCACCAATCTCATCCAGAAACAGAGTGCCCTGATGTGCCATGGCCAGTAATCCTTTCCGGTCTTTGTCTGCACCTGTGAAAGCCCCGCGTTTATAGCCGAAGAGTTCACTTTCCAGAAGTTCGCCGGGAATAGCGCCACAATGAACGGAAATGAAAGGTCCATCCTGACGCAGACTGTGTTTGTGCAGTGCATTGGCAATGACTTCTTTCCCGGTGCCGCTGGGTCCCTGGATCAGCACGGGAACATCCGTCGGGGCGATACGGCGAATCAGCTCACGAGTATCGGCCATCGCCTGACTGTTGCCAATCAACCCCAGATGATCGTCACTGCCTGATTGATTTTGTTGAAGCCTTTCAACTTCCTGAGTCAGTCGCCGCTTGATCAAGGCGCGTTCCAGCACCACCAACAGTAATTCCGGGTCTACGGGTTTACCGATGAAGTCCCAGGCGCCGGCTTCAATTGCCTGCATCGCCAAAGGTTTGTCATCGTGTCCGGTGATGACGATGACCGGGCGATCCTGATAACGGGGGAGCAGTGCGATACCATCCTCCGGACGAAAGCTTGGAGGCAGAGCCAGGTCATGTAATACCAGATCAATCTGGCGACTTTGAAAGATTGCTTCCGCGCTGGCTCCATCACCACAGGTTTCCACCTGATACCCGGCTTTTGTGAGCCACATAGCACATAGTTCACAGAAGGCGGATTCGTCGTCAACAATCAAAACGGTGGGTTGAGTCATAGGATTGGCGTACTCAGCTGTGGTTGTTGGTGAGGCGGCCGTATCGGCAGTTGCAGATAAAACGAGACTGGCCAGTCGGGATCCTGACCGTGCCAGACGCGTCCCTGATGGGCGTCAATGATGCGTCGGACAATCGCCAGTCCGAGTCCGCTGCCACCGGCCCTTTTGCTCACAAAAGGCTGGAATAATTGTCCATGCATCTCTGGGGAAATGGCAGGTCCGTTATTATGTATTCCAATCTGCAGATAGTTGTCGTCCTCTGTATCCAGCTTCACAAGGATGCGACCATCCGGACGCTGGCTGACAAAGGCTGCGGCATTTTCAACGAGGTTAATAAAGACTTGCTGCAGACGTCCCGTATCGGCTTCTATTTCCTGAGAAGATGGTAATTCCAGATCAATATGAACGCCATGAATAGCCTGCATCTGGCTACAGACATTACGAATCAGCCCGCACAGGTCCACGGTTTCGTGTTTCAGGTCCAGGCGACCGGCGTAGCTTAGAATGTCTTTGATCAAGAGCTCAGAGCGCTTGACCTGATTGCTGATGTGTTCCCGGATGACCGGATCTGTCTGAGTTGCGGCCATGGTAATGATATTGAGAGGATTGCGAAGCTCATGAGCGATGGCCGCCGTCAGCCCGCCGAGTTCCACCAGATGTTTTTCTTCCAGGCGTTTTTGTTTGGTTTCTGCTAATTGCAGGGAGCGTTCAAGGTTGCTGCAGGCAGAGGCCAACAGTCGCGTAAATGTCTCCCCAAGCCTTTGATGGGAGGGGCTGAGTTCACTCCAGTCAATAGCCTCACAAAGCCACTCACGCTGACCGTCATGATGATCTCTGTTCATTTGATTCGTTGCCTGGTTTTGATAGTAGCAGGCAATGGCAGGAGCCTGGGGGACTCGCTCAGGTGTTTTCAGATAGACCGGTATACTAATGCCGGTTTTATCTGTCCAAAGGGTTTGTGCTATTTCCACCAGTTGTGACCAGTCCTCTGCCTTGTTCAGTGTGGTGACCCAATGGTTGAGTGTCTGCTGGTCGATTCGTCCACCCGGATAGACGACACGCTCAGCAAGCTCGGTCATCGGACGGTAAAGGCCCCATGCGACTGCCAGCAACAGGGCCGAATACAGAACCAGTTCACTCATGGGGATTCTGGCCAGCCCTTCCACGCCGAGTTGGGCGAGAATCGCAACAATGACAGACATCACCACCATAGTGGCGGTCATTAAGGTGATAAACATAACGCCGAAACTGACCCACCGGTTAACCCGGACCAGACGATACCGGACCAGGCTGTACACCACGAGTACGGCATAACTGGGTAACGCGAGCATTGGGAACGGAAAATGGTCGAAGTGAACGGAGGGCGATATAAAGGACGTCGATAGGATAAAGCCCCAGGCGCCAGTGGCAAACATGGCAATGATCGATCGGCGCAGATTGCCCCGGCTGTTCAAAAATGCGGCGAGCAGTATCAGGTGAGCCAGAACGCCCACAAACACGGTGTAACCTAAATTGAGCCAGCCCCAGGCTTGCAGGTGGATAAATTGCGGAAAGGATTGCCAGGGGAGAAGCTTTCCTCCATCCATCAGGTAACTGGCCAGGGTGACGATGACGGCAGTGAAGTAGAACAGGGGAAGCAGACGTCGCAATTGTCGAGGGAGGTCAAGTGGCTCTGAAAGCCACGATAGAACAAAATGGAGGAAGCAAGTGGGCAGTAATGGATTGCTCAGCAGTAACAGAACCCCAAGAGAGGACGTATCCTGCGGAGAGCCCCTGGTAATGACCAATATGTGTCCAAAACACCAGACAGCCATGGCCAGACAAAAACCGGCAAGAGCTGACAAAGCGGTTTCCTGGCGACGCATCAGCCATAGCCAGACGGCAACACCAGTGGCGGAAAATACCGTAATCCACATTGAAACCAAAAACATCTGATCGTCGGTCATGCTTCTTCCAAACTATCTCCAGATTATTCCCAAACTATTTCCAGATTTTTCCAAACTATATTTCCAGATTTTTTCCAAACTGTGTCGGGGACGATTCACAGGGTTAAAGCCGTTAATGCCCAGGTGTAAACTTGGATTGTTCATTAAATTTGCGTTAAATCAAGGCGAAGCGAAGGGATTTATGTATGGCACTGAACTTGCTCCTAACTCCATAGATGATCGGGACAAAGTCCTGAATGCTGTGAATCATAATTGGGGAGGAGTCATCATGGGAGCATGGTTAACTGAAGTTTTAGCAATCACCGCTGTTGTATTGGTTGCTGGAACACTTTGTGTGTTGCCGAAGTTATTCCAGGCGCCGGGGGAGCTGGATGTGGGAGGTGATAATGCTTGATGCCGCGCTACTATCCAGGATTCAGTTCGCCTTTACCATCAGTTATCACATTATTTTTCCTACCATTACCATCGGAATGGCGGTCTACCTTGCGATCATGGAAGGATTGTGGCTGAAGACCGGACGTAAGGTCTATCTACAACAGGCCAAGTTCTGGCAAAAGCCATTTGCGATTACCTTTGGAATGGGGGTCGTGTCCGGAGTGGTTCTGTCTTATGAGTTCGGTACAAACTTCAGTCGGTTCTCCGAAATTGTCGGGCCGGTACTGAGTCCTCTGTTGTCCTATGAAGTGCTCACGGCGTTCTTTCTGGAAGCTGGCTTCCTGGGCATTATGTTGTTTGGGTGGAAGCGGGTATCCCCGAGGGTTCACTTTGCATCTACGCTGATTGTGGCTGTTGGAACTTTGTTGTCTGCTTTCTGGATACTGGCGGCCAACTCCTGGATGCACACCCCAGCAGGGTATACGATCGTCGATGGCCAGTTTCATCCTGAGAACTGGATGGACATCATTTTCAATCCTTCTTTTCCCTATCGCTATTTTCACATGGTGATTGCGAGTCTGCTGTCTTCATCGCTGCTGATTGCCGGTGTTCATGCTCTTTACTTATTACGGGGTAAGCACAGGGAATTCGCCAAAGTCGGCCTGTCCTTCGCCATGTGGGTATTGATGGTGGTGGCGCCGGTTCAGATTCTGGTGGGAGATCTGCACGGTTTGAATGTCCTTGAAAATCAGCCGGTAAAACTGGCAGCGATGGAGGGAATCTGGGAGACCCATTCCGGGGTTGGTCTGCGCCTGTTTGCTATCCCGGATCAGGAAAACGCCACCAATCATTATGAAGTTATTCTGCCGAAAGCGGCGAGCCTGATCCTGACCCACGAAGCTGACGGAGAAATTCAGGGATTGGATGCTGTTCCGGCAGATGAGCGTCCACCGGTCGGCGTAGTGTTTTTTGGATTTCGCGTGATGGTCGGGCTGGGATTCCTGATGCTGATATTGGGCCTGTTTGGGGTATATGCGAGGTTACGCGGTCGTCTGTATGACCATCCTATATTACTGCGTTTTGCTGTGGCGATGATTCCTTCCGGGGTTATCGCGACACTGGCCGGCTGGTATGTTGTGGAGGTCGGGCGACAGCCATGGCTGGTTCAGGGCCTGGTGCGAACAATGGATGTGGTCTCACCCATTCCGGCTGAGCAGGTAGCGACAAGCCTAACCCTCTTTGTCGTGGTATACACCCTGTTGTTTGGCACTTATCTGTATTTCATGCGCAAGCTGATACGAAAAGGACCCGCAGAAAGCGTCGGTCAGGATGGCAATGTGTCCACTCCTGAAGACCTGTTACCGGTGACGCTGAATCCCGATTAGAGTGGGCGAGGTCAACAGCGTCCTGATAAGGGCAGTGGTTCAGAGACCGGCCACTTTGTGGAGACCGGAAATGTTGCCTATCACAAACCGGAACAGGAGGGTTGAGAAATGGATCTGGCATTGGTTTATCTGCTCCTGATTGCCTGTGGCGTACTGATGTATGTCCTTCTCGATGGGTTCTCTCTTGGTGTGGGGATTGTGGCTCCCTGGCTGGAGCGGGATGAGGACAAGGCAATAGCTGTCAAAAGCCTGTCTCACTTGTGGGACAGCAATCAGACCTGGCTGGTATTTGGTGGCGTCACTCTCTTTGTGGCGTTCCCCAAAGCCTACTCCCTGGTGCTGTCTCAGTTGTATCTGCCGATTATTTTGATGCTGATAGCGTTGATTTTCCGTGGAGTGGCCTTTGAGTTTTATTTTAAATCCGACACCAGTCGCTGGTGGTGGAACTTCAGTTTCAGCTTTGGTTCGATTCTGGCAACGTTGAGTCAGGGACTGATTCTCGGCACGCTGGTACAGGGCGGCGCTGAAGTTGGACGGCTTGATTGGCTGACTCCTTTTTCGCTGCTGACAGCCTTGAGTCTGTTGTTGGGGTACGGTCTGTTGGGAAGCTGCTGGCTGGTCCGAAAGACCGAGGGAAGCATGGCCAGGCGAAGCAGGACAATAGCGAGAGCGCTTTTGATCGGTGTCGTGACTTGCCTGGGGATTGTCAGTGTCTGGATGTTGTTGACCCAGGCGCAGGTGGCAGAACGTTGGCTGACCGTTCCGGGTATATTCATCTTAGCGCCGGTGCCATTGCTGTGTGGCTGGGTGACCAGGTCTCTCTGGCAGAGACTGGGGGATGAGACTGGTAACGACCTCCATCCTCTGGGTCTGGGAATGGTTCTGTTTCTGTTGTCTTTTATTGGCCTCGTTGCAGGGATGTTTCCCTACATCGTCCCAGGGCAACTGACGATCTGGCAGGCTTTGGCACCGGAAAGTACGCTGATATTTGCATTGGTTGGGATTGTTGTACTGCTGCCGGTTGTCATTGGATACAACATCTACAATTACCGGGTATTTGCAGGGAAGACCCGCATGGAGGATGGATACTGATGCCCCGTCGAACCAAGGAATCAGACTCTGGCGTAAGCTCTGATCATAAGATCAGCTCAGAATGGATCGCGGCAGGAGCGCTATATGCTGGCGGTCTGCTCACTTTATTGATGACGGCCGCCATCCTTCGATGGGGACTGGGGATGCTTTGAGGCCCTGTCATTAATATGAAAGATATAACAGCCTCGTCTCGAGGCTGTTATATCTTTTGGACTATGTCGAAATTTGCATATCTCTCAAGGTTATATTAACGTGGCATTTGTTAATGTTTTGATCGTTGAGCGTCGCAATTCCGATTCAAAACTTATCGTGGAGTTTTTCAACAGACCCAGGGACGCGTAATCGATACCAGAGAACCGGAGTCTATCCGGTCGTTCGGTTGTCATATCTACAGATTGCTGATTAGAAGTCGTTATGATGTCTCTATTTATACATCTGCTTGAAGCTCTGACATTCTGTCTGGTCGCCTTTCTCTTTTACCGCCTTCATAACACCTACAAACAATCCATACTGGAAGACAAACACCACCGCCAGCAGTTTTTTCAGATATCTGATATTCCCATTACTTCAGCAAATAAAACCGAGCCAACTTCAGAGCCTGACCCAATATTCGATATTCCGGTCATGGAAAGGGAAGTTGGTGCCATGGTGGATATGGTGCAAGCCACACTGCGCAATCTGGATAATCCTGACCCTGTTCTGGCTGGAAAGGATGAAGAGCGAGGAGAAGATGAAGGGCGCGGAGAGGATAAGGAAAGCGCGGGCGATAATGCGAAAGTTCAGGTGGCTCCTGAGCGGCTGGTTGATGAACCTGAAACTCTCTCTGCAGCAGATATTTCGGCTGAAACGTTTGCGCCGGTTAATGGCTCTGAGTTGGACGGCTCCGCTCCTGAGACTACGTATGCCGGTGACGGGAAGGAGGCTGATTCGAATGTCGCGACTTTCAGCTCGACAGATAATGCGTTGAGTGATTATATCGGTGATTTCTTTGCAGGCTCTGCTAAGCCGGTGGCTGATGATCATCAGGACAGTAGCGTGAGTGGAGAGGTTATTAATTCTGAGCAGACAGAAGACCTCAGGGACTCCTGGCCATTAACGAGTCAGTCTGACTTATCCGAATTATATGAAGCCTCGATATCTGCTCGCCAGGAAACGCTTCTATCTTCTGAAGCTCGATTGTCCAATAAGACAGCATCGTCTTCTGAACCAACACAGCCACCTGAAGGTCCGTTTCCGCCAGAAACCACTCATCGCCCGAAACCCGGTTCCAGATTTGCGGTTGGGTCATAGGATCGGTTGAGATTTTGGTATTGCAGCGAAAGCCGCATCTTCACAGGCCGCCTTCAAATCCGAGCTGACGCCAGGCTTCATATGCGACTAGAGCAACCGTATTGGATAAATTCAAGCTGCGGCTGGCCGCTTTCATGGGAATTCTGAGGCACTGCTCCGTCCCCAGGTCGTCAAGGAAGTTTTGAGGCAACCCTCGGGTTTCCGGGCCAAACACCAACGCATCGTGAGCCTCAAATGCGACCTCGTGATAGTGACGTTTACCCCGGGTGGAAAGCGCGAATATCCTATTGGGTTCCTCTGCTGCCAAAAACTCAGGGAAGCTTTGATGTCTTTTCACGGCTGCGTATTCATGGTAGTCCAAGCCTGCTCTTTGCAGTCGCTTGTCGTCCCAGATAAAACCCAGAGGCTCAATCAGGTGAAGCTGGAATCCGCAATTGGCACACAGCCGGATGACATTGCCGGTGTTTGGGGGGATCTCAGGTTGGAACAGGACAATATGCAACATAGGGACGAAACTGCTTATCTCTCTAAAATGAAATATTCTTGCGAGCTATAAATCTACTTGCGAGTCGAAACCAATGAAATGATTCCAAACAAAGCTCAGGAATCAAACCGAACCAGAAAGCCTGGTATTAGTTACCTGCAGCGGCCAACTGCCTATTGTTGGCGGTTGGGCAAAGGGATGCAAGCGGGAATGTTCGGGCAATGGGCTCCCAAACCCCCTGTAACTGCTATTCCTTCAAAATTTCTGTGAACAGCTCGGAATGATAAATGTCAAACCAGCCATGGATGTCTTCCAATTTGTCCTCAATCACCATGGGCAGAGCTTTACTGAGAAGGTCCAGTAAAATGACGGCATTGACTGAAGAATCTGTTTCCGAGGCTTCGCGGACTCGATTGGCCAGGTGAAGGTTGACCACCTGCAGTTTCTCATAGATGTTTTTTAGCCCTTTGAGAGCAAGATCCGGCGGATTACCTGAATCCTGAAGATAATATTGCGCAAGCAGGTACATGCCGACAGCCCGGAAGATGGTGTCTTTTTCTGAGGCCAGTGGAAGATGCTGCCGGCCCATGGGTTTAAAAAACTTCAGGTAGGGGCAGCCGCTGGATGAGAGCAGAAGTCCAATCAGGGAACTGAGGCCTTTTTGCACTGTGGTGTCGATGGACGTGACTTTTTTGTCAACTCTGACCTCCAGGCTGACCCGATCGAAAGACATCAGGTCGCTGCTGGCTGCGACACAATCAATTAGGCTCAGGGCGGCAGGGCAATACTCATGCCGATCCCCGTTTAGTGGGCAATGGGAACATTGATGATATTCAAGCCGGGTCCACTCAGGTCCGTCGTGATGTTTTGGGTCCAGCATTTCGGCAGTTCTGTCATCAAGGCAGAGCCTGAAAGAATTCTCTGAACCGTCCTCGAATCGAAAAATATAACTGATGTTGATATTCGCCATTTTTATATTCCTGGATCAGGCGATGCCTGATATGACGACTGATTATTCAAGTGACCAATGATAATCGTCTTCCTCTTTGGCCTTTCTACGTGGCTTTGCCATCTGCCTGTCTACGCTGTGCCAGCAGGGGCGATAAGACATCTGAGGAATCTAATCTTCCACCTGTACTGGTTGTAGTATCGGCAACCAAAGCGTAAAGGTCGTGCCTTCACCGGGTCTGCTGTCCACTTCGATGTGTCCATGATGCTTTTTGATAATGTTATAGGAAACGGATAAGCCCAATCCGGTGCCTTTACCGACAGGCTTGGTGGTAAAGAAAGGTTCAAAAATCCGGTTCATGTGCTCCTGGGAGATGCCGCATCCTGAGTCGGCAACGGAGATAAAAATCTGTTGATCCTTTTGTCCGGTGCTAATGACGATTTTGCCTTTTTTCTCAATAGAATGAGCCGCATTGACCACCAGATTCATGAACACCTGATTGATCTGCGAGGGAATACACTCAATCTCCGGGAGATCACCAAAATGCTTCTCCACTTCGGCTTTATATTTGATCTCATTCCAGACCACATTCAACGTGCTTTCCAGGCCCTTGTGGATGCTCGCCATCTGCCAGTCGGACTCCCCGACATGCGAGAACCCTTTCAGGTCCTCAACAATGCGTTTGATACGCTCAATGCCGTCTTTGGATTCCTTCACCAGGTTGACCAGGTCTTCTTTCAGGTAATCAAAGTCGTATTTTTCCTTGGCTTGGTTGATAGTCTGTTGTGCTTCCGGGGTACTGTTGCGGCACAACTGGTCTTCATAAACGTCGATAACGGCCATGAGATCTTCCACCATCAAACCGAGCGAGCCCATGTTGGAGTATACAAAGCCTGTGGGATTGTTGATCTCGTGTGCCACACCAGCCGCCAACTGACCGATCGCCGCCATTTTTTCCGATTGAAGCAACTGATTCTGGGCTTCTTCCAGTTTGGTGATCAGTTTTTGTTGCTCCTGCTTTTCCTTCTCTAGATTGTTCGTCAGGCGTTCCATGGCCAGAGTTTGCTCTGCAACCTCTGTAATGTCCGTAAAAACGATCAGAACTCCCGCCACCTTGCGTTGTTCGTTGATCAGTGGACTGAAAGTGCAGTTTTGATACATGAATTCCACCTCGCCTGTAATGGGGCGGGTGGTTGGAAATCGAAAGACATACGGGCGTTTCTTCCAGTCAGTGAACGCCATGTGTTGAAGGGTATATACCGTATCAATTTTCTTTTGAAACCAGCTTTGCGGGATCTCCGGGAAAATATCGTAGATGCTTCTTCCCAGTACGTCCTCGTGGTCGTGGCCACTGTTCAGCTTCATAAACTGATTCCAGAACTGGATGTCACCTACCTGGTCGACGATTACAATCCCGGTATTGAGTTGCTGGATGATGCCTTCGAAAAAGTTGGGTGCCGGAATCATGTTTCATCCTTGTTATTTTGCATCTAATGATCAAACGCTATCGATCAGTCTGTCCACGGCATCGGAAACAGCCTTGATCGATGCATCGGAAATACATATCAAGAGCTCACAGGCAAAAGCATGAGATTCAATCCTGAACTGGATTTCCACCAGCAGTGCTTTGGAATCCTTCAGGGCTTTCCCTTGCATGAACGCATCCAGTGAGCCCCCTTCAAAGAACAGCCCGGGCGAAGAAAAAGTCGAGGACTCAAGCTTGAGTTGTTCACAGATTCCTGAAACACAGGCACCAACCAGCAGGTTGGTCAGGTCAAGAATCAGCTCTTCTTTGATCTGCTCTTCTCCTTTGTCCACATATCCCATCAGTTCGGCGAGTTCATTGGCTCCGTTCACGCCGAAAATCACCAGAACTTCGCCTCTGAATGGTCCGATAAACGATTGCCGGGTGGTAATGACAGGCTGTTCGGACATTTTCTGATGCGCCTGATGGATATCTTCACTGCTTTTTACCGCGTAGAGCTTGGGAACCGAGAGCACGACAAAGGTTTCGATCAGGCGAGCAAGCCGGTCTGCGCCTTGGCCCATGGCGATATTGATGATCTCCTGCAGTGCATTAAGCTGATCTCGAGTAAACATGCTTTATAGCAAACCTATCTCATGGATTCGCTTGCGGAGTATATCTGTTGTGACAGGTTTGCCGATGAAACTGGCAGCACCCAGGGCTTTGACTCTCTGCTGGGCTTCGGGCTGAATGTCCGCGCTGATCACTATTACGATGGTATTGGCATCGATCTCCTTTAATGACTTGAGTACCGTGTATCCGTCCATTTCCGGCATGGTGAGATCCAGAAACATGACATCAGCCTTGCCGGAATAGTATGCGTCCAAAGCTTCCTTGCCATTCCTGGCAAAAGTGATCTCCACATCCTTTAATGTCGACGGCAAAGCTTTCATGACCATTTTCCTGGAAAGTGATGAGTCGTCAGCAATAACAATATGCATGGTCATAGATGTCCTCCCTACATCGTCCTGACTAATTAGTATAGACAAGAGTTACGGATTCGTTGATAGGGTGTGGTCCATGTCATCGCCACGTACCTGAAATATCCAGGAGTGCGGTTAGTTAGGTTGCAGTATCCGATTTCGGGCGTTATACAATATGAAGGTTATTCCGGGGCTCACGGACAAATCAGGAAGCCACGATTGAAGGAGGAACGGATATGGGGGCTGGTACGCAAGCGGACGAATCACTGATGGTTGGATTGAGGAGCCTGGCTGAGGTCGCGTTTCCCAAGCGCTGTGTTTGTTGCGGCCGGGTTTATGAGACCCTGGAAGAGTTCGTGAGTCAGACCACACCCTGCGGTACTTCTGGTAGCGGTTTGCGTGAGGTGACCGAAGAAGACGGTGAAGTGATTCTGGAGTTATTCCGTAATTGTGTTTGTGGATCGTCACTGATGGAATTTTGTGGAGACCGTCGCAGTCAGTCTGAAAGCGCGGCAAAACTTCGGGAGAGGTTCGAGAAGTTGGTGATGGCCCTGGAAAGCAAGGGAGTGAATCCTGATGTGGCAAGAGTCGAACTGCGTAAAGTGGTGAATGGACAGCAGTCTGAGTTATTGGCCACATATTTAAAGGATGTGACTGATATCTGATCAATTTTGTTGCAGTCATTCGGCGGCCAACTACACTAAAGTAAGAACAGCTTTTTATCTTTAGACACAGGCAAGGGATTGATTGATTTGTTAAATGGATAAGCGTCTCAAGGTGAATTAATCAGGGAACCCCTAACAAGGTTTACGAATGTCACTGCCACACGGAGAAAGGGATCTCATTGTGGAAGAAACTGACTTATCAACTTTGCTTATTGTTGACGATGAAGAGAACATTCTTCGGTCGCTTAAGCGCCTGTTCCGGCGGGAGGAATACCGGGTTATTACAGCCACTTCCGGCACTGAGGCTCTGGAGTTGCTGAATACAACGCCGGTGTCTGTCATTCTCTCGGACCAGAGAATGCCCGGTATGACCGGTTCCGAGCTCTTTTTGCAAGTCAAGACCCTGTATCCGCGAACAATCCGGCTCATTATGAGTGGTTACACTGAGTTGGAAAGCATTACTAATGCCATCAATGATGGGGCTATCTTCAAGTTTCTACTGAAACCCTGGGACGATGACAAACTTCTCGAACATATTCGGGAGGCGATGTCGATCTATCAACTCAAAATTCGCAACGAACGTCTGAATCTGCAACTGGCGGAGCTCAATAAAAACCTGGAAGAGAAAGTCGAGGAACAGCACCGGCGATTGTTGGTGAAAATGAGATCTCTTAGAGTTTCCCAGGAAATTCTTGATCAGATACCTTTGGCTGTTTTCGGAGTGTCCGATGAGGGAATCGTGGTTGAGGCAAATGCGGTTGCCAATGGTTTGCTGGAACCCGTTAAAGCGGTTGGTATGCCGCTTGACGGAACTCTGCCAATTGAGATCGTCAAGGAATACTATCGATTGATGGAGGAGGATATTACCAATGGAATCTCAGAGATAGTCACTCTTATGGGGGCTCGGGATTATCGCGTTCTGATGAAACGTTTTTCGGGAAACTTCAACATATCCGGTACTGTCATTGTGGGCATTGCGCAACCACCATCGACCCGGGAAATATAATGGAAGGTGAATAACCTATGAGTTGGGATGCGAAGGAAGTTAAATCGAAACTATCTGAACTGTCTTCACCAAATCCGGAAATTGAAGCTGTAATACAGATGATGGAGGACGGGGTCAGTGACCTCAAATTGATTGCCCAGAAAGTCAAACTGGATCCAATTCTTTCTGCCAGGTTGCTGCATCTGGCAAACAGTTCCTTTTATGGATTCCCCCGGGAAGTAAAGGATGTGGAAATGGCGTGTGTCATTCTCGGGGCCAACACTATTCGGAACCTGGTATACACACTGGTGGTGCTTGCCAGGTTCAATGATCCTCAGGAGGGCAGTCGGCTGGATTACAACCGCCTCTGGCACCATGGTCTCATGACTGCGTCAATTGCCCAGGTGATATTCAAACATCTGAAACTCGATTTTCAGGTGGGCTTTACCTCAGGCCTGTTCTACAACCTGGGCATGGTGCTGATGGATTATTTCTACGCCGATCAGTTACAGCAGTGTACCGATGTGGCTATCACCGAACAGCGTAACCTGTTGGAAGTCGAAAAGGCGTCGATGGGAAAAGATCATCACGAACTGACAGGTGTGGTACTGGATATCTGGTCTTTCCCGAAAGAAATTGTGGAAAATATTTCCGGTTCTCCGGCGGCCAGCATTGAGGCTGCAATCGTCGCCTTTGCCGATGTGTTGACGACAGGGATTTCCCGGCAATTAGTCGACGGTGTCCGCATTTACAGGGTGGAGAAATGTGAGTTTGAATCCTGTGGTATTGATCTGGTGGAGCTTCCCAACCTGTTGATTGAGGCCCAGCAGCTATACCAGGAACTGGCTGGCGAGTTTTTCTCCAGTAGCAAGTAAAACTATGAAATAAAGCGAAACGCTGAATCGGTACCGGAGTATGTTGCTTGCAACCTTTGCCAAATACCTGAAAGGCGGCGATATCAATATCGAAGCTTTTTTGGATGAGTTATTGCACGATCACTCCCAGTTCAATCTCTATTGGTTCTGGTCGGAACCCAGGGGCGACAGATTGTTGAGGGTGCCAGGGAGTGCCTGCGAGACAGTAGATCTGCCAGAGGAGGATGTAGTCTCATTGGCAAAAAAAGCCGTAGAGGGGGAATGGCAGTGTTTCGAATATGCTCACAATAATGCACCTTCCTGTGGTTGGTCATCCAAAATTGATCTTGGTGACCGGGCCTTTAGTACCATTCTTCTGTTTGGTGGTGAGGGATTTGATTTTGACCGGGAACTTCGTGATCGTCTGACGTTCGCTCTGGTGGCGATTGGTATGGTGTGGTCCAGTCGCGACTTGCAGAGCCACATACTGGATATGCAACAGCACATCCGGTTTCAGGCAATTTGGGCCGAAGCCCAGGAATGGATCAAGCGGGTCTATGAAGACAATGATGAGTTTTATCTTGAGTTGCTGATTCGAGCGGAACTGGTGACCCAGTCTACAGCCTCGGCGATTCGCATCAGTGTCAGGCGGGAAGATGCCGTTGGCGAGGACTTGGCTACCGAAAACAGACTACAGACTACAGACTACTGGTTGTATCGCAAGACCCATCAGGATTGTGTTGAGGCGGTCGCGGAAAAGTTGGGTCATGATCGGGTAATGACCCCCAGGGAAGTCTGTCGTTTCAATGATCTTGATATGGATCTGGTATCCCCTGGCGGTAATCCTGTGCGGCACCTGATGGTGTATCCGGTCAATGGGGATTCCAAGCAGTCTAGCTGCGTTATATATGTTCTGAAAACGGAGAAAGAGCCGGGTTACAGCCAACTGGATGAGATTTTGATATCGCAGTTGATCACTCAGGTTTTCTATGGCCTTGAAAAAAATATTCTGTTGCGCCGATTGGAGAGTCGGCACCGGGAGCTGGATGCAGAGCGCAAAGAACAGGAAAAGCTGATCCAGAAGCTCAAGGATACCACTTCTAAACTGGTACAGTCTGAAAAGCTGGCTTCCATCGGTCAGCTTGCGGCGGGGGTTGCCCATGAAATCAATAATCCGGTCGGATACGTCAGCTCTAACATTTCGACATTATCTGAGTACATTGATTCCATGTTCAGTTTGCTGGATGACATAAAAACAAGCGTGAAGAACGATGGAGATAAATCTGAACATCTGCAGGCTCATATTAGTGAACTGGAAGAACGATATGAAGCGGATTATATCCGCGATGATGTGCGTGATCTGATCGCAGAATCCAAAGATGGTATTCACCGGGTCAGGCAGATTATTCAGTCTCTTAAAGACTTTTCGCGCCCGGATACGGGGGAATACACCATTGCCGATTTGCACCGGAATATTGATCAGACTCTGAATATTGTGCATAACGAACTGAAGCACCGGGTTGTCGTCGTGAAGGAGTATGGCGATATACCGGAAATTGAAATGGTGGAATCCCAGATTGGTCAGGTGATTTTGAATCTGCTGGTAAATGCTGGTCATGCCATCGAAAAAGAAGGCCAAATTGTCATACGGACCTCTCAGGAGGGGGATTTCGTTTGTATGGCGGTAGAGGACAATGGTCAGGGAATTTCCCAGGACAACCTGGAAAAACTTTTTGATCCGTTCTTCACTACCAAGCCGGTAGGACAGGGAACAGGTCTGGGGCTGGCGTTATCCTATGGGATAGTGAACAAGCATCACGGGCGTATTGAGGTCGACAGTCAACCAGGAAAAGGAAGTACTTTCATGGTTTACCTGCCAATTGTGCAGCCAAAAAAAGGTTAGGGTCATGCACCAGACTTCGTCACCTTCAAATCATCTGGAGCCGGAAACGACCGTATTGTCTGATGCCGCGGATGATATGGAGCAAGTTCTGTTTGTGGATGATGAACCAGGAATTCTGAGTTCTCTGCAGCGTCTACTCAGAAAGCAAAACTTCCGCTGTCACTTTGCCGCCAGCGGCGATGAAGGGCTGAGTATTCTGGAACAGCAACGCATTGATCTGGTGGTATCCGATATGCGGATGCCGGGAATGGACGGTGCGCAGTTTCTGGCCACTGTCCGAAAGAGATGGCCACAGACGGTACGCATGTTATTGACCGGGCACTCGGATATATCTGCCACCATCACAGCGCTGAATGAAGGGGGGATATACCGTTATATCAGCAAGCCCTGGGACGGCGATGAACTACTGGAAATACTCGAAGAAGGTCTTCGCATCCGTCGACTGGAGCGGGAAAAAAAGCACCTTTTACAGGTCACCAAAGAGCAGAATCAGGAACTGCAGGAGTTCAATAAGAATCTTGAGCAGATGGTGGAAGCGCGCACTGAAGAATTGCGACAGACCGCTGATATGCTGGAACTTTCCTACCAGCAATTGAAAGACAGCTATGACGCATTTGTCCGGGTATTCTCCACTTTTGTTACCAGTCGGGGAATGATCAGGGGGCATGCACAGAGTGTTGCCGATCTGTCCCGCTCGATTGCGCAGGCAATGGAGCTTCCCGAAGTGGATGTGAAGCATATCTATTATGCGGGGCTACTGCATGAACTTGGTAAGCTTAGTCTGTCGGATGAAATTCTCAGTCGTGCGGAAGCAAAACTGAATCGGAAGGATATACCCGAATATGTCCGTTATCCGGTGCTGGGTGAAATGGCATTGATGGCCATTGATGAGCTGGAGCCCACAGCACATTTGATTCGCTGTCATGCCGAGTACCTGGATGGATCCGGTTTTCCCAATAAGCTCAAGGAAGAAGAAATACCACTGGGAGCTCGTATTATACGTGTCGTCAGGGATTTTATCGGATTACAGAGCGGTCTGATGAAGACCCAGCCTCTGGATAAGGACGCCGCTTTTGATTATATCCTGGCGGCAGCAGGCAAAAAATATGATCCGGCGGTGGTGAAATGTCTACAGCCGTTGGTGGCGGAATATTCTCCGGACAGGATTTTACCCTATGAGCGGCTGTTGTCGTCGAATGCCCTGGAACCGGGAATGACGCTTTCCCGGGATCTGGTCAACAGCAACGGCATTCTGTTGTTCGCCCGAGGTTATAAACTGACGACCAACATTATTGAAAAGATCATTCTTCTGGAAAAATCCGAGCAGCGAAGAATAAATGTGTATATCCGTAAGAATACTTCTGGAGCCTGAGTATGGTGACGATTGCAATCATTGATGATGAAGAGAATATCCTGAATTCTCTTCGGCGTTTATTGCGCAAGCAGGGCTGGGAGGTATTGACGTTTGAGGACCCCCAGACCGCATTAGCGGAGCTGAGATTCGCCGAGGTGGATATCATCATATCGGATTATCGTCTGCCGGATATGAACGGCGTAGAACTATTGAACCTGCTTAAGACCATCGTGTCAGATGCGTTGAGAATTCTGTTGAGTGGCCAGGCGGATCTGGCAGGAGTAATGGGAGCTATCAATCAGGCTGAGGTATATCGCTTTATTTCCAAACCCTGGACTGACAGTGAACTGATTATGACGTTGGAGAATGCGCTGAAGTTTAATGAGCTGGAGAAGGAGAACCGTCGCCTGGCGACTCTTGTCCGGGATCAGGAAATCACACTTCGCAAACAGTTGGAAGAACTCCAGCGACTGGAGCGGGAGTCTCCGGGGATCACACAGGTCGAGTGGAACGACGATGGCAGTATTGACCTGCTGGATGAAGAGGACTCTCCATCCTGACTACGCATGTCAGACCTGAGTTGCACATGTCTGACCAATAATAGACCCACAAGGAATATGCACTCGCGTCAACTGGCGTATCCTAACTACTAACAGGAAGCGCATTGCCTGTCGGATGATCAGTTGCCATTGTTTCCTGTTAGCTGAGCCACCTGTTGACGCAATTGGTGGTTCTCCCTCACCAGATCATACTCGCGGAACGCCTGCTTGATATTTTCACGTAAGTGTTCCGGTTCCCAGGGTTTTGAGATAAACCGGAATATGGAACCCTCGTTGATGGCCGCTAGCACAGTGTTGATGTCTGTATATCCGCTCAGAACGATTCTCACCACTTCGGGGTAAATTTCTTTCACCCGGCGCAGAAACTCGGTTCCGTTCATCTCCTTCATACGCTGGTCGGCAATGACCACTTTGACCTGGTGACCGGCCATGATGCCGAAGGCCTCGCTGGGAGACAAGGCGGTCAATATGTGGCATGCTTCATAGCGCAATTCACGTTTGATGGACCTCAATATATTGATGTCATCATCCACCACCAGCAATGTGCGTGATTCCGGTTGCGCGAGAATACTCTCTTCGCTGCTGCCCCAAGGTTGGTCCTCCAGCACAAAATGCTTACAGGCGTCGACAGGAAGTGGAGGGGAGTAGAAATAGCCCTGTATCAGATCGCAGCCTGTTCGCACCAGAAAGTTGTATTGCTCCAGAGTTTCCACTCCCTCGGCCACAATCTGCATGCCCAGAGTTTTGCTCAATGCCACAATGGCCCTGACAATGGCTGCGCTCTGAGGGTTGGTTGTAATCTGATCGACAAAACTTTTATCAATCTTGATCTGATCAAAAGGAAAGCGTTTCAGGTACCCGAGTGAGGAATAGCCAGTACCGAAGTCGTCCATAGACAATCGGATTCCCATATCCTTGATCTGACGCATGGTTTTAATCGCCTGTTCAACATCTGCCATGACCATACTTTCAGTAATTTCGATTTTCAGCAGACGAGTATCCATTTCTGTTTCTTCTATAACGCGCCTAATCAGTGGCACGCAGTTGACGTCCTGAAATTGCCGTGAAGACAGGTTGATTGATATAGTGACCGGAGGAAGATTCTGTTTGCGCCAACTGATTGCCTGCAAGCAGGCCTGGCGTATGACCCAGGCGTCTATCTGAAGAATCAGGCCGGTCTCCTCGGCAATCGGTATAAAATCCAGCGGTGAGATAATTTTTTCGTTTCTGCGCCAACGCACCAAAGCTTCCAGCCCTGCGGTGCGTCGACTTGCAGGATTCAGTTGGGGTTGGTAGTACAGTTGTAACTCATCCTGTTCGATACCCTGCCTGAGATAGCGCTCCAGTGACATGCGTTTCTGGATACTGGTGTTCATATCTTTGGTGAAGCTGCAGATTCGGTTTTTTCCCCGGTGTTTGGCCTGGTACATGGCTGTATCGGCATTCTTCAGAAGGGCTGTGGCATCCTGGCCGTCGGCGGGATACATGCAAAAGCCGATACTGGTGGTGATCACATGTTCCTTGCCGTCAAGCAGTTGTGGCTGTGCCACCCTTAGCAGTATGCGTTGGAGAATATTGGTAATGGTATCCAGATGACACTCTTCATTCAGGAGGAGTACGAACTCATCGCCACCCATTCGCGCCAGGGTATCGACGTCCCTTACGCAGGACTTGAAAATGCTGACGATATTCTTAAGTAGTCGGTCCCCAACATCGTGTCCCAGTGTGTCGTTGACGAGTTTGAAATTGTCCAGGTCGATAACCGCAAGGGCAAAGCTGGTTTTATGCCGGGCTGAGCTGGCAATTGCCCGCTGGATTCTATCCATCAACAGGTTCCGGTTGGGGAGCCCTGTGACTTCATCATAGTTGGACTTGTATTCCAGCTGCTCCTGATAACGCTTGGTCTCCGTCACATCATTCAGGACACCGACGAAGTGATTGATTTTTCCGGCAGCATCTTTGACCGGGGCAACCTGTAACTCATTCCAGAATAAAGTGCCATCTTTGTGATAGTTGCGTAACAGCGCAGAACCGGGTTCTCCGGAGCTGACGGCCCGCTTGATACTGGCAATTCCGATCTGGTTGCGGTCATCTTTCTGCAGGAAACGACAGTTTGTGCCCAGTACCTCTTCTTTGGTGTATCCGGTAATACGTTCGAAAGCCGGATTAACATAAACGATCGGATTGTCTTTCTGATTGTAATCTGTAATGACCACAGCATTGACGCTGGCTTCAATCGCTTGATTTCTAAGGATAAGTTCTCTTTCTGCCTGGCGTTGACTGGTAATGTCCTGGAAAACGCCAATGGCGCCGGATTGTTGGTGGTTGCCATCCATCAGGGGGACGGCAGAAACCAATAGGGTTCGTTCATGCTCGGACATTGGATGAATACTGATGACTTTATTCAGGGAAGGGTGTCCGTCCGTTAATGCTTCCGACAAAGGCCACTCATCTTCTTCCACTATTTTTCCAGTGTGTTCCCACCAGCATTGCCTTGCATTAAATGCATCAGTGTTCTTTATTTCCTCTTGTTCCCAGAGCCGCTCCATTTCATTATTATGAAGTAATACATTGCCGGAGGTTTCGGCAACGCATACACCGACTGGCAATGTTTCAAGAATTTTTCTAAGCAGAGCCTCACTTCTTGCCAGTGCATTCTGTGCGTATTCCTTTTCTTCTATCTCGGCGACTAACGCTGAGGTTCTTTGCTCTACCAGTGACTCAAGGCTGTCATAAAGCCTGGCTCGACCAAGTGCCACTGAGAACTGCTGTCCGATAGAAGTCAGAGGCTTGAGACTTTCCTGGCTCCAGGGCTCTCCGTTTTCATTGGCAACAATAAGTAAGGCAATAATCTCTCCTCCCAGCTTGAGAGGAATTGTGGCATGAGCACGGCATTCAGAGATATCCGCCAGTACAGGGCAGCCCTCGATATTGATGGCATCGGATAACTGGTCATTTATGGCTGCATGAAGGCAGGGGCAATCGGGTTGGCAATGGGCAAGTCTGTCGGGGGTTGCGTGTTCACCGATACTGCCAGTTGCCTGCCATGGCTTTTCCCAATCGATAGGATCAGGCATGAGCAGCCAGGCACTATGGGCGTTTGGAAATTCGGTTACCTGAATCAAGGCCCGCTCAATGATCTCCTGTTCATTAGTGGCGGCACTCAGGTCTGCTGTGAAATGGAACAGGCTGTTGATAAGCGTGTTGGATTGCGTCAGTTGTTGATGCTTGTTTTTCAACTCCTTGTTGAGACGTATCCCTTCCTCATAGGTGGATATCAGTAAGTCCAGAACCTGTTGTCGGGCGGAAGTAATAAAATGGCGTTTACCGTTCAGGATGACTTCCATACCCAATTTGACACGGTCATATTCCCGGTGGCGGATATTCGCCAGGAAATACTGGATGCGTGACAGGAGGTATTCTTCGTCATATGGTTTGCGGATGAAATTGTCTGCACCACAAACAAGGCCCTGAATGACGTCCTGGGGATCTGTCAGCGTGGTGACCAATATGACGGGAATCGAATCAGTGTCCGGGTGACTCTTCAGATGTTTACAGAGGGTATAGCCGTCCATCTCCGGCATCATGATATCGCTGATAATCAGTGTCGGATGGTAATCTTTAAGACGCTCCAGAGCTTCGACTCCATTGGCGGCAACCAATACACTGGCGCCATGCTCTTCCAGCAATGTTTGTAATTGCAGTGCCTGGGTCAGGCTATCCTCAACAATCAGGATCTGGGTATTTGTCAACATAACTCTTCCCTACCGTTATCCGTTATTGAACACTGCGTTAATGATTTCAGCCAGCTTCCAGGGAGGGGCTGTTTGATTGACCGCTCCGATTCGCACGGCTTCACCGGGAATACCGTTGACCACAACCGTCGCCTCGTCCTGGGCAAGTGTCATGGCTCCCATCGAATGCAGGTGCAGCGTTTCCCGGGCGCCGTCATCACCCATACCCGAGAGAAGGACGGCGACTGCCCGTTGTCCAAAGTGCTCTGCGACACTTTCAAATAGATGGCCGATGGAGGGACGGTTGTGTTTGACCGGCGAAACATTGCTCAACTGAATTCGTTTGTCTGCTCTGATTTCCATATGGCAGTTATCCGGGGCGAGATAGACATGTCCCGGCTCAGTCAACTGACCATATTCTCCTATATGAACAGGAAAACCAGTGTTTCTGGATAACCATTCGCAAAAACTGGACAGGAAACCCTGGGAAATATGCTGAACCACCAGAATGGGCACGGGAATATTGATCGTCAGCTTTGTCAGAAATTCCTTCAATGCCACAGGACCTCCAGTGGAAGCTCCAATCACAATGATTTCTGGACGACTTTTGGTAATGTAGCCGGCGATATGGTTGCTCTTTCCATGCCGCGGTTTTCTGCGTACCAGTTTGATGTCGCTGATCACGCGGATTGTACTGACAAGCGCGGCGGCATCTTTCTCGAACTCGGGATGTCCGGGCCCTTGAGGCTTCTGCAACACAGTAATGGCCCCGGTCTCCAGTATCTGCATGGCGAGTGCTGTGTCTTGATAACTATAGGTAGCCGTGACCACGACAATCGGGATGGGTTGATTTTCCATGATCAGGCGAGAAGCTTCACAACCATCCATTTGGGGCATATCAATGTCCATCGTGATGACATCGGGCTTCAGTTCTATTGCCTGTTCGAATGCCTGTTTCCCGTTTTCGGCTTCTCCGGCGACAGTCATCCCGGCATTTTCAATAATATGTCGTAACAGCTCGCGGACCACTGGTGAATCGTCGACGATGAGTACTTTCATAAGCCTTACCTGATTCCTCTCCTTATGCTTCCCCTAATGCCTGCCATGGCTTTCCCGCAGGAGTTATAGCAACTGCCTGATGGTTGTGAGTAGATTTACCTGATCAAAACTGCTTTTTAAAATGTATGCATTAGCGCCCGCCTCAAGGCCCCGCTCCTGGTCTTCCGGGCTTTGCAGAGCTGTCACCAGGACCACAGGGAGACCGGACAGTGATCGGTAGCGTCGGACTTTTTCCGTCAGGGTAAATCCATCCATATGGGGCATCTCTATGTCAGAGACCAGCAGGTCGAACTCGTTTTGTCTTAACTGGGTCCAGGCCTCCATACCGTCGTTGGCCGTTCTGACCTCATACCCGGCGTTCTCCAGAATAGTCTTCATCAATCCCCGTGAGGTAATGGAGTCTTCAGCGACCAGGATTTTATGGCGTTGTTCCGTGGTGACGCTGGACTTGACCGTAAATTGTGAGGGCCCGGTTTCGCAGGCACTTCGATACAAGTCCTGAGGATTAAGTACAGGTACGATGGTTCCATCACCGAGTTGGGTGGCTCCTAAAACATTTGGAACCCTCACGAGCTGGGGCCCCAGAGGTTTAACGATCATCTCCTGATCACCGATGATCTCATCAACCTGCAGACAGAATGACTCGCCAGCCGCAAACATTTGCACGGCTTTTAGTCTGGTGTTTGATGTATCGAGCTGATGCTCGATATCTTCTTCCAGTTGCAAGACTTCGGCGAGTCGCCAGAAAGGCAGTACCGAGCCATCAACGGAAACGGTCATGTGATTTTCTATGGTTTTGATGGATTCAAGAGTAAAGCGATGGGCTCGTATGACTGCTTGCGCAGGAATGGCTACCAGAGATTCACTGGCTCTGACCAGCAGCGCACGAAAAGTTGCCATACTGACTGGTAACTGCAAGCTGAATTCAGTGCCGCCTTCAGGAGGACTGCCCATTTCAATATGGCCACCTATTTGCTCCACTTTTTCCCTGACGATGGCCAGCCCGAGCCCCCGTCCCGAGATATCTGTAATCATGGCACTGGTTGACAGTCCGGAGGCAAATATCAGCTGTTGGATTTCCCGTTCTGGCAGAGTTGCCGCTTCTGTTTCTTCTATGAGATGTTGCTTCACGGCTTTGACTTTGATTTTTTCTAAATCCAGTCCACGGCCATCATCACGGACTTTCAGGACAAAGCTCGCTGCCTGTTCCTGCAGGAATTCAATGGTCAGAATGCCGGTTTCAGGTTTTCCTGCCTGCTGTCTGACTGAAGGAGACTCCACTCCATGATCTATCGCATTGCGAACCAGATGTTGCAGTGGACTTTTCAGTTCATCGAGAATGCGTTTATCAACGGTCAGGGAATCCCCTTTCACAACCAGGCTGATTTTCTTCCCGGCATGCCGGGCGATTTCATTGACCATCACCGGGATTCCCTCAACCAGCACGTTGCAGGGCAGAAGCAGGACATTCTGCATTTCCTGTTGCAAGGCGTCGCTGGTCATACTGATGTCTTTGGTCAATTGCACAGTATTTTGGGCCAGTATGTTCAGGCGGTATTCCCACTGCCCCAGGTAGTCTATGACCCAATCGCTGAAGTCCAGTAATACTTGTTGCTCTGGACTGATGGGGTATTCATGCCGTTCCTGGCGTTGCTTGATCTGGCGGGACGCGACAGCGACTTCATGACGATGTCTGCGCCAGTTGGCAAAACCATTGGCGGCCTCTTCAAGCTGAAGTCGATTCTGGGCGGCATCCAGCTTGGCCTGCTGAAGGTCTTCAATGTAAAACAACAGCGTGTCCAGACTGGCGGCATTGACCTTTAGACGACGCTCGATTCCATTTATGGCGTCAGAAGAGGGTAACGGTTGATCCTGTGTTGGTGACGAAGAGGGAAGGCCGGCTTCCATCAGTTTGTCACTGGCAGGTGCCTCGACAGGAGTGTGGAGCGAAGCCTGTATGGACGGTAACTGGCCAGATTCCAGCTCGGAGCAAAATCTGTCGAGTATAGAGGGAGGAGGCTGGTCCACTTGCTTTACTAACTGACGGAGTAGCGTTTCTGCCTGGCGGCAAAGTTCCAGGTGTTGTTGGGTGATTTCCCATTTTCCGGATTTGAACGATCCCAAAAGGTTTTCCCAGGATTGACAAAGCTTTTCTACATTACCCAGGGAAACAGCCCTGGAAGCGCCTTTCAGGCTGTGGACTTCACGGTATACCTCTTCGATAAGTGTATGGTCGAGCGGGAGCTGAGCCATGGCAAGCTTATCCGCCAGGCTGGCAAGCCGCTCTTTGGCTTCGGCACTGAAAGCCAAAAGCAAACGTTTACGAAGAGCATCCTGAGAGCTTGTCATCGCTGATATCAGGTCCTTCTGTAATTGTTCCGAACAGCTATTATCTGACAGGGGGTAATTCTGATCTTATGAGACGTTTGCAAGTTCTGATGCCGTTTCATATTGCTCTCCTTAAACAGGGGTGTTTACGATCAGACGCGTATCTGTCAGAAGTTTGACCGCATCGAGAACGGCATATTGGGACAACGTGATTCCGTGCAGGTAATCTGCCTGGTTACTCGTGATATTGGCCGGAGGAGGATATATCTTACTGTCGTCCAATGCCTCTACCCCTCTGACCTGATCGGTCAGCAGACCAAACTCCATCTGACCGGAAGACAATATGACCAGGCTGTTTCGGTCAGTCAGTCCTTTTACCGGAAGATCAAACAAAATCCGTAGATCGATAACTGAAATCATCCGTCCCCTGAATCCGACAACGCCAAGCACATAAGTTGGTGTACAGGGAATCTGGGTAATATGTTTTATGGGGATGACACTGACCACGTAAACAGGGTTAATCGCATATACTTCATCCGCGACAGAAAACAGCAGCCAGTCTGTGGAGCTCTGTTCCTGATGAACGGGAGACGATCTTGCCAGTGCTTTTGCTCTTTCCAACAAGCGTTGTTGTACAGCCTGGTCTGAAGGCGCGAACTGCTTAGCCAACGCCGCCTCGTTTTGTTCAAGCTGTCGTTTAAGAGCATCCCAGTCCATTGATTCGGAGATCTTCATGTGGGCAGATCCTTCAGAGTCTGGTTGATCAGGTGAAGCAAGTCGTCAGCGGTCAGGCCATCTCCTTCGGGTAACTGTGTGTCCGGGGAGAGCTGATCGAGGTAATTCCGGCAATTGCGGAGGTGTCTTCTGGCGGCAGAGCTCCTTTGCAGTCGTGCATTTATCAGACCGCCAAAATAGTGCCCCAGTATAAAATCAGGTTGCAGGTACAACAGATCGTCCAGCCATTTGAGTGCTTCTGGCAGCTGTTCACGGTCCAAATCTATGATGGCCAGTAGCCAGTAAGCCATTGGCTCCAGACGATTTATACGGGTTATTGACCTGGCCCATCTTTCCGCCTCATCCCACTGTTTCAGGTTGGCGTAGCAACGCGTGATCAGAATTGCGCATTCGGTTTGCTGGATCAGGCCGGATGGATTTCTGTAAATATTCATCGCAATGTCCAGGGACTCTTGATAGGACTGCCTGGAATACAGAGCTTTTGCCGTTTCGATTTGATGAAGCGCGGATGGAGCCTCGGAGACTTTGTGAGTCGATACAGATGGCTCGCATGGTTTTGTGATGGACGACGTAGTCTTTTCTGAAGCCTGAATGGGGATTGAGGGAAGTTCTGTTGGTTCTGGCAACTGATCTCTGACAACTACGGAACCTGGCCAATTTTCTGTTGTGAATCCTGATCTTTGAGCAATAAGGCTTTCAACAGCGGACAGAACCAATATTCCCCGGGGGGAAAGCCTCTGACGCATAGAGCGTAATGTTTTGGCAGCCTGTTGGGGGCTGAAATACATCAGGACATTTCGGCAAAGTATGGCATCGAACGCCGGTCCGGCAGAAAAATTTGAGTAAAGATATGGAGTATCCGCAAACGTGATCAGATTGATTTGGCTGAATCTGACCCATCGGGTGAAGGTCGTTTTGATTTTCCACAGATGATGACCTCCTGCCGGTTCGAAATAGTTTTGTTTCCATTGCTGACTGGTTTGTCTGAATGACCAGGGGCGATAGACGCCTTCCCGGGCCAGATTGAGGAAATGGCCGTCCAGGTCTGTCGCTTCTATCCTGATCTCCCATGCCTCCGGGTCGGGGATGTGTTGATGCAACAGAATTGCGAGAGTATAGGCTTCTTCACCGCTGCTGCAGCCGGCACTCCAGAAACGTAGACTTTGCTTTCCCTGTTCCCGTCGTTGTCGAATAAGAGGCTGGAGAACATGCAGACTGAAGTGTTTCCAGAATTGAGGGTCTCGCTTGAAGTAGGTTTCACCGATGGTGAGCTCACGGGACAGACGCTGAAGTATTCTCGGATTGGGTGGTGCCTTAAGCAGTTCCCGAACGAACTCCCGGCAGCTCTCCATACCTGCATCGGATGTGGCTGACTGTAAATGGCGGGTAAGATCCTGCCATCTTTCCCGGGGAAAATGCAGGCCCAATAAGGTCTCAATTCTGCACTGGACACGAAACAGTTCATCAACAGACAGCTCTGCTTCATTGATGGAAGTGTCAGTCGTCCGACATGGCATCTGCAAGCTCCTTTTGTTCTTCCTGATCCAGAAGGGCCTTGAGGTCGTGTATCAGCAATACTCCATCGGGTAAAGGGACAATCCCCTTCAGGAGAGAAGGTGACGAGATCAAGGCGCTGGAATCTACTGGGGTAGTAAAGGGAATGCTGATGACATCAGAGACCTGATCCACCACCAACGCCAGATCCAGACCATTGGCGTTCGCCCAGATCAGACGATCTTCCATTTGAGGTGATCGGGCGGGCAGGCCGAATTTTGGACGCAGGTCCACAACCGGCAGGATCAAGCCATGTACGTTGATCATGCCGCAGATGACACTGGGTGCCTGAGGAAAAGGGCTGATGGCAACAGTCCGTAGTACCTTCCTGATACAGTCCAGTTCAATTGCGTAGCTTTGCTTATCGAGGCTAAAGCGCAGCAGTTGAACGTCCTTGACGTCCTGCATGACATTTCTCCTCCCAAAAAAAGCATAGTCTCCCTGGGATACTTTGTACAAACTGCTACAGGTTATACGGACTATCTAACCAAGCGGGTGATAATGACATGAAATAGATGAATGAAAGGTTTGCGCAATATATGGGGAGGCTGAAAAAGGGAGAAAAAATACGTCAGGAAAAGTCCCGGACCAAAGGCCGGGACCGGATAGATTTAACGCTCTATAGCCAATGCAACTCCCATGCCTCCGCCGATACACAGGGTTGCCAGCCCTTTGCGGGCTTCCTGTTTGATCATTTCATGCAGAAGGGTAACCAGAACGCGGCAACCTGAGGCCCCGATGGGGTGACCCAGTGCAATTGCACCGCCGTTAACATTGACTTTGCCGGTGTCCCAGCCCAGATCTCGGTTGACGGCGATCGATTGGGCGGCAAAGGCTTCATTGGCCTCAATCAGATCCAGGTCATCGACGTTCCAGCCGGCTTTCTCCAGACAGCGACGGGTGGCTGGCACTGGACCAGTGCCCATAATAGAGGGATCGACTCCGGCATTGGCGTAGGCTGCAATGGTCGCCAGCGGGGTCAGTCCGAGCTCTTTGGCTTTCTCTTCGCTACACAGAATGACGGCCGCAGCACCATCATTTAAGGCTGAAGCGTTGCCAGCGGTGACAGATCCGTCCTTTTTAAAGGCTGGCCGCAGTTTGCCCAGAGACTCCGCAGTGGTGCCGTGGCGCGGGTTTTCGTCCTGATCCACCACGAGCGGATCACCTTTACGCTGGGGAACACTCACTACTGTTATTTCGTCAGTAAACCTTCCGGCGGCCTGGGCGGCTTCCGCTTTCTGTTGGGAAGCTGCAGCAAAAGCATCTTGTTCCTCCCGGCTGATATCGTATTTGTCGACGATATTTTCCGCGGTTATTCCCATGTGGTAGTCGTTGAATGCATCCCACAATCCGTCCTTGATCATAGTGTCTACCAGTTCCCAATTGCCCATACGCTGTCCGTTACGGGATTTCGGCAGAACGTGTGGGGCCTGGCTCATATTTTCCTGTCCACCGGCAATGACAATATCCGCATCACCAAGGGCGATGGCCTGTGCAGCCAGATGAATCGCTTTCAGTCCTGAGCCACAGACTTTGTTAATGGTCATGGCGGGAACACCATTGGGCAGTCCTGCCTTGATGGCGGCCTGTCTGGCAGGGTTCTGTCCGCTGCCGGCGGTCAGAACCTGACCCATAAGTACTTCGTCTACCTGTGATGGTTGGATACCGGTTTGTTCCAGCAGACGTTTGATCACAATACTGCCCAGCGTTTCCGCACTTACGCCTGATAATGCGCCACCGAATGCCCCGATAGGGGTCCGGGTGGCTGCGGCAATCACCACTTTTTTCATATAGTGCCTCTCCTCATTGGATATCTAACGGGTGTTATTATTTTTTATAAGATGGTTTTTTATGGGCCTGATAACAGACCCGGTAGCTCTGTCAGAAAACTATGTCAGAAAGCTATGTCAGTAAAATCTGTCAGTAAGCGTGGTCACAGGCATTCCTTTACGCAAAGGACTGCCTGTCTATTTGCTTGACCGCCTCGATGCGAAGACGATCCAGCTGCTGTCTGAGTTTGGTCCCCTGAAATCCTTTGGCAACCAGTTCTTTGGGACTGATCTCGCGGCACACGACCAATGCCTCTCTGAGAAACTGTACCTGAGGATAAGGGCAACTTTCTAACCCTGTTCTGCCACGTGCATCTGCCTCACAGGCCAATAGGAAATTCTCGAAGCGTTCCGGTCGACGCCAGGCGTCACAACGATCCAGTAGCTTTACCACAGAACCGGGACGCAGCTCCAACGCTTTGTGACAGTGGGTATGGAATTCTGCAACAAGCAAGGCCAGTTCTTTGGCTGACTTGGGAGTTTTCAGCCTTTCGCAAAGTTGCTTGATTGCGGGTAACCCCGCTTTTTCATGATTGATATGTTGTGGCAGGACGTCTTCAGGTGTCAGCCCCTTGCCAACGTCATGACATAACACGGCAAAGCGTGTATCGGTGTCTGTCTCCAGCTTAACGGCTTGTTCCAGGCATAGGAGTACATGAATGCCGGTATCCACTTCCGGATGATATTTTTCCACCTGGGGAACACCAAAAAGCCTGTCGATTTCCGGGAGCAGTGGGCATAGTGCCCGGCAGTCCCGTAAGACCCGGATGAAAATCCATGGTGCTTTTTCTCCCAGTGCGCGCTGGGTTTCCTGCCAGACCCGCTCAGCAGTGAGGCTTTCCAGTTCTCCGGACGCGGCGATTGCAGACATCAGGTTGCGGGTTTCCTCGGCGACCTGAAATCCCAAATGATGAAATCTCGCGGCGAATCGTGCGACTCTCAGTACCCGCAGGGGGTCTTCCTCGAAGGCTTCGGACACATGCCGGAGAATGCCGTTTTTCAGGTCAACGGCACCGTGGTATGGATCAACGAGTTCACCAGATTCCGTCATGGCAATGGCATTGATGGTGAGGTCCCGTCTTTTCAGGTCCTCCTCAAGTGTAATGTCCGGTGCAAAATCGCAGATAAATCCGGTATAGCCGCGTCCGCTTTTGCGTTCAGTTCTGGCCAGGGCGTGTTCTTCTTTGGTTTCAGGGTGCAGAAAGACAGGAAAATCGGCCCCTACCTGCTGATATCCCTTGGCAAGCATTTCTTCAGGGGTCGAGCCAACAACCACCCAATCGCGATCTTTGCTCTTAATTCCGAGAAGCTGGTCTCTGACTGCACCACCTACCAGATATCGTTGCATACTGTTCTTACCCTTACCCTTACCCTTACCCTTACCCTTATCATTTTCCTATACCTTTCCCTCTACTTCTTCCTTGCCCACATTCCCATACAGGACCGGGTAGATTACTCGGGTTGTCGGAAGCCCTCAAGGTTATAGAAGGTTATGGCATGGAAATTTCATTATCTTCTCGCAAGTATAAAATCGGACAATAGCGGCAAAGTTATGCCGGAGTGTGTTCACTAAAAAGGTCATGGCTTTTGATTTTCCGTGTGATCAGGCAGGTCATGAAGCTCCCCGGAATAAAGGTGCGACCGATTCGGGCGCGACTGGCAATAACCAGAGGTAAATGCTTGTGATGAATTCAAAAAACAGCCTCCAGGCAGTTCGAACGAGTAATCTTCTACCGTCAGGTATCAAGTCTTGTTTCAACTGGCTGGTGTTGATGGTAGTGGCAGTGTTGCTGGGGGCATGTAACTCGGTCAGTTCCACGGGGCAACAAGCTGCCGCTCAGAACTATGATCCAATTGTTGTCCGGGTGTCTGGTTATGGCACCTATGAAGACCCAAAACATGCGAAATCCCAGAGGATGCGTTTGCTGGCAATGCGGGCTTCCAAATTGGATGCCTATCGGGCTCTGGCTGAGCGGATTTATGGCACGGTGATATATGGCTCATCATCGGTACAGGCGCTGGTTTTGCAACATGATGAGTACAAGACCATGGTGGACAGCGTGATTCGTGGTGCCCGGGTGATCAGTGTTTCTGAGATGAAGGGCGGCGGATTTGAGACCGTTCTGGAGGTCGTGCTCGCCCCCAGATTTCGCCAATGCCTGACGAATGTTAATTACTTCCGTTATACCGAAGAATGCCGTATGCCTTTGCCGCAGGGTGACCCGGAAATACATGCCAGCATGGAATCGCCTTCTACAACCTCCGGTAGCATGTACTACATCGGTAGTCAGCCTGGGTCTGAAGATGGCGACAAATCAGATCAGAAATAGCGGGCTGATCAGGAAAAAACGGTTGAACGGGATTGCCATATGATGCTGACTAAAAAACGAAATCGCGGTGGTATCGTTCTGGCAACGATGATGATGTTGTTCGCTGCGATGGCTGATGCCGAGTGGGTTCGAGTCACCGGTGAGGCGGTGGTTCGCGGTGGTGACGTTGCCACTGCGCGTAAGGAAGCGCAAAAAGATGCGATCAGGCAGGCATCACTACAATTCGGTGCTTCTATCTCCAGTCAGGATACGGTGGAGCAGGGACTTCTGACAGAGTCCACCATCAAAGTCAGTAGTGATTCCTACGCCCGCAGAATTGTGCCGGTGTCTGAAGAAATATTCGATGATACCTTGCAGCTAACATTGGACCTGGATATGCAGGCCAGAAAATCCGAGCTTTGCGAAGGCATGGAGACCAATAAGTACCGACGCCATGTGGCCTTGCTTGGCTTTGCCATGGAGGATCAGACGCAGGCCGACATTGGAGGGCTATACAACATCGAAAGGGAATTGCCCACGGCTCTGAATGGCATGCTGGTCAACTCTCCGCGGCTTCTGGTCAGTCAGGCCAGCCATATCCAGCTGTATCACGAACTGGTGAATGCGCCTACCCATGAGACGGAACAGCGTACGCTGACCAAAGCGGTAGACGAGGCACGCAAACTTGGTGTGCAGTTTGTCGTTTCAGGGGTGGTGCGAGACCTGTCTGTACGTAGCCCCGATGCCTATGAGCGTTCCATCGTCAAGAATGTCAGCCGTTGGTTGACCCTAAGTGATCTGGAGCGGGCCTTTGTTGTGGACCTGTTTATACATGACGGCTTTAGTGGTGCAATCATGTTTGAACAGCGTTACAGCACAATGGGCGAATGGGACGCAGATCCGGGGCAGACCAGATCGCTCCTTTCTGCTGAATTCCGCGAGTTGGAATACGGCAAAAAAGTGGCCAATTTACTTCACCAGATGGCGTCAGATATCGAGAGTAACCTGTCATGCCAGCCGTTTATGACCAGAATCACTCGGGTCGAAGGGCGCAATGTCCTGTTTGAGGCTGGTGCCAATTCCGGCATCCGGCCCGGAGATCGCTTCCAG
Organism: Hahella ganghwensis DSM 17046; assembly: GCF_000376785.1. Taxonomy (GTDB): domain Bacteria; phylum Pseudomonadota; class Gammaproteobacteria; order Pseudomonadales; family Oleiphilaceae; genus Hahella; species Hahella ganghwensis. The sequence goes on from NZ_AQXX01000139.1 coordinate 55,908, forward strand.
ATTTACCGCTCCCGTCAACTATACGATGGCACCCGGTTCCAGGGGACTCATCTTGCCGACATGAAACTGGCTTTGCAGGTGGGACTGGTCCAGCCGGAACTGGCCAGCGGTAACCTCAGTCTTGACCCGACTCGTATCAATATCCAGGTGGACGATGTGGTCGTAAGTTGGTGACAGGTAACAAAATATCCCTTAGTTCATGCAATGCCGGGCAGCACTGACGCCTGCCCGCTTCCTTCCTGATCTTCTCTTAGCACCCTCCACAGCCGTCTGTCTAGACGTAATAAACGTAAGGTAATTAGGATTCAGCATTAGATATAAGTATAATGCGCGGGCCAATTTCGATGGAGGGCCACAAGAACTGGCCCGGGTGACACAATTATTACCCGCCGGGTGGACAGATGATCCGGAACCTGTGGGCTGTTTACGCGATTCGATTGTCTATGCTGGCGTGACTATACTCCCAGCCAGGGGGTTGTGACGAAATAACCGTTACAACAGGGGCTATCGACCTTGTGTGAACAGGCTCAATCTCGAGCGGCTCAAGACCTAACCGTTATGAGTCGGCAGGCAGCCTGAGTCAGATACTACTATGACACAGGTCTATCGTTGGGGTTCCAAACATGAACCTCAGCTAACTGATTCTCGTGAAAGGCAATACAAAATGACCGTAAAATCTGCTGATGTACTACTTGTCGGCGCCGGTGTCATGAGCACGACTCTGGGAATGATGCTCAAACACCTGGACCCGTCCCTGAAAATCATCATGGTCGAACGGCTTGACCATGTCGCCCACGAAAGTACGGATGGCTGGAATAATGCCGGCACAGGGCATGCCGCCTATTGTGAGCTGAACTATACGCCTCGTAAGCCCGACGGCACTATTGATATATCCAAAGCCATTGCCATTAATGCTGCTTTCGAAGTGTCCCTGCAATTCTGGTCCTATTTGGTAGAAAATGGTGCTTTGCCGACGCCAACAGAATTTATTAATCGCGCGCCACACCTGAGCTTTGTGTGGGGTGATGATGCCATCCAATTTTTACGGCAACGTTACGAACTGATGCATCAGCATCACTTGTTCAAAGATATGGAATACTCTGAAGACCCTGAGGTCCTGAAGCAGTGGATTCCATTGGTGATGAATAATCGTGATCCCATGGAGAAGGTCGCCGCCACCCGGGTGGAATATGGCTCGGATGTGGACTTCGGTTCTCTGACCCGCAACATGGTCAAGCATCTTGAAACCCTTCCTGATTATGAAGTGATGCTGTCTCATTCAGTAGAATCTTTGACCCAGCAGCCGAACGGTCGTTGGAATGTGCGGGTGAAAAACCGTAATTCCAAAGACAATCTTCATATCAATGCCAAGTTTGTTTTTCTTGGTGCCGGTGGTGGTGCACTGCCGTTACTGCAGAAATCCGGCATTCCTGAAGGAGAGGGCTACGGAGGATTTCCGGTCAGTGGACAGTGGCTTGTATGCCAGAAGCCGGAGATCGTTCGGCAGCATTATGCCAAGGTCTACGGAAAGGCACCCATCGGGGCTCCGCCAATGTCTGTACCGCATCTGGATACCCGAATCATCAATGGCAAACCGGCTTTGCTGTTTGGCCCATTCGCCGGTTTCACGACACGTTTCCTGAAAGAAGGTTCTGTGTTTGACCTGCCGTCTTCCTTTAAGGGAGATAACTTTGGCCCAATCTGGTCCGCAGGTATGGACAACCTGGATCTGACCCGTTATCTGATCAAGGAAGTTTTCCAGTCCCACAAAGCAAGGGTCAACTCACTTCGAAACTTCTATCCGGAAGCCAAAGATAGTGACTGGGATCTGGCGGTCGCCGGTCAACGGGTGCAGATCATTAAGAAGTGCGAAGAGGAAGGCGGTAAGCTCGAGTTCGGAACCGAAGTGGTTTCCTCCAAAGACGGCTCACTGGCTGCCTTGCTAGGGGCTTCTCCCGGTGCTTCCACAGCGGCAATGACGATGGTGAATATCATCGAAAACTGCTTTGCAGATCGACTGAATTCTGAGGAGTGGCAAGCAAAAATGAAGGAAATGGTACCCTCATATGGGCGTTCCCTCATTGATGATGCCGAGCTGGCCGAAACGGTTCGCAAACGAACCCTGAATACCATGGGGCTCAAGACTGCTGAGCCGGTATCTGTCTAATTTGTTCTGTTCTTCCTGCGCCGGATCTTTCTGATCCGGCGCTTTTCCACCTGCCTTAATACAGTTTTTACACCACACCACACCACTTTTCTTAAGACCGGTTTCTGCGCCGCTTTATTGGAATGTTGTACCAGACGATGGTTCATTTTGATGCTTTAACTGGTAAATCAAATACCAAATTAGGGCAGGTCATGGTGCGAACTATGGATTTGACGCGCACCAGATGCGTGCATCTTGAGAGATTGATTCGAAATCTGTAAACAAAATAGTTAGTTACAAAGATTGGCAAGTACTTTGCTCCATCGCTGATCAAAGTCTGTGACTTATCGATAACGAATCTGTGGAGTTTCCATTCATGCACAGCGATATCGCTGCCATGCCAGAATCAGTCGCCCATGTGGAGAGATCAGAGCTGTTGAGTGAGTCAGATCTTGCTCCCGTCATAGTGGTAGGGGCAGGGCCGTCTGGACTGCGCTGTGTGGAAGAGTTGCTTCGCCATCAACTGAAGCGGCCGGTTTGGCTGTTTGGTGAGGAGCGCTGGGAGCCGTATAACCGGGTTCGACTTTCGAGCCTTCTGGCAGGAGACATTCGTTTAAGCGATATTGATCTGCGCCTCTCAGCAAGATCCATGAGCAGAGTAGTTCACGTCAGTCAGTGTAGGGTGGTAGCGATTGATCCGGCATTGCGGCAGATCACAGATCAGTATGGGCGCCGGCATTCATACCACAAGCTGGTCCTGGCTCTGGGATCGAGCGCCTATATACCAAGTGTTCCCGGAGTTCAGCTCAAAGGGGTGTATTCCCTGCGCTCTTTGAGTGATACCGAGGCTTTGCTGGCGAGACGGGCCAGAGTCAGAAAGCTGCTGGTGATCGGTGGAGGTTTGCTCGGCCTGGAAGCTGCCAAGGCGATGGCCAGAGATGGTACTGAAGTTGAAGTCATACAGCAGGCTTCACACGTCATGAACCGTCAGTTGGATCAGCGGGGTGGGGAGCGTGTCAGCGATTATCTGCGTTTGTTGGGGATTCGGGTACGGCTGGGAAGTGGACTGGCAGAAATCCGTGGGGACACCGAAGTTTCCTCCATCCTGTTGCGAAACGGAACCGAGATCCCCTGCGATAGCGTATTGTTGGCAGCCGGTATCGTTCCTAACGTTGAATTAGCCAGGTCTGCATGGATTAAAGTCGGTCGCGGTATTCGTGTCGATGATGCCATGCTGACTTCTGATCCTGATATTTATGCCGTCGGCGAGTGTGCTGAACATAACGGCCATGTATACGGGCTGGTAGCTCCGGGTTTGGAACAGGCGGCGGTGGCGGCGGCTCATATCTGTGACGAAGGTGCCTTGTATCGGGGCTCTATGATGGCCAGTCAACTGAAGGTGGCTGGTCTGGCAGTTACCAGTATTGGTTCATGGGAGCAACTGGAAGGGCAGACCAGAGTCAATGAGCTGGTTTTCAGTGATCAGCAGCATTATCGCAAGATTATTATGCGGGATGGTCGTCTCTTGGCGGTTATTGCCGTTGGGGAGTGGCAGGAAAAGAATCGCCTTCTGGAAGCCGTAACCACCCAGCGTTATTTATGGCCCTGGCAGAGATTGGCATTTCGACGTACCGGTCTGCTTTGGAAGCAAGAGGAGAGTCGACAGGTCAGTGAGTGGCCGGCGGATGCCCTGGTCTGCCAGTGCATGGCGGTTCCCAGAGGAACGTTGAGCTCAACCATAGACGGCGGAGCTACCACGATTGAAGCGTTGGCAGCCTGTACAGGCGCATCTACGGTATGCGGCAGTTGTAAACCTTTACTGGCTGAACTGATTGGAGCCCCTCGCAAGGCTGATCCCATTAAAGCTGGGCCTTCCCATACAGCCTGGGGGATCGCGGCTTTGATTTTGACTACGCTGCTTACAGTGGCTCCTGCAATCGGAGTCAAGGATTCTGTGCAGAACTTGTGGCCTCCTGATTTTCTATGGCGTGACAGCCTGTATAAACAAATATCCGGCTTTACTTTGTTGGGATTGGTTCTTGTGGGGTTGGCCCTGTCGCTACGCAAACGGGTCCGCTTTTTTTCGGTTGGTAAAGGTGCGCGAGGAGCTTTCGATTACTGGCGTTTGGCTCATGTGATATTGGGGGTTCTGGCGCTGTTTGCATTGCTTATCCATACCGGCATCGCCTTGGGACACAATCTGAACCGATGGCTGATGATGGACTTTCTGGCTGCCGCTGCCCTGGGAGCCTTAACGACCTATGTGATTGCCTGGCAGCACCGGATGGGGAGGCAACTGGGGGAGCGGGTCAGAGCATGGATGTATTGGCTGCATATTGTCGTGCTGTGGCCGTTACCGGTATTGCTCGGCTTACACATTCTCAGTGTTTATTACTTTTGACAGGTCGGCGGCCGGAGATCTTGTTGATGCAGAATGAGATAGCAGAATGAAGTGGTTGAGTTGGGGGGGCGTCAGTATTCTGCTCAGTGTTTTTTGGGGCTGGAGTCTATTTGCCAAAGATCAGAATGCGCGGTACCTGATTGGTGAGACGACTGACGGCCATCACCAGATTGAGCTGGCCTGTAACAGCTGTCATGTGGCGCCCTTTGGTGGTGTCGAGCTGATACAGGAGGCCTGTACCAGTTGCCATGGTGCGGAGTTGGCTCTGGCAGAAGACAGTCATCCGAAATCCAAATTCACTGATCCGCGCAATGCTGCCCGTGTTGACCTACTCGATGCTCGTTATTGTGCAACTTGTCACATTGAACATCGCAAAGACGAAACCCATGCCATGGGGGTGACGCTGCCCGAAGACTTCTGCTTCTACTGTCATGAAGATATTGCAGAAGAACGTCCTACCCATGAAAACGTGCCGTTTACCGATTGTCTGAATTCAGGTTGTCATAACTACCACGATAATAAGGCCCTGTATGAGGACTTTCTGGTCAAGCATGCCGATCAGCCGGCGCTTGGTGTAAATCCTCACCAACCCGCACGTAACCTGCTTGAGCAAGTCATCGCAGAACAAGGCTTTGTCGAACCTATGACCCAGGCCGGTGCGGATCATCCTGCATCTTTGGATGTTTCCTCGGCGATTCTGGATGACTGGTTGCAAACGGCTCATGCCCAGGCGGGGATCAGTTGCCAGGGATGTCACCAGGGGAAGGATGCTGATGACTGGGTGGAGAAACCGGGCCTGAGTGCCTGTCAAACCTGCCATCAGATGGAAGCAGAAACCTTTATGCAGGGTAAGCATGGGATGCGGTTGGCAGTGAGTGATGAATTACCTTTGTCACCTATGACCCCAGCCATGGGGCGGCTTCCGTTCAAGCTTGAGTCCATTGACACTGAACTCTCATGCACAACCTGTCACGGGGCACATCGGTTTGATGCCCAAAAAGCGGCTGTGGAAAGTTGTTTGGGGTGTCATAACGATGAGCACTCTCTGAACTATCAGGCGTCCCCCCACGCCTTATTGCATGAGCTTGAAGTGGCGGGACAGGGAAATCCAGGAACCGGAGTGACTTGCGCTACCTGTCACATGCCCAGATTGGAGGGGGCCAGGTTGCAAAGGAGCAAGCCGGAAGGTTCTGAGCTGGAAGCCAAAGCTGTACAGGTGATGCACAACCAGAATGACAACCTGCGCCCTAACGAGAAAATGATTCGTTCAGTATGTATGGATTGTCACGGTTTTCCCTTTGTCCTTGATGCCTTGGCTGATCCTGAACTGATCAGGAGCAACTTTAATGGTCAGCCCTCGGTACATGTGAAAAGTATCGAATGGGCGACAGAGCGGTAGGGCTGGTAGCCAGGAAAAAGGACGGACATCAAATATAGGCGGTTGCCATAGATGTTTTCATAGATCGGGCGCGCAACCACCACTTCCAAACACGGCCTCGTCAGAAGGCCGGTAATAAAACGCAGAGCGTGGATTCTCTTTCGGCAGCTCCTGTCGGGTTAATGCTAAAAAGGTGAGAGGATAAACACATGAAACAACTGAAACCGGTAACCACAATTTCTGGAATGATGAAGGCTACAACATTTGGACTGACTGTTGCCTCCGGAATGATTCTCAGTGGCTGTGAAAGCGAGCCAGAAGGAATATCACCGCAACAGTTTACGGATGCACTACACAAAGTTATGGAATCTGACCGTGCGGTATACACGAAACAAGTGGTCAATCGTCTGGCCAAGGATGAGAAAGTCATTAAGGCCAGCGAGCATTTTATGGATGAAAAAGCCCTGCCGCTACCAGCGCAAATGTTCCGCTTCGGTGCAGAAATGGTGGCAAGCAAGACAGATGAGTTCAGTTATTCACTGCAGTCACTGTGGCCGATCAATAAACAGAATGCTCCGGTAACAGAAGTGGAAAAAACTGGTTTGAAGTTTATCTCTGATAACCCAGGAGAAAACTATTACAGCGAGGAAGAACTGGGCGGGCAAAAGTATTTTACGGCGGTATATCCGGATATTGCCGTCGCTCCCGTATGTGCTTCCTGTCACAACGAACATAAGGACACACCGCGGAGCGACTTCAAAGTCGGTGATGTGATGGGCGGCGTGGTTATCCGGGTGCCACTCGGGTCGTGATATTTAGATTGGATAAGGAGGATTGCATGAGCTCCAGGCTCAGAGGTCGGAAAGGAAGCGTGAAACTTCTGCTTATCCTGGCTTTTGTCGTTACTAGCGGATGCCGTGGTAATGAGGAAATCTCCGAAACTGGCAAGGCAGTGTGGGAAGCCAACTGCAGGGTATGTCACCAGCAGGGGCTTGGTGGCGCGCCTATGATTGGAAACCAAAAGCAGTGGCAGCCCAGAATCGCGCAAGGATTGCCAGTGTTAATCGAGCATGCAACTCAAGGATACTCGGGATCTACAGGTGTGATGCCAGCCCGGGGAGGGAACCCGGGGTTGCCGGACGCGCAGCTCAGATCAGCCGTTGAATATATGGTGTCTCAAAGCCGGTAATCTGCACTGAATATTTGAAATATTACACTGTATTACATTTCGGCTCTGGTTAGTGTTGTAAGTCCGGTTATGCTTTGTACAGGCAGAATGGCTCAAGAGGCCTTCTGCCTTATCGATCAGTCGAGCAATAAAAATAAAAGACGAATGAGAGACCGCCATGTACTGCACTTTCAACCGCTATCTTCAGCGCTGGATATCCCGCGTTTTCTGTTTTCTACTGTTCTCTTCCGGAGTTTTGATTTCCGTCAACAGCCTGGCCGCTCAAAGTGGTGAGGAGTTGCTTCAGAAAATTCATCAGGCCCGTCTTCAGACCTATCTGCTGTTGACCGACTACTATAATTTCAGCGCCAATGTGGGCGACAAACATTTACTGGAGGGAATGGCCGCAGGAGAGAACGCTATAGATTCGTTGATCAAGCGACTTTCAGCAGGGCATGACTCCCCGGAATATCTGGCGACACTTAGCCAAACCCAGGAACACTGGGTTAAATACAAATCTTTGTTGTCACAAAATATCAATGACCTTAAAACACTCGGATATCACGAGTTGCAGCTTGTGTTTCAACTCGCGCAACTGAATGTCGATGTTGGCACCGCGCTTGGACGCCTTTACCAACTGGTGATAGATCAAAAGCAGATCAAATTGCCGGATGTGATTATCAGAACCAGGCATTCCGCCTTTACCATGGCTGTCATGATGACGAAATACTCGGCCCGCAGTACCTCCAATATCAGTCAGGTGTTTCAGGGGGAAGACCCCGAAGAGACTCTTGATATTCTGGCCGGAGAGTTTGACCGTAACCTTGGACTGCTCATCAATACAGATTACGTAGATACAGCCACCAATACCCTGCTGAAGAAGGCTCAGATCAAATGGAACTTTATTCGCAGCTCGTATATGAATTACAACGAAAACAACGTTAACTTTGTGGTGAACCTGTATTCACGCCAGATAATAGAGTCGTTAGATATAAGCGCCACTGCTCCTATGCAAGGATAACCTGTTAAGGCATCGTCTCCTCGGTTATGCTGGACAGCTATTAATGCTGTTTGACCAGGAGACTGCAATGAGTGCGATTCGATGGGGGATATTGTCGACCGGCAACATGGCTCGCCAGTTTGTGGAAGACTTTCAGTATAGCCAAGGGGGAATATTAAAGGCTGTTTGTTCCCGCCAGCAGAAAGACGCTGAAAGTTTTGCCGGGGAGTTTGGCCTGGAATATGCCTATTCCTCACTGGACAATATGCTGGAGAAGGGGCAGGTGGATATTGTCTATATTGCCAGCCCTCACAGCCATCATTATGACGCCGCGATGACAGCGATCAGGGCCGGAATTCCCGTTCTCTGTGAAAAGCCCATGACGTTGACACTGCAGGAGACGGAAGCTCTCTACGAAGCTGCCGACAAGGCTGGCGTTTTCCTGATGGAAGCATTATGGAGCCGATTTAACCCCGCCATTGCTGAGGCGGTGGATATGGTTCGACAAGGGCGAATAGGTGAAGTGAAAAGTGTGCAGGCCAATTTCGGGTTTGCGGCTGACGTCCCTGACTCGCACCGACTCCTGAATCCCGCGCTTGGTGGTGGAGCTTTGCTGGATGTGGGAATTTACCCGCTGTTTCTGTCGCTACTGATGCTGGGGGATGTTAAGAAAGTTCAATCCCGGGTTGAGACAGGTGCAACGGGAGTCGATCTTTATGAAGACATCTGGCTTGAACATGAGGAGGGAAGAACCTCCAGTCTGACCGCTTCAATCGACCGATATTTGCCCAATACTGCGGTAATCAGTGGCAGTAAAGGTTATATTGAATTCCCCAGCCACTGGTTTGCAGCCAGGTCGCTGAGGTATTACAGGGAAGGGGAAGAAGCGGAATGGTATTCTTTCGATTTTCCGGGCAATGGGTGGCACTTTGAAGCGACACATGTCAATGAATGCCTGTTATCCGGGCAGACAAAAAGCCCAGTATATACCCCCGAAGACTCTATCAGGCTTGCTGCAACCGTGGATTGTCTATTGGCTCAATGGAAGTCTTGATTGTCAAGGGCCGGTGTGTCGACTGGCTCCCGGGTTGATCCGGGAGCGTCTGGGATCAGGTCTGTGACCACTCTTTCAGCTGCAGGCAGGGGCCTTGGAACACCAATCGGTTGGGATCAAGCTGCGAAGAGTTCGTATTCACCAGTAATCGGCTGCTCTGTGTCAAAGCTTTCCATCCGGGTTTGGATAAAGACCAAGAACTTCCTGGTTCCGGGAGTGCACCCAGGTAGGTGTAGGCGTGGGTCTCACTGTCTTCTGCCCATAGATGTAATTCCTGCTCGGGAGCCGGGTCGGCCTGTTTTGACCACTGCAATGTCAGGAATGATTTGCCGGACGCTGTGCCCTGGTAACCGCTGATGACGAAAACAACGTCATCAGCATTGGTCATTGCCTGCATGGGAGCCAGATAATCAGCGCCCCGCGCTTTCCACTCTGTGCCGGCAGGCTGGGTAACAACAAATACCAGGAGCATCAGGCTGGCCAGGGCACTGCCAAGTCCCAGCCACTTCCAGATCATGTTAGAAGGCGAGAAAGACCGGCTTTCGGTTGCTGATCTGTGTGACTCCCGCGAAGTCTCCTGGAAAAGGCGTTTCTGCAAATTCTCCAGGGTTTGAGCTGGAGGCTGCATAGAAGGTAAATCCGCCTGTAGCGGGGATAAGCTGTCGGACCAGTCCGCAACGGCTTGTCGGAGCTGAGGCGTGACCCTGAGCAATGTTTCCATGCGCTTTTGTACCAACGGAGTCATATGCCCGGCAACATATTGTGCAGCCAGGTGGTCGCAGACCTCCGGGTTTTTATATCTTACGCACTCAGACATTTCTTTAACTCCAGCAGACCTCTTCTGATCCAGGCTTTCAGGGTGCCTAAAGGTTTTTGCATTTTGGTACTCAAATCACTGTGACTGTATCCGTGAACATAAGACAGCAATATGGCTTCACGGGCATCCGGCGACAGCTGTGACAGGCATTGCTGCAGTCCATGGCTGTCAGCGGGGCAGCTCAGGTTGTCGGACATTGTCTGTAACAGAAGATCCGTGTCTTCCCTGGTATCTTCCGGTTTGCGTTGCAGGCTTCTCAGCCGGTCCAACGCAGCATTACGTGCCATGACCGTCAGCCATCCCCAGGCAGAACCCGTTCCTGCATAGGTTTGCGCCTGATGCCAGACTTTGACAAAAACTTCCTGCAGCACGTCGGCGCTTTCATGGGGGTCTCTTAGAATCCTGTCAATGACGGCCATGAGTTTGCCGGAAGTCTTGTGGTAAAGAGCCTCAAAGGCTTTTCTGTCTGACAGGGCAATGCGCCGGAAAAGATCATCCAGATCTCCAAACAGTGGAACCTCAGTCGTTTCCTGTCTTCTTGCTCTTGGGTCGATTTCTGCCTTCAGTGTTATCCCTGCCCTAAACGTGGATAAGTACAATGGGGATCTGCTGGCGGTGCAGCAGATCCAGGTACGCATCATACTTGTCTACTACAAGGTTTATCTACCCCTCAAGAACAATATCGGGGGAGTGGGCTGGCACAAGACCGGAATCAGTAACTGCCGCCTCCGCCATATCCGCCTTGACGTTTCGGGGTTTCGTACGGAATTACGTGCCAGACACCGCCTCGGCCATTGCCTGCAGCGTCACCGGGTCCTGTATCCTTAAACCAGGTATACAGCGGTGATCCTTTGTGAGCCCATTGTTGGCTTCCGTCTTTACGGACAATGATGCTGTAGTCTCCACCCGGTTGTGCATCCTGACCTGCCAGATAGGGAGGCCATTTGGCGGCACATTCACCATAACAGTTGGACTGACCATCACGGTCTTTATCAAAGGTGTAGAGTGTTTTGCCTTCAGGGGTTGTCAGTACGGTGCCGGCAGAGGTTTCGTGGGAATTCACAGGAGTATTGCCTCCGGTATAAGCGCAGGCGGCAAGGCTCATAGACAGTAGAATAGTGGCGATGGGTTTAAAGTTCACGATATCTCTCCTCACAATAATTGAAGTATTCAATCATTAAGACGTCAGAGAGACCGGGTTTGGATGCAATCAGGATGAAAGAAATTTCCGGATGGAAAAAAAGCCCCGATCAGGAGCTTTTTTGGCATTCTTCCAGAATTGGCAGGACGTAGGGTTTGTTCTGTTTGATTTCTTCCAGCGAAAGGCCATTAAGCTCGTATGGGAATACCAGCCAGTCATCCGTGGTGTGGAGGCAATAGTCAGGCTTCAGGGTGGTTTTGTTGAACGCGGGCCTTTCCCACAATGTTGCAATATGGACTTCTTTTGGCATGTTGCGCTTACAGTTGCGTTCCAGTTTATCCACTACCGCTTTGATATTCAGGCCGGTACTGAAAACATCGTCAACGATCAGCAGGCCATCATCTGCATTGAGGTTTTCCAGCAGGTACTGGGTGCCGTGTACACGGATTTCCGTGTTCGGAGAGGCAACCATGTTGTGATAGTAGGGTTGTCCCCGGTAGGAGGTTCTCAGGGCGATATGGTCCGTTTCCACGCCAAGGGTCTGCAGACACTCCTGAACATAAATACCGATGGAGCTGCCACCCCGCCATAACCCGACGATGAAAGTGGGGCGGAATCCGCTCTCGAATATTTTCACGCCCAGGCGGAATGCATCGAGAATGAGTGATTCTTCATCAAGATAGCGTTTTTTCATAGCCATATGGTTGCCAAAGTCGAATTAGAGAGTGAATATACCGGATTGCAAAAAAAATGCGACATTGAAGCAGGGTCCGGGCGCAGTAATATACCGCCGGATTTGCCTTCCCGCCACCCGATGCGATTACAATATGCGATTAAGGTGGCAGGTCCCATTTAAGTGTTGGGCCGTAAGGCCCGGATAATGTTATTGAGAAGATGTGTAACCACGTATGAGCGAAAAACAGTACCTGACAGCACAAGGGCTATTGGAAGATTCCTATCGTCTGGCGGCAAAAATTATCAGCAGTGGCTTTCGACCCACGTTTATGCTGGCCATCTGGCGGGGAGGGGCTCCCATCGGCACTGCGGTACAGGAGTTTCTCGACTTCCACGGTATCACAACTGACAATATCGCCATTCGTACCTCTTCCTACAGCGGCATTGACCAGCAAAGCCGCCAGGTCAAAGTGTTTGGGCTCAATTATCTGGTCAAGAACGTGCAAAGCCATGACCGACTGTTAATCGTGGATGATGTTTTTGATACCGGGCGCTCAATAGAAGCCATTATCGATGAGTTGCGTAAGCGGGCTAGATTGAACACGCCTGAGGATATCCGGGTTGCCGTGCCTTACTACAAACCCAGTCGTAACCAGACCGGTCGTGTTCCTGATTATTTTATTCATGAAACGGAAGCCTGGCTCAAATATCCACACTCACTGGAAGGCTTGAGCGCGGACGAGATTGCCCGTAATCGTCCCCAGATCTACGAAATTATCAAAGATCACTTGCCCGGCTAGAACAGATCCGAGACAGGAAAGAGAAGGGGAAAGGGCTTGGCTATATCCAGGTAAAGTCCTCAGACAGGTTGCCTTCGAGTTCTTTTTCGCCGGTAACCTTATTTCTGCCGTTTCTCTTGGACTGATAAAGGCATGCGTCTGCGCGTCGCATCAAATCCTCAATGCTTTCCCGCGATTGGTAGCTGCCTACGCCAGCGGAAATTGTCAGAGAGCCCAGTTTCTTGTTTTCTTTGCTGTCCGAAAGTGGCTGTTTGGAAATTTTCAGCCGACAGTTTTCTGCCACAGACATGGCACCTTCGTAGCTTGTATCAGGCAATAGAATGGCAAATTCCTCTCCACCTACCCGGGCAACGTCGTCGCTGCCTCTGACACACTGAGTCAGACTGGAGGCAACGTAGCGCAATACTTTATCCCCGATAGAATGACCAAACTGATCGTTAAATTGTTTGAAGCAATCAATATCAATCAGGATGACAGATAAAGGTGCCTGTTCCTGAGCGCTTAGGTGAACAGCTTTATCCAACGCTATATCAAAGGCCCGGCGATTTTTGACCCGGGTCAGCGAGTCGGTGTTCGCTTCTTCATTCAGGCGCTCCATTTCCTGGCGAAGGTCCTTGATATCATTGGCCATGCTGCAGACAGTCTGCTGCAGGTTGTGGGTCGCATGTTCCCGTTTACGGGTCTCCGTCAAAAGCTCTTTGATCATTTCCTGCAGCCCGTCGGAAGTCGATACATGCTGGATCTGGGCTGAAAACTGTTGCAGTGTTTTGGAAAAGTCAGACAGTTGCTCGCCCTCATCGGCAAGGTTGTCCAAGAGTTCAGTGATTATCTTGCGGACACTGTCCTTGAGTTTATTGATTTCAGCCTGTTCACTGCTGCATAGGATGTACTTCTCGTAGAGCTCAGCGTTGACTTCATCGGTATACTCGGACTGCTTTTTATCCAACTCATATACGTGAGACTTCAACCCCAGGTTCTTACCAACGGTATATTCGTACCAGACAGCGTAGTTTTCCGGGGTAGTGGGAATCTTACGCTTGCTCATTTCAGGGAGCGTCTGCTTAAGATACTGAATTGCCTCGGAGAGGTCAGTCTTACGGTTCATCTATCACGCCTGTGGTGTGTATACGGCTTATGTTTTATGGCCCGAACTTTTTTGAAAAAGTATAGTTGAGAAATTGTGACTTCATATATAGCCAATGTGTCTGACTCATCATTGAGATGCAGTCCGGGAGGCGATTTGTGTTGCATAGTCTAAACTAAAACCTTGAAAGACATGATAGTTTAGGGGCCTCCCCAAAATATGAGTGAAAGCTTGATTACTTCTCCGTTTCTCTGGGCCAGTATTGTTCTGCTGCTGATTATTTCAGCAATGGCCTGGAAGTTGAGAACGGTGCAACTCAGGCTCAAGGATGCGACCATACACGATCACACAACCCATGCTCTGGAGTGGCCTTACAACGAGCAGGAAGCCTCTCGCATGGTAAAACATTGTGAGAGATACAAGGAAGCCATCAGTTTTCTGATGCTTGACGGAGATCATTTTCGACGCATATATGATGATCACGGGCCGGAGGCCGGACAGGAAGCCATGTCTGTGTTGGCTCAGTCAGTCACCAATGTAATAAGGGAAGTGGATATTTTTGGCCGCTACGGGAGTGGTAAGTTCATCATTTGCCTGCCTTCGACTGAGCTGAATGGGGCGGTCATCCTGGCAGAAAGAATTCGGCAGGCCGTCGAAGACATCAAACCGAGGAGCTATCGATCAAACTTCACCATCAGCATTGGCTGCGCGGAAAAGCAGAGCCAGGAAAACATGAATGAGGTGATCAAACGGGCGAATCAGGCGCTGGAAAGGGCTAGGGCGGCCGGTGGAAATCGGGTTGCTGCGTCAAAAAATCATGAGGCCAAAAGCCATAAAAATGCTGTCTGGCCCAACTTGCGAAAATCGCTGTAGATCATATTCCGGCACACCCAGAATAAAGCCACTCTAGTATTTATCCCGACTAAAACCGTTGTAGCGCTAGTCCCGAATCTGTTCAGGCTTGCGCGCACTGACGTGCGGTATCCTGAATTTTCTTTACCATTGCTCGCAAGCCGTTACCGCGGGTAGGGCTCAGGTGCTTTAATAAGTCCAGGTCCTGAAACAGGGCATCCATGTCGAATTGAGCAATGTCCTGGGGAGATCGGCTGTTAAAGGCAATCATGACTACAGCTGCCAGGCCCCTGACAATCATCGCGTCGCTGTCTACCAGAACATACAGTTTGTTGTGCTCTTTATCGAAATAATGCACAAACCAGACTTGGCTTTGGCAGCCATGGATATAGTTTTCCTCGGTGCGATGCTCTTCAGGCATGGCCGGCGCTTTTTTCCCCAGGTCGATAACGTAGCCGTAGCGGTCTTCCCAGTCATCGAGAAACTCAAAGTTTTCTTTCACTTCTTCCAGGGTGGTATCGGTACCCAGTGGGTTGGACTTGAAAATAGTGATGTCAGCTACGGCAGTCATTGAAGTATCTGTTTCTCTGTGTCAATTCGGTTAATGGGGGGTTCTTCTCAGAGTGTTCTGGAAATGCGAATTCTTGGAATGACAGAGCTAAAGCATTCCCAGTTCCAGTTTGGCTTCTTCGCTCAGCATATCGTTGTTCCAGGGAGGATCAAAGACCAGTTCAACATTCACGCTGTCGACATTGGGAACCCGGCTGACCTTGAATTTGACGTCATCCGCAATGACCGGACCCATTCCACACCCGGGGGCGGTCAACGTCATTTCGATATAAACGTGATTATTATCACCGTCCTTGCCGATGGAGACGTTGTAAACCAGTCCCAGGTCGACAATATTCACGGGAATCTCCGGATCGAAAACCGCTTTTAACGCTTCCCAGACATGCCGCTCATTGATCTCTCCGTCTTTGACGTCATCGAAATTGAAGTCGGCGGTATCCTTGCCCAGAGCATCCGCGTCTTTGCCTTCCACCCTGGCAAGGTTGCCATTTACGACTACCGTGAATGAGCCCCCCAGAGCTTGGGTAATCGTCACAAAGGTGTCAGACGGGATCGTGATCTCGGTCCCGGCTGGCACCAGTCGGGCTGGACATTCGCGTTTGGTAAGGACGACTTCGCGTTCCATGTTTTGCCTTTATCTCAAGAAAAAAGTATGCCGAAAAAGAGTCTATCGAATAAATAAAACCAGTTACCAGGGAATCTGATGAAATCAGGCTTCCTGTCGGATGGATATACTCTCACCGCATCCACATTCGGATTCGGCATTGGGGTTATTAAATCTGAACATGGAGTTCAGGCCCTCTTTAACAAAATCGATTTCCGTTCCATTGAGCAGAGGCAGGCTCTTGGCGTCGACATAAATCGGTATATCACCGTCGACAATAAATTTGCGATCGTCTTCCCCAGGCTGGGTAACCAGGTCCACGACATACATGTAGCCGGAACAGCCGCTGGGTTTCAGGGCAATACGAAACCCTTCTGCTCCCGGCGCCTTATCAATCTGTTTGCGAATGTGGGCCGCCGCGGACGGGGTAATACGCACTCCCACTTCTGGTGTAAAGGTTTGCGCGCTCATACTAAGTGCATCTCCTGCTGTTTCTTTCATTCCCAAATCAATCAGCGAAATAGCTTTACTATCTTCTGTAGGGCGGCGAACAGTTTTTCAACCTCGTCTACAGTGTTGTAAAACGCAAAGGACGCTCTGCTGGTGCCGGGTATGCCCAGATATTCCATCAGAGGCTGTGCACAGTGATGCCCTGTGCGTACTGCTATACCTTGTTGGTCCAGCAATGTTCCCATATCGCTTGGGTGCAATCCGTCTACCACAAATGAAAAGACCGAAACCTTGTCAGGAGCTTTGCCGATCAGCTTGAGTCCGACAACATCGGCAGAAAGCTTCAGGGCGGTTTGCAGTAACTGGTCTTCATGGGCCTTGAGCTGTGCTTTATCGAACTGCTCCAGATAGTTCAATGCGGCGCCCAAGCCAATGGATTCCGCGATGGCGGGGGTGCCTGCTTCGAATTTGAAAGGCAGCTCGTTAAAGGTGGTGCCACTGAACGAAACTCTTTCGATCATTTCGCCGCCGGACTGGTAGGGCGGCATGGCGTCGAGAAGCTCTTTGCGGCCATAAAGTGCCCCGATACCGGTGGGTCCGAATACTTTGTGGCCTGAAAATGCATAGAAATCACAGTCCAGATCCTGCACATCCACTTCCAAGTGAGGGGCGCCCTGGGCGCCATCAACCACAACGATGGCTCCTGCTTCATGAGCAAGGCGGGTGATTTCCTTGATCGGATTAATGGTCCCCATGGCATTGGAGGCATGATTAACCGCCACAATCCTGGTGTTTTCGGTCAACAGCGATTTGAAGGCCGCCATATCGAGCTCTACCTGCTCATTGATAGGGATGACTTTCAGGTTGGCACCAGTTTGTTGTGCCAGTATCTGCCAGGGAACAATATTGGAGTGGTGTTCCAGTTGGCTGACAATGATCTCATCACCGGTCTTGAGGTTGGATCGACCATAGCTCTGGGCGACCAGATTGATGCCTTCGGTGGTACCACGTACCCAGATAATCTCTTCCCGAGAAGGAGCATTCAGGAATTTGCGTACCTGATCTCGCGCTGCTTCGAACTCACCCGTCGCCCGGTCGCTCAGAGCGTGTGCTCCGCGATGAACGTTTGAGTTGGTTTCTCGGTAGTAGCGGTTCATGGCCTCAATCACCACCTCAGGCTTCTGAGAGGTGGCGGCATTGTCAAAATAAACCAGTGGGTGACCGTTCACCTGTTGATTCAGGATAGGAAAGTCATCTCGAATTGCGTTTACATCAAAAGGCCGCTTAATTGCCTGAGTCATCTGTTTTCTCCCGGCCTGCCTGCTATTTAGCGCCGTCCTGGCAATGTTGATAAAACTCTTCCGCGGACTGCTGGACATGGGCATGAACAGTGTCGATATCCATTTCGTTCAGTACTGTTTCGATAAACGCATGGCTCAGCATCCGGTTCGCATCAGCCTTGGAAATGCCGCGGGTCTGGAAGTAGTAAAGGGACATTTCATCCAATTGTCCGACAGTCGCTCCGTGAGCACACTTGACATCGTCAGCGTAGATTTCCAGTTCAGGCTTGGTATTGACTTCGGCCGTGTTGGTGAGCAGCAGATTCTTATTGCTCATATTGGCATTGGACTGCTGGGCATCCCGGTGGATATGGATGCGGCCATTGAATACCGCCTTCCCCTGGTCTGTGATAATGCCTTTGAAAACCTCTTCACTGGTGCAATGCGGAGCAACATGATCGATAGCGGTGTGGTAATCCACGTGTGACTGGCCGCCGATCAGATAGGCACCGAAGAGTTTGCAGTCAGCCTGCGGGCCGAGCAGTTTGATCTGGATATCCCGGCGCTTCAGAGCGCTGCCGGTGGCATAGTTGTGTTCTATAAACTGGCTGCCTGCCTGCTGCTCCACGAAAACTGCGCCGGTATGAATGTGCTGGGCACTTTCGGAGTTCAGAGCGTAATGGGTCAGGTGACTGTTATCTGCCAAAAATACTTCCGTGATGACGTTGCGCATCTGCACTTTGCCTGCTGTATCCAGGAAGGTTTCCAGCACGGTACCTTTGGCGCCCTGCTCAACCACGATCAGTACCCGATTATGGCTTGAGAAGCCTTCATCCTGGCTGCCGTTGGCGTGAACAATCTGTATTGGTTTCAGTGGTTTGCTGTCGGCCTTGATATGAATCAGCACGCCGTCCTGGAGTGTGCTGGCATTCAATGCAGCAAACGGATGATCCTGAATACCGAATGTCTTGTTGAGATGGGCTTTGATCAGGTTTTGCTGGTCTGCTGTGGCATTGGCAAACGGGACTAGCTGTAATGCGGGATCCTGAATCTCCGGTGTTGACTGCAGTTCGCCGTTCAACAGGGTAATCGTGTAAAAATCACCGTCGATACCAGAAACCTGGGCTGAATCCGCCGCACTTTTTAATTGCAGGACATTGCCCTGGACAATCGACGCTATCGGGGTGTACTTCCAGTTTTCAGTTTTACGAGTCGGTAACTGTATTTGTTCGAACTGTTCCAGCCCCAGTTGACGCTCGGCATTCAGCCAATGCAGGCCCTCAGGAAGTTGGTCTCCCCAGGCTTTGGCTGCATTGAAGCAGTCCTGGTGGAATTCTTGATAAGGATTGGTGCGCGTTGACATATCTAACCTGTATCTGTTCAGTCTAATCCGTGTTCCGGGTGATTCGTGTTACACGGAATCAGGCCACGCTCTTCTCATCATCAATGTTCAGCCAGCCATAGCCTTTTTCTTCCAGTTCCAGAGCCAGCTCGCGACCTCCGGATTTCACAATGCGTCCATTGGCCAGAACATGTACATAGTCCGGCACAATATAGTTCAGCAGGCGCTGATAGTGCGTGACGAGAATGACGGCACGGTCAGGGCTACGCAGTGCATTGACACCGTTGGCAACGGTTTGCAGCGCGTCAATGTCCAGACCGGAATCTGTTTCATCAAGCAAAGCCAGTTTCGGCTCCAGCATCAGCATCTGCATGATCTCATTACGTTTCTTTTCGCCGCCGGAGAATCCTTCGTTGACTCCACGCTTCAGGAAGTCGGGGTCCAGATTGACCATGCCGATTTTCTGGCGGGCCAGTTTCAGAAATGAAGCGGCATCCAGTTCTTCTTCCCCACGATATTTGCGAATGCTGTTCATGGCGGTGCGCAGGAACTGAATATTGCTGACGCCTGGAATTTCTACGGGATATTGAAAAGCCAGGAAAATACCTTCACGGGCGCGGTCTTCAGGCTCCAGTTCCAGCAGGTCTTTACCGAAGTAACTGACTTCCCCTTCGGTCACTTCATAACCATCGCGACCTGACAGTACATGGGTCAGGGTGCTCTTACCGGAACCGTTTGGGCCCATAATGGCGTGAACCTCGCCGGGTTTCACTTCCAGGGTCAATCCCTTGAGAATGTCCTTGTCTTCGACTCGTGCGTAAAGGTTCTTGATGCTTAACATATTTGATCCCGTTATCTTTGTTCGCTGCCTGTATCTGAGCCGTCGGCAACGCTTTTCAGTCTGAATTCAAAACTTTGTTGCTAATTCTTTCAGGCCGGGCAGGGTTATCCCACCGAGCCCTCCAGGCTGACTTCCAGAAGTTTGCCGGCTTCTACCGCAAACTCCATCGGCAATTCTTTGAATACCTCTTTGCAGAAGCCGTTGACGATCATGGAAACGGCACGTTCTGCATCAATGCCCCTTTGGCGGCATAGAAACAACTGTTCATCACTGACTTTGGAAGTAGTGGCCTCGTGTTCAACGACGGCACTGTTGTTTTTGCTTTCGATATAGGGGAAGGTATGGGCTCCACACTTGGAACCGATCAGCAGGCTGTCACACTGGGTGTAGTTGCGGGCATTTTCGGCTTTGGGGCCAACACGTACCAGACCACGATAGCTAGCATCGCTTCGTCCGGCTGAAATGCCTTTAGAGATGATCGTACTCCTGGTGTTTTTCCCCATGTGGATCATCTTGGTACCAGTATCTGCCTGCTGCATATTATTGGTCAGGGCCACGGAATAGAACTCGCCCACACTGTGGTCGCCTCTGAGAATAACGCTCGGGTATTTCCAGGTGATGGCTGAGCCCGTCTCGACCTGGGTCCAGGAAATCTTGGAATGAGCCCCGGCGCAGAGGCCGCGCTTGGTGACGAAGTTGTAGATACCGCCACGACCTTCTTCATCACCCGGGTACCAGTTCTGAACGGTGGAATACTTGATTTCCGCCCCTTCCAGTGCCACCAATTCGACAACCGCGGCATGCAGCTGGTTTTCGTCGCGCATTGGCGCAGTGCAGCCTTCCAGATAGCTGACATAGCTACCTTCGTCCGCGATGATCAGAGTCCGCTCGAACTGGCCGGTTTTGGCAGCGTTGATACGGAAATAAGTCGAAAGCTCCATTGGGCAGCGAACACCCTTGGGCACGTATACGAAGGACCCGTCGCTAAAAACAGCGGAGTTTAGTGAGGCGAAAAAATTATCCCGGGTGGGAACCACACTACCCAGGTACTTTTCCACTAGCTCCGGATGATTCTGAACGGCTTCAGAAATGGAGCAGAAAATCACGCCGGCGTCAGCGAGTTTTTCTTTAAAGGTGGTGGCAACCGATACACTGTCGAATACAGCATCGACGGCAACCCCTGCCAGAGCAGCACGCTCATGCAATGGGATACCCAGTTTTTCGTAGGTCTTCAGCAGTTCCGGATCAACTTCGTCCAGACTCTTGGGGCCGTCTTTTTGGGATTTGGGCGCGGAGTAATAGATGATATCGTTGTAATCAATCTTGGGATAGTGAACGTGCGCCCACTCCGGCTCTTCCATCTGTTGCCATTCACGATAGGCCTTCAGGCGCCAGTTCAACATGAACTCAGGCTCGTTTTTCTTGGCAGAGATGAAGCGGATAACGTCTTCATTCAGACCTGGATCGAGCGCATCGCTTTCGATGTCGGTAATAAAGCCGGCTTCGTACTCGCGCTTGATGTATTGGTCGACGGAATTTTCCGGGGTGGCCATGGGTTTACTCCACTTGCGGATAACGGTTTGATTCACACTTGTCAGCTTTGCTTCCGACAGGCAAAAACAAAGACATTCACAACATTCAGTTTGCTGCCCGGATCAATAAATCCCGCTAAGATCAATAATCCGAAGTCACAGCAATACTCCGAGTCATTGCCTGACGATCCTTTTCCACTCCTGTGTTCACTGTCATCTTGAATCTGGTGATCATCATGGGTGGTTCAACAAGTTGTCGTCCCGCTCTGAGTCAGAGTTTTTTCATAATTCTTGAGTTGGTTGCTAGGGTACTTAAACCGCCCGTTTAAATCAATACCAAATTGGTAATCAATCGGGAAACGCGTTAGAATCAAAGGGCTTCAAGCTTCCAGAAACCTAAAATGATCAGAGAACTATCCTATGTTACGACTGGCCCGACTAGCCGATTACGGATTGCTCATTGCCTCATCCCTGGCAGACCCGGGAGGGGAGCTGGTGAAATTGGACCAGGTGGCAGAACAGACCAATCTGGCAATTCCAACCGTCAGGAAGGTCATGAAACAGCTGGTAGATGGTGGTGTGGTTCGCTCTGAGCGTGGCGTCAAAGGGGGCTATTGTCTGGCTTTTCCAGCACATCATATCAGTCTCGCCAAAGTCATTCGCTCGCTGGAAGGTGGTGTCGCACTGACCGACTGCTGTGATGAAGACCGCCTGTGCGACGTCATGCAGGCTTGTACTGTTCATGCAAATTGGTCGGTGATCAATCAGACCGTTAATGAGATCTTTGAAAGATTAACCCTGCATGATATGAAACGTCGTTTGTCCAAGCTGGACGTCATTAAGAAAGTGCGTGTGGACTCTGATGTCATGGCTGTGGTGATGGAAGGGTAGTGGTTACACAGGCTTCTTTATAACGACATACACTATCCTCATTCCTGCGCCAGACATTCCTCAAAATCTGCTCTATTGTCATCCAATCGTAAGACGAAATTCATAGCATCTCGCAAAAACCACAATTTTTTCACATTTTTGCGTTTTTTTTTGTTGTGCTGACCCTGATGTTTGCACATAATCGCGCCAAATAGACTATGGTCATATTTAGGTCGTCTGAAAACCGGTGGAAGCCTCGTAGCCTATGGCCTCCCGGTGTTTCAGGTTTGTAAGATTTTTGCTTCTTGCTAGACGGATGAGGAGCCTTGTTATGAACCAGAAAGACTTTGCCAGCAGTAAAGTTTTTTACGACAACAAAAACTTTCCCCGGGGCTTGGCCCGGTCCGGTATTTTTGCCAGGAAAGAAGCTGAGTTGATTGAGCGTAACGGCTTTGCCTATCAGGAGCTGACCAATGGTAATCGTGACCCCAGCACTGACGCAGAAGCCCGTTTCGTCAAGGCTATGAACGGAGAAGAGCCCGTTCTGACTGAGCATGAAAAAGTCTGGCTGAAATATCTGAAGCATATCGGTACACGGCGTGTTGCTTACACGACTGGAATGGCGTTTGCCATGTCCGATATGTCAGATTCAACCGATCTGGATACCGACTGATAAAGAAAGGCGTGTAAAGGCGCCTTTCTTTTTTGTGTCTCGTCTCTATACTGTTTTGCAGTTAACCTGCAGAACAGGATTCGTTTGTTTTAATGTCATACTCTTCCTACCTGGCCAGTAACCGGGCCGTGTTGTTTGCCAATCTTGGCCAAGCCTTGCATAACGGGGACAAGTTTCCCGAAATTTTTGATAACGTGGCCGATATCTCGCCGGATTGCTTTGCCAAATCACTGGCCGGCCTGGCTAACGCCGTGCGTGAGCAACCTGATAAGCCGCTTCTGGAACATATGAAAGAGGCTCCTTTGTTTCTGGCTTGGGAGCTGAGATTTATTCAATTTGGTCTGGCAACCCTGAAAATTGAAGAAGTGTTTGCCAGACTCTGTGAATATTACGTGATGATTGGTCAGCCCACGGGACGTCTAATGCGCTGGACAGCGGGACTCTGGGGAATCCTGTCTTTTACCGGAGGCTATCTGGCCTATGTTCTATCCCCTGTATCCACGTCGTTATGGTATGGAGTGGGGACTTTGGTATTACTCTTGATAGTGGGAGTACTTGCGGCCTCACCGGCAATGGGTGGTTGGGTGGCCCCGGATTCCAGGTTCTGGAGACTGGCAGCCAGACTGCCGCAATTCCGTTCATTGGTGGTGGCTCGCAGCGTATATCAGTATCTGTTGAACCTGGGGCTCTGTATTCAGGGAGGTATGGATTTGTCCCGGTCCCTGAAAGTCTGTGCCAAGTCAGAACCTATCAGCTGGTTGAGGCAGCGTTATCAGGGCGTTGCCGCGGATGTGGCGAATGGTAATCAGATTTCCAAGGCGTTTATTGCCAGTGGCATACTGGCTGAAACCAGAATCACGGCACAGCCTAAAGAACAGCACCCCAAGGGAGGGAAGCTCTGGGAGCCGGGAATTACGGATATTGTGCGTCAGTCCTATACTGACCAGCTGGATTTTGCCGCCCGTTTTCTGCCGCTGCTGTTAATGGTCCCGTTGGCAGTTATCTGGGTATATCTTGCTCTGCAGTGAGTCTGGCCTACCCCGATGGATGTATTCTTCACCTTACTGGTACAGCTCATTCCGCTTTATCTTTTGATAGGGCTGGGGTTCATTGGTGGTCGTTTTCTTGAGGTTGAGAGCCGTCAC
The DNA here is from genome assembly GCF_000376785.1 of Hahella ganghwensis DSM 17046. Taxonomy (GTDB): domain Bacteria; phylum Pseudomonadota; class Gammaproteobacteria; order Pseudomonadales; family Oleiphilaceae; genus Hahella; species Hahella ganghwensis. Next base: position 79,731 of record NZ_AQXX01000139.1, read on the forward strand.
TTTGCCGGACTGATGATCTATATCATTACCCCGATCGTGATATTCACGGGCACGGTTCAGGCAGAGATTTCCCCGGCAGTGATTCTTGTCCCGCTATGGATGTGGGGATTGAGTGCACTTAATGGTGGTGCTTTTCTTTATCTGGGCAAGCGGGTGCTGGGGGATAGTCGGGCCAATATCCTGGCGCTGTTAGTGGGAACCGGCAATACAGGTTATTTTGGGATTCCAGTTGCCTTGATCCTGTTTCCCGCCGATCAGGTTGGGCTGTATATCATCGCCATGCTGGGGGTGACCTTATATGAAAACTCCCTGGGATTCTATTGGGCCGCCAATGGCCGTTATTCTGCGCGCGAAAGCTTCTTCAAAGTGCTTCGCTTACCGTCTCTGTATGGCTTCCTGGCGGGGCTGGCTCTGAATCTTTCGAACCAGGATATCCCTGAACTGTTTGGGCCTCTGGTAGAGAACATACGCGGCGCCTATACAGTCTTGGGGATGATGATCATCGGGGTGGGGATATCCCGCCTGAAGGTGGAGGCGGCAAGCCTGAATTTTTCATTACTGGTCATGTTTGGGAAATTCGTCAGCTGGCCCATACTGGCGGTTATTCTGGTGAGTCTGGATACCTGGTTTTTCCAGGCGTACAGCAGTCAGATACATGCTTCCATATTACTGGTGTCTATTACGCCTCTGGCGGCCAATTCTGTCGTGATTGCAGCGTTGCTCAACATACATCCACAGAGGGTCGCTTTGCTGACGCTGGTCAGCACAATGATCGCCTTGTTCTATATCCCGTTTATGGTGGGCCTTCTGGGTATCCGGTGAGAGCTGCACTGGCCACCATATCGTCCGGTTAGTGGTCTCAAGGCAACGGCCTCATGACAACGCACGTATGCCGCTATCTTATAGTAACGGCCGCACTACGAGTGTTAATCCGGCCAGCGCGGTAAAGATCAGAATCACCCGGTTAAACCATAGTTGTGGGATCCATTTAAGAAATCGTTTACCTGCGTAAGCGCCAATCAGAACCAGCGGAATGGTGCTCAGGTAGGTGAGCAGGTAGTAGTCCTTGAAAATGCCCAATGCCCCGTAAACAGGTATCTTGGTCAAGTTCACACAGAAGAAAAATATGGCGGAAGTGCCGACGAATCCGTGCTTGTCGATCTTCAGCAGAAGCAGGTAAAGAGAGATTATAGGGCCTGCGGCATTGCCGACCGTTGTTGTAATACCGGCAAGAACGCCTGATGCTCCTCTGACCTTTCCAGGATGATCCAGCGCCCATTGTGTAATCCTGGGGCGAAAAGGTTCCAGACTGACCAGCATCAGTATCAATATACCAATGACAGGCCCCAGACTATTGTTATCCAACAGCAGCAGGATACCTGCGCCGGCCACGATACCGGCCAGTATGGTCGGCATCATCTTTCTCAGCTCTTGCCAGTGTGCCTGTCGCCAATAGAGACTCACTGCCACCAGGTCTCCGGTCAGCAAATACAATAAGGTAATCCCCAAAGCGTCCTTCGGTGGAAACATCAGGGCAACTGTTGCTGATATCAATGCTCCGAGTGCTGGAACGCCAGCTTTTACAAACCCTGTAAACAAAGCCACTGCAGCGAGAAACCAAAAAAGATGTGATTCGAGCATTTCCTTTGACAGACCTGAGATTCAGCAAGAGGGGACCGGGAGACCAGAGGACGATAATACATCAGTGATGCTATCGGTGAAGAACTTATAGATAAAATTGTTCTTATACCACTGTGTACAGGCATTGATTTAATGCCGGATTATGATGTTGATGAAGTTAATACTGATCACTATTGTTAAGATCCCAGTATTGATGACTTTCTGATTTTAATGGTAAAGTGCGCTGGCTCTTGAGGGAGTAATCAGCCGGGCAACAAATGACCGGAGTCTGTATCAACAAACTTGAACCTCAATGTTCATGGTGCAGACGTCCTGCTTTCATTGAAAGAGGATTGATGAGACTTGAGACAAGTGGCACTGGTCTAGGTGGGCAGTGGCGTTTGTCTTTGGTTTGATTCCCACCTGAGGTTATTTAATGGAAGCCCTTTTCAGTTCCACTCTTGCCGTCGCTATCGCGGAAATCGGCGATAAAACCCAACTCCTCTCTCTCTTTCTTGCTGCCAGGTTTGCACATCGCTATGCGATTATCCTGGGGATTCTTGTTGCCACTCTGATCAACCATGCCGTTTCTGCCTGGCTGGGAGTCTGGGCGATGCAATTTGTCCCGGATGGCTGGGAACACTGGTTGATCGGCGGAAGCTTTATCCTTGTTGGTCTCTGGGTGTTGATTCCCGATAAGGATGAAGGGGCTTCTGGATCTCTTGATCGTTATGGTGCTTTCGTCGCAACGACGGTGTTGTTTTTCCTGGCCGAAATTGGTGACAAGACTCAGGTGGCAACGGTCGTTCTTGCTGCCCAGTATCAAAGCTTATTACTCGTGACCCTGGGAACCACCCTGGGAATGTTGATTGCCAATGTTCCGGTGGTACTTGCCGGCAACTGGATCATGCAGAGGTTACCAATGCACCTGATGCGTTGGACTGCCTGTGCTGTATTCATCCTGCTGGGAATTCTCAGTATCGCTCTTGTCTGATTATGGCGATTTCTGATGAAGCGATTTACCTGATTGAAAGAATTAGACGGTCGGTCTAATATTCTTTGCATGACGTTAACCTTCTCATCTACAAAAGTTCCTCAGGGAACACGGCGCAGAGGGCGTCCTCCGGCTGGATCAAGCAATCCCGAGGCGACCCGTGAATCTATTATCCGGGAGGGAATGGTGTTGCTGACTGAGAAGGGAGCCACCGCCACCGGTATTGACCAGGTTCTGAAGAGAGCCGGGGTGCCCAAGGGGTCTTTTTATCATTATTTTTCCAATAAAGACGCCTTCCTGGAAGCTGTGCTGAATGCCTACGGCCAGTCTTTTGCCAGACTCCTCGATGGCTACTTCAAGGATGAACAATACAGTCCTATGCGGCGTCTTCAGAATTTTATAGACGGTGCCTGTGTGTGGATGCAGAAACACGATTTTCGCAGGGGTTGCCTGCTGGGTACCATGGGACAGGAAATGCCACTATTACCAGCAGTTCTCAGAGAAGAAATTGACGCCACCATGCGTGATTGGGAGCAGCGCCTGGCCAAGTGTCTGAGCCAGTCTATTGAGGCCGGGGAGCTGGATGAACAAGCGGATGCTGATATCCTGGCGGCCTGCTTCTGGACTGGTTGGGAAGGGGCGGTACTCAGAGCGCGTATGAAACTGGATACTCAACCGATGAAGCAGTTTGGTGACTATTTTATTAACAGTCTGATCAGGCCTGATAAGACGCCATAGGACCTGTGACGGCATGGTTGTCAAGCGTTGAACTGAGCGTGAATACCCGGAGCAATATCCGGTTTTTTTTAACTCATTAATTAGACGATCGGTCTAAATAAAGGTGATGTCATGTTTCGAGGTTTACTGATCAATAAAGACGATGATACCTACAGTGCCGGCCTGGCGGATATTGATGAAGCTTCGCTACCGGAGGGGGAGGTCACTGTTGATGTGGAATACTCCACTCTGAACTATAAAGATGGATTGGCCATTACTGGCAAAAGTCCAGTGGTCCGCAAGTTTCCTATGGTGGCCGGCATCGATTTTGTAGGCACGGTGTCTGATAGCCAATCCGATGAGTTCAAGGTTGGTGACAAAGTACTCCTGAATGGCTGGGGGGTTGGGGAAGTTCATTGGGGAGGATTGGCGCAAAAAGCCAAAGTGCCGGCCAAGTGGCTATTTCAGGTGCCGGAAGGAATGGCATCGCGTCAGACGATGATCATCGGAACTGCCGGTTATACCGCCATGCTGTGTGTACAGGCACTGGAAGAGCAGGGTGTGATGCCGGATGCCGGGGAAATATTGGTGACAGGGGCGGCAGGAGGTGTTGGCAGTATCGCGTTGTTTCTGCTGGCACAAAGGGGGTATTCCGTCGTGGCCAGTACCGGCAGAGTGGAATCTGAAACAGCCTATCTGAAGTCACTCGGGGCAACTGAAGTCATGGACCGTAGCGTGTTGAGTGAGCCGGGTCGTCCGTTAGGCAAAGAGCGTTGGGCGGGAGCTGTGGATGTGGCCGGCAGTCATACGCTAGCCAACGTCTGTGCCACGACTCGATATGGCGGGGTGGTGACGGCCTGTGGTTTGGCCCAGGGAATGGACTTTCCTGCGTCGGTAGCTCCGTTTATTTTGCGTGGCGTTCGGCTAATTGGTGTGGATAGCGTTTATTGCCCAATGCCGAAAAGGCTGCGTGCCTGGGAAGCCCTGAGTCAGGAATGGAAAGCAGAACGTCTCGGTGAGCTGGTGGAGGAGATCGGTTTATCTGAAGTTGTGGAGTACGGGGAAAAGATTCTCAGTGGTAAGGTTCGTGGTCGTCTGTTGGTAGATGTGAATCGCTAGACTCTTGCAGATCTGACAGGACGCCCGTATAGCCACAGGACTACTGGCTGTGCGGGAATCTGAGGCGGCTGTTTTGCGCTGCCATTGGAGTGTCCTGTGGGATCAAAGTTGATCAGGATCAAGTCAATTCTGGTTTTTGAGCAGAATTCACCCAAGGTCTAATTTCTTTTGCATGTGGAGAAACTAACACTGATAGGTGCGCAATAATTAACCTTAAAAAACAATAAAAGGGTCGAAACATGCACAACACAGTCGTACACAACGACGGCGCGACGCTGTCCGCCGAGCAGCCCACCCACAATTCATCCAGACATGCCAGCTATCCGGATTACGCGTCGTACCAGGATGCTGTGCAGGACTTTCTGTCAGATTCCAACCAGTTCTGGTTGTCCCAAAGTCAACGCATTCAATGGTACCGGTCACCCGAAGAGGGTGTGTCGCAGGACAAAGAAGGGTTTTATCGTTGGTATGCCGATGGAGAACTGAATACCAGCTATCTGGCGCTGGACTATCAGATTGAACAAGGTCGGGGCGCACAGGTGGCGATGTATTATGATTCGCCTGTAACCGATACCAAAAGCTCATATACCTACTCGCAACTGCGTGATGCGGTGGCGACTTTTGCTGGAGCTCTCAAAGCGAAAGGTGTAGAGAAAGGTGACCGGGTGGTTATCTATATGCCCATGGTGCCTGAGGCAGCTGTTGCCATGCTGGCCTGCGCGAGGATTGGCGCGATTCATTCCGTCGTGTTCGGAGGTTTTGCCGCCAATGAGCTGGCGGTTCGGATAGATGATGCAGAGCCCAAACTGATACTCTCAGCTTCCTGTGGTGTTGAGGTGTCCAAAGTCATTCCTTACAAGCCGCTACTGGATTCCGCCATTGAGCAGGCGACTCATAAACCGGATGCCTGCATTATTCTGCAGCGGCCTCAGGTAGCGGCGGAGATGGTGGAAGGCAGAGACTTTGACTGGTATGAGCTGGTTAATGCGGCTGAGCCAGCTGCCCCTGTGGCACTTAAAGCGACTGACCCGCTTTATATCCTCTATACCTCAGGAACCACGGGCAAACCCAAAGGTGTTGTCCGGGATAATGGCGGTCATGCAGTGGCGATGCACTACAGCATGGATGTGGTATACGGCATGAAACCAGGACAGGTTTTTTGGGCTGCCTCTGACGTCGGGTGGGTGGTTGGTCATTCATACATTGTCTACGCCCCGCTGATTTATGGTTGTTCGACAATTTTCTATGAGGGTAAGCCGGTAAAAACGCCTGATGCAGGTGCTTTCTGGCGAGTGGTTCAGGATTATGGCGTTAATGCCCTGTTTACAGCGCCAACAGCTTTCCGTGCCATAAAGAAAGAAGACCCGGATGCCAAATTACTGAAAGACTATGATGTATCTTCCCTTCAAAAACTGTTTTTGGCCGGTGAACGGCTGGATCCTCCCACATACTTGTGGCTGCAGGAACAAACCGGTCTCCCTGTTCTGGATCACTGGTGGCAGACTGAAACGGGTTGGGCCATTGCCTGTAATCCTGTGGGAATAGAGCAACTCCCAACCAAACCGGGGTCAGCCACCAAACCCACGCCGGGCTTTCTGGTGGAAATCCTCGATGCTGAAGGCAATGCCTGTCAGGCTGGTGAGCAGGGGGCTGTTGCGGTCAAACTGCCGTTACCTCCTGGTTGTCTGCCTACGATCTGGCGCAACCCTGAACGGTTCCGGGCAGGTTATCTCAACGCATTCGATGGTTATTATGTTTCCGGTGACGGCGGATATATTGATGAGGACGGTTACCTGTTCATCATGGGCCGTACCGATGACGTGATTAACGTGGCCGGGCACCGGTTGTCCACTGGCGAAATGGAGGAAATTGTTGCCGCTCACCCGGCGGTGGCAGAGTGTGCCGTATTTGCCGTCAATGATGATCTCAAAGGCCAAAGACCTATGGGGTTGGTGGTTCTGAAAGACGGTGTCAATATCGTCGCGGAAGAACTGCAGAAGGAGCTGATTGCCTCTGTGCGCCAACAGATAGGTGCTATTGCCTGCTTTAACGAGGCAATTGTCGTCAACCGCCTGCCGAAGACCCGTTCCGGTAAAATTCTGCGAAAAACCTTGAGACAGATTGCCAATGGGGAGGAGTATCAGGTGCCTTCGACTATTGATGATCCGGCGATTCTGACAGAAATATCGGATGCTCTGTAATCTGGATTTGGCAAAATCCTGAAATTACAGGACGTTTGACGTGAAAAACAATCTCCGGAGTTTTGCTCCGGAGATTGTTGCGATGATCAGTGCTGGTGACCGCCAGGTCCGTGCACATGGCCGTGTTCGATCTCTTCAGGCTCTGCGTCCCGGATATCCATGACTTCAAGTTCGAAGGTCAGAGTCTTGCCGGCGAACGGGTGATTGGTGTCAATATCTACCATGGAGTGACCGACTTTTTTGACCGTTACCAGGTGTACGCCATTATCTGATTTCACTGGCACAGTATCGCCAACCTTGTAACGGCCGGCATGCTTCAGGTATTTCTTGGAAATGCGTTTGATGGAGTCTTCCTGTGGCAGACCATAAGCCTTTTCTGGTGGGAGAGTGACATCAAACTTGTCACCTGCATTCTTACCTTCCAGCACTTCTTCCAATCCTGCCAGGACGTTGTCGTGTCCGTGGAGATAGGTGACCGGTTCGTCATCATAGGTGGTTTCCAGCTGTTCGCCGCTGGCGTCTTTCAGGATGTAGTTAAACTGTACAACCTTGTCTTTTGTGATCGACATATCAGATATTCCGTGGAATTGCTAAAAATTTGCCGAATTTTACCGTAATTCAAACCGGTTGGTAGATGATTTTTTCTCAATACCGATGAAATAGTTCGCTCATCCACTGGATAAGGAGTAGGATGAACGCACTTGCGTGGCATTTTCTCTCCTGATCCCGGCTGGCTACGTATGATCGGGCAGGAGGTATATGTCGTCAGTAAGACTCCGTTATCAAACCCTGGAGTTTGATAACTTCGATATCCACATCCGGTCGTTGCGTGATACCCAACAGTTTCTGGATGTCGGTCAAGTTGCCGAGAAGCTCGGAATATCATCCGCTAATTGGTCTTTGTTTGGTGTCATCTGGGCATCCGGTGAAGTCCTTGCCCGCTATATCGTCGATTATGACATTGAGGGAAAACGCATTCTCGAAGTGGGGTGCGGTATTGCATTGGCGAGCCTGGTCCTCAATCAGCGCGGGGGTAATATCACCGCTACCGATTATCATCCCGAAGCGGGGCGGTTTCTCGAAGAGAATGTATTGCTTAACAAGGGGCCAACCATACCTTTTGTCCGTACCGCCTGGGAAGACACGGAATCAGTTCTTGGCCAGTACGATCTGATTATCGGCAGTGACCTGCTATATGAGTCTGGTCACGTCCTGACTCTTTCCAATTTCATCGAGCGTCATGCCAGTCAACATTGTGAAGTGATCATTGTTGATCCCGGTCGCGGAAACCATTCGCGCTTCAGCAGAGAAATGCAGCGTTTGGGCTATTCCCTGCACCAGACAGTTATTAAGACCGACGAGAATATCTCCCCACAATTCAAAGGACGGATACTGGAATATCGGCGGCATTGAATTTGCCCCGAGGGGCGTTCACCTTCGAAGTGCATTGCGTGCGTTGAATTTTGATGGTGCTGACAGAACAACGCGCGAATGACAGAGAAAACATTATGAACATATATGTAGGTAACCTGGCATATACGATTGCAGAAAATCAGCTTAAGGATTTGTTTGAAGCGTATGGTGCCGTGTCTAATGTAACGATTATCAAAGACAACTTTACTGCAGAATCCAAAGGGTTCGGGTTTGTTGAAATGGAGCGTCAGATTGATGCCGAAGCGGCGATCAAGAAACTCGATGGGTTGGCTTTACAAGGGCGCAACCTGAAAGTGAATCAGGCGAAACCGAGAAACCGTTAACCGGTGTTGACCATAAGGAAGCGGTTATTACCGCTTCCTTAAATTGCGTTGCCTGATGCCCGTTCTTTAGTCCGCAGCTTTGGAAGGAAGAAACGAGGTGATCAGGGTGACGACGGCTAGTGTGATACCGCCTGCAACAATCCCTCCGACGGCGCTGATCAGAGAAGGTATTACCCAGGATATGGCTCCCCCTACAGCGGGTAGTCCGGCAACATACTCTGCTGCGTGATGAAGAATCTCTTCCGCCCCCGGAATGCCATGCATCAGAATTCCCCCTCCAACAAGAAACATGGCAGCGGTACCCACGACTGAAAGCGTCTTCATCAGTTTGGGCGCAAACGCCAGAATTAACTTGCCGATATGGAATTTCGTTTTGCTCCAACCGTCCTCACCAGTGTTTTGCATCAGATAAAGTCCAGCGTCGTCCAGCTTTACGATGCCGGCGACCAGTCCGTACACACCGATGGTGATTAACAGAGCGATTGTGGATACCACTGCCACCTGAATCCCGAAAGCCGACTCCTGCACTGTCCCCAGAGCAATCACGATGATCTCTGCCGACAGTATCATGTCAGTCCGAATGGCCCCTTTTATTTTCTTCTTCTCAAACTCGACCATATCCACTTCGGGTTTGGCAATGGCTTCCACCATTTCCTTGTGGTGTTTTTCATCCTCGCCATGGTCGTGGAGAAACTTATGAGCCAGCTTCTCAAACCCTTCGAAGCACAGGAACAGGCCGCCAAGCATCAGCAGGGGAGTGATCAGCCAGGGGATTGTGGCGCTGATGGCCAAAGCCGCCGGGACCAGGATCAATTTATTCTTAAAAGAGCCTTTTGCGACGGCCCAAACAACAGGGAGTTCACGGTCGGCCTTAACTCCGGTGACCTGTTGTGCGTTGAGTGCCAGATCATCTCCCAATACTCCGGCAGTTTTTTTAGCCGCAACCTTGGTCATTACGGAGACATCGTCGAGTAGGGTGGCGATATCGTCTATCAGGGCCAGTAGGCTGGTGCCTGCCATGTTGTCAGCTCCTTGGAGAAAGTCATTGTTAGTTCAGCGTATTAAAAGTGACGCAGTATAGACATTATTCCGGGGTGATGGCTATCTTATGAATGGTCTATCCAGCAATAGCATCAGCCAATCGTTGACTCCGTCGAAGGATTGCCGATGGTCAGTGTCACCATATCGGTATGAGGCCACAGCACTGGTAAGCGACCACTCTATTGGTAAACCGTCATCGTTAACGGTAAATAATATCACCTCGCATCGGCGCCAGAATTGATAGCAGTCGATTCTGTGTTGGGTGAGGAATCTTCTGATGATCCATGGCCGCAATCAGTAAATCCACCAAACGGTTAAAATCGGCTTCGTTGACGTTCATCCTGGTATGGACATCTACCATGCTGTCCCCGGAGTAAGTGCAGGGACCACCGCTGACCTCGCAGATTTGTTCACTGAGCTTTTCGTGAAAACGGTCAAGGTCTGAGTCTTCAAAGTAGGGGCGGATTGTTGGATCATCCCCGATTTCATAGATCAATCTGGACACAATGTTTTCTATCCCCGTTTTTTGCCCTAGCGAATCATAGAGCGAAGGGGTGGCAGGTTGATGAGCGCAGGCTGTGAGCATGATTCCGATCAGACCGGTCAGCATAACGCGAAGGATCGACAGGGAGTTGTAAGCTTGGATAGCTGGGGCATTGCGAGTCATCACAGGAACATCTCCTTACCAGAAATACCCGGTAATGGACAGATAGACCCCGGTTTGATGGTCGGCGCCGGCGATATCGCCGAGGTCCGCGTAGGCCAGGGTAGCGTTGATGTGTTTATTGGGAAGATAGGCGACAAAGAGGTCCATCCAGTCCTGCTCCTCGGCGAAGGATAGATTGTCCGGTTTTTGTCTGTATTCGGCACCCAGTGCCCACTGGCGGCTTAGCAAGACAGCGACTGAGGCTTCCAGATTGAGCGAGTAGCTGTCCTTGTCGTCACCACCGTAACCAAGCAGGCCCAGTTGATTGGCCTTGGTTGCTCTGCCGGCCAAACTCCATAAGGCGTTGTAGCCGCCAATCGCACCCAGATGGAGTTTACTGGCCACAACATAAAGATCTGTTCCGTGATTGGAATCTTTGGCGCCGACAGCGTCAGCGATGGTGTCATCCGCCAGCATTTTGTGCTGAATTCCGGCACTGATCTGGGGCCAATCGGTGTAAACCAGATCGCCGGAAAGTCGGACTTTCAGCCCTGCAATATCCTGTCGGATCTCCGAACCGGCGCCCTTAAGGTAAAAATTCTGATGGGCAAAGCTGACTTCAACCCGATCATATAAATTGATTGCCGCTCCCCAGACGCTGAGGCGATAGTCGTCCACATTGACCCTAGTGGCAAAGCCGGATATAGCTGTTTCGTCACGGCTGGCATAACCTGCCATGGTTGCCCAGGGGACAATGCCTCCGCCGCCGCTACCTTCCAGTTGGGTCACGCCCGGTGTACCGAGAAGTTTTCCTTCGCCAGCCTGAACTCCAGTGGCTGCGCAACATAGTAAGAAAAAATGTACTGCAGTCCGACACATATGCGTTATGCCCATATTGGTTTTTTAGAGATGACTGGAGGTTCGAGCGTCATCCTCTTTGGATCAAGTCATTGGTCTGGTGGCTTCAAACGAGTTTTGTTGCAGCAGCCAGCTTTGAAAGTCTTCTGGCGGCATAGGTCTGGCCAGGTGGTAACCCTGAATATAATCGCACCCCATGTCCCGGAGGATGCCGACGGCGTTTTCTGTTTCAACGCCTTCAGCAATGACTTTAAGTTGAAAGCGGTGCCCCAGTTCAATGGTTGAGCGCACAATAATCTGATCACTCTCCGACTGTTCCAACTGTAGTACAAAGCTTTTATCGATCTTCAATTCTCTGACTGGCATCTGTTTTAACTTGGACAGTGAAGAATGCCCGATTCCATAGTCGTCGACGGAGAGATGGAATCCTTCTCGGGTGAAACGTTCCATCAGTAAAACGGCCTTTTCTGCATCGGACATCATATCCCGCTCCGTCAGCTCAAAGCTGAGGCAATCTGGCGCAAGGTCATGGTCCTGAAGCTGAGCGCAGATACTGGGTAAAAGTTCTTCTCGTTCAAGATCCTGTGCAGAGATATTGACGGCAATCTGGATCCGGATACCTTCTTTCTGCCATGCAGATGATTGCCTTATGACGGCATTGATCACCCAATCGGTCAATTGGTCAATGAGCCCCGATTGCTCTGCCAGGCAGACAAACAGCTCCGGTGATACAAACTTACGCACTGGATGAATCCAGCGGATCAATGCTTCGCACTTGTCAATCTGGCCTGTTTGAAGATTAAGCTTGGGCTGGTAATACATCAGTAACTGGCCATCGTCATCCCTGAGTGCTCTTTTCAGGTCGTCGAGCAGAGTCAGGCGGTCCAGGTGGGCTTCCTCCTCTCCTTCCTGGTAATAACTGAGGTCCTGGCGGGATGTCCTCGCCTTATCCAACGCAATCCCGGCCCGGCGGATCAGTTTCTCAGCGTTGTCACCGTCATTGGGGTAAATAGATATGCCGGCACTGAAGGAGAGTGATAAGCGCAGGTTCTTAAATGCCAGTGGTTCGCATAACTGTTCCAGAATCTGGGGGCCCAAAATGTAGGGGGAGGCCCCTGGAGGCACCGGAAGAACTATGAAATACTCATCAGCACCGGATCGGGCGGCGAGGGAGTCTTCCTGGGAAAGTTGTGTGAGACGTTCGCCTACTGCGCACAGGCATTGGTCTCCAACCTGGGGACCAAAGGTGTCGTTAACGTTTCGGAAGCCATTGATGTTGATACTGGCAACAATAAATGCCGCTTGTCCTGATCTGATTTTGGCATCGACCTGCTCCATCAGACTGGGACGGTTATAAAGGCCGGTGAGGTGATCATGGGTGGCCTGGTAGCTGATACGCTGTTCCCGTTGCTTGATATCGTTGCGCATTTGTACAAAGGCACGGAACAAGGCCTTGATTTCCCGGGTGCGCGACTGAATGGTTGGCAGGTTATGATAATCCCCCTTGGCAATATGCCCGGCAACCCGTTCCAGCTCTGCCAGAGGACCTGCCAGGTTACGGGACAGCAGAGCACTGCCGAAAATGGCCAGTATCAGGGTGGTCAGTGTAATGAGGAAAATGGTGTCCCGAAGCTTGTCGAAGTCTTCATAAACCTGATCCAGGTTTACGGTAAGTATGGCTTCTATCCGGTGTCCCTCATAACTGGTAATGGGCTGATGTTTAGAGGTGAATGACTGATGTCTGAGAAACGGTAGCCGGAAAGTCATATCGACGGAGTCCGAGGCTGCCAGGGCTTCTTCGCGGATAGTATCTCGCAGTGTACTGACCAATACATTTTGTGAGTCTGAGGACATGTCTACAAAGGAGATGTTCAGGTTGCTCAGTTGCAGAAGTTGCTGAGCCAATTCCTGATCCAGGCGAAATCCGATTCCGGTTAATGCCACGGGGACAGGTGCTTTTACCGGTAGAATGATAATTTGGTAGAGTTCGTTGTTGTTCACCACAAAAGACGCGGCGCCTCCATCTGCCAGAGCTTCTTCCAGCAATTGCTGTGGTTCAAAGTAGGTTCCAGGGCGAATTCCACTCTCGCCATAGGAGGCTTTCATTTCACCATCCAGACCGATCAGAAACATCAGGTCGGCGTCAATTCTGGCTCCGTGGTTTTCCAGGACGCTTTCTATCGTTGCCCGATCATTGGAAGCGACCGCCTGCTTGAAACCGAAGTCGGAGGTCAGGACTTCGGCAGAGGCTATCAACTGATTCTGACGTTCATTGAGTAACTGATTGAAAACATTGACGGCGCCAGCGATATCCTGTGATACCTGTCTTTGGGTGTAGGTGGCTGTTGAGATCCATACAGTGATAAGCACTGTCAGAGAGACTGCACAAACCAGCACGGTGGTAAGTAGCAATATCTGTGATCCGAGGCGGTTAACTCCCACTGATCGTATCCTTTTATTCTTTTGAGTCAGTTATAAGCCAGTTATGAGCCGAACTTTTGGAACTTATTGCGCAGGTCTTTGGATTCGTTTGTTGGCTGTACTGTCTGGCGAATCGTTAACGGAAGCTTAAGCTGGTAAGTAGGATCGCCTTCCGGGGACAGCTCCCTTTTCAGTTCGCTTTTTAACAGCGTCAACCGCGTCTGACCGTCGAGTGATAGTTGCGAGTGCCATAGCCTGACGGCAGAGAAGTCCGCCGGTACTGGAATCAGGACTTCTCCACGAGTGTCAGAGGTCCCTGTATAGACAGTATCGCCAATGTAGATATAGCCCACCATCCGGTCGTGAATATTGCATCCAAGGACAACAACACCTGCTTTTTCAAATTCCACCGGTTCTCCCGGCGTGCCTGCGTAGAGCCGGATTTCGAACGGTTTGGGAGGCGAAAAAGAATAAACATGGTGCCGAATCTGGTCGCTGTTGGGAAATGACACAGATTGTCCTTTGGTGATAGCCAGGACATGTGGGACAAAAGACTTGTTCACCTGATCCATACGGACCTGCGGCATGGCAGGGGGGGAAGACGTGTCGGTAACCAGTTCTACCACCGCGTTGGCGACGGGCTGTTGTTTGTCATCAACTACCTGGAATCGGAAATATTGAGGGTCTTCAGCAATCGCACTCCCCGGAGCCAGTATCTGGGATGCCGCCAATCCCGCGATAAAACATATCAGACAAATAGACAGGTTGTTGAACATATGGAGTCTTCGGTCAGCAGACAGACTCTACGAGTATAGCAAAGGGGTTTCGGGCCATTGTGAGAAATCGTAAAAGGAGTGCTGGCCGAATGAGATCAGTGTTGTAACTCAATAGAGCCGGAACCCCTTTAGTCTGACTGGCTATCACCCGAATGTGTGATTCGGATAAGAGAAGATTCCCCTAATCTTCTGCCTTCGCAGTATCAAAAGATCCCAATAACAACAAACAAGGAATCAATGGATGAAAACATTAACTGCTGCTGTGGTGGCCTGTTTGCTGGCGCTGTCTTTTACGGCTCAGGCTGGAAATTCCTCAACCCGCTATCCCATCGTTATGGTGGGGGGAGCAACGTCATTCGACACCTTCGATCTGGGGTTGTTTGAAATTGACTATTGGTACGGCATTACCAATGCGTTGCGTCGGGATGGTGCAGACGTCTATGTCACCAATCTCAGCGGACTACAGTCCAATGAAGTCCGTGGCGACGAACTGATTACTGACGTTCAGGCAATACTGACGCTCACTGGGGCGGAAAAAGTGAATTTGATCGCGCATAGTCAGGGAGCGCTGGCTTCTCGCTATGTGGCGGCTGTGATGCCCGGGCAAGTCGCCTCGGTAACCACCGTTGCGGGGATGAATCGAGGCACGCATATTTCCCCATGGAGCCGGCAAGTGGTTGAAGATCTTGGAGTCACCTCTGGAAGTGCCGCGGAGCAGTTATTGGAGATATTTATCGGGCTGATCTTTACCTTTGGCTGGGAGGGGGGAAGTGCCTCCGGTACCGATGGTGATTACAACAGTCCAACCCGTCAGTGGCAGTCCTTCCTGGCACTGGAAGCCGCCACCAACCCGGCAAACGTCGAAGTGTTTAACCAGCAATACCCTGCCGGCCTGCCAAGCCAGAACTGTATGGAGATCAACGGGGGGTTGCGAGGGGATGTCGCTGAGTCTGACAACACGGTCGTCAACGGAGTTCGTTATTATTCAATCGGTGCCAGATCCAATGCCGACTTCACGACTTTCTGGGAAATCTTTGATCCGGTTTACTGGGCAATCACCGGAGTTCTGGACAATGTGGTTGTGCCCAGGTTCGATAATCAATACCAGTGGGATGGCCTGGTTCCGCAATGTGGGCACAAACTGGGCGATTTTGTCGGTAACTACTACATGAGTCACTTCGATGCGATAGGACACTTTGCCGGTATAACCCCCTCTTTTGTCAGAAGCCTTTATACAACTCAGGCAAATCGACTGAAAAACGCTGGTCTGTAGCCGATCGGTGAGTTACCGCCACTGGAATGTCTGGTGGCGGCGACTTGTCTGTTTAAATGTCGGAGGATAATAGAATGAAGCGGCCAGAAGTTCGTCATAATCTGATGGTTTCCGCGATCATCCTGGTATTGTTATGCGGGATAATGACGGTGCAGTTGGTGCACGAGTACGTACTCTCAGAAAGTGCGGCCGAACCGATTGACATTTTGGCATCAGGCAAAGCGGGCGCTAAGTCTGGCGCGTTTTTATTAAAAGCCGATACCCTGTCTGACAATACGGCCAGTAAGTGGGAGTCAGGCAAGGCTAGTCTAGATTCAATCTCTGTTCCCAAAGTATTACAGGGAACTGAACCTCCTGATGGATTGCAGGTGAATGAGGAAGGGCGCCTGGTGGTTTCCTTTAAGTTGCGCCAGGTGATGGACTATTTTGCCCAATTGATGGGCGTCGAAGATGTTCCGCAGGAATCAGCCTGGAGACTTGCCCGGCAATATCTTGAAAACAAATTGGAGGAACCAGCACTCTCTGAGGCGATGGATCTTCTGCAACGATACTGGGAATATTCGGAATATGTTAATGGTCTGCAGCAGCACCCGGAGATTGAGCAGGCCAAAGCCAGCTTTCATGGTCGTTATGAACAGAATGCACTGGCATCGGTAGAACTCTTTCATGACGAAAGAAGCAGACTTCAGCGTGAACTGTTCAGTCCCGAGGAAGTCGATGCATTCTTTGCAGAAGAGCAGCGTTACGATCAATTTATGCTGGCTCAGATCCGCCTTGGTCGATCCGGCTTGGGTGAATCCGAGCTCAGAATGATGTCCGCGAATCTCGAACAGGCGCTTTCTCCTGAGCAACGATCCCATAGAGAGCAAACACTGTTGATTCAACGATATAAACAATTGATGCAGAAAGAGGGGATGCATCCCGGATTGGGGACTTGGTACCAGGAGGTGTCCAGGGAGCTTGGGAGTGATGTGGCTGATAAGATGGCTCGGGTAGAGAGAGAAAAGCAGGGTTGGGAGCAGAAGAAATCTGCCTACCTGGCCAGAAAGGACGTTCTCTTGAGCCGCTCCGGTATTTCGCCGCAGGATGTTTCCCAACACCTGGATCAGATAATGCGTGAGGAATTAGGGTTCAATGACTTTGAAATGCGGCGAATGCAGGCGCTGGAAGGACGTTTGCCAAAGTGAGCTTTATCAGATTTCAGGTGAGGCTATGGGAAGTTCAATGGTGATTTCCGCTCCGGTGATCTCTTGCCCTTCCTGAGGGGATCGTTCCTGATGAGATAAGGGGCGGTTTTGGACCCGAAGACGACCGTTATGAGCTCTGCAGATTAATGTGCACAGGTATAGCCCCATGCCATTTCCCTGATGATGCCTGCGGACTTTATCTGCTCTGAATAAAGGCTCTCCGATGTGTTGCAAGTCACTGTCATCAAATCCAGGACCTTGATCAATAACTGATATTTCCACTTGCTCACTGTTCAATGTCCATTGCACAGTGACAGGTAGCGCATTGCCATAATCCAACGCATTCTGAATCAGGTTACGAAGTAATATCTTCAAGCGAATCGGATCTCCAACAACAGAAACACCAGGGCCACCAATTATCTGGATAAGGCTTTGTTGGTTTGTGGGGAAGTCCTTACAGGTCTCGTCTATCAGCTTCGGTATCTGAATTGTTTCGAATCTCAAATGAAGGGAATTTGCGCCTAGCCGCTCACCCTCCATGATATCCGCTATGAGGCTTTCCATGATTCTGCAGTCGCTGATGATACTCTCTCTCGTGGCTGATTTCGGTAGAAGCTCACCGGCGATACGCAGACGGGTTAACGGAGAACGGAGCTCGTGACTTAGTGCGATCAGTAGCTGATGTTTGGCATCCAGCATGTGCTTGATCTGTTGTGACATGCTGTTAAAGGTCATTGTCAGAACGCCCAGTTCGTCCCGGCTCCGGGCAGGGACATTGACTTCCAGGTTTCCGTCCCGAATATGCTCTGCGGCGGAGGTGAGGGTTTTGATCGGGCGAAGGAGTTTCTTCACGTAATGAAAGCTCCCGAATACCACCAATACAATCAGTCCAAGCGAAATCATGCTTCCCGGCGTCAGGAAGTTGAATCCCTTTATTGGCCTGTCATAAAAAATGATGGTGCCGCCAGTAATCTGGCGGGTCAGAATGAAGTAACCGTGCCATCGACTGATTTTCAGGTCGGCATCCGGGGTTGTTCGCCAGTGAGGGTCTTCCAGGCTGAAAGGAGGCTGCTGAGGAATCCAGTACCCCTGATCAGATAGTATGCTGACCTGAGTATTGGTTCGTTCAGCAAGACTTTGAGTTTGTGCTTCTGTAAAAGGAGGATTGATACCCTGAGTAATAATGGCCACATAATCCACCAGCATGTCGCGCCATCGAGTTTGTATGTGTTCCTCAGCCGAAAACCTGAATGCGCCGATGGCCAGCACCAATAGCAGAATACCTGTCAGCAGAAATATCAACGTCAGGCGGACACTTAAACTGTGTGGTTTTTTGTGACGTTTTGACGTCCAGATACCCAACATTACAGGGACTCACCGGTAAATCGATAACCACTGCCCCAGACGGTTGTGATAAACATGCGTTGGGATTTCATCTTCAGTTTCTGCCTGAGTCTGCTGACGGTAATGTCGACGGAGCGTGAGAACAGCTCCACTTCCGTACCTCTTAACTCATTCATGATGTCGTCCCGGGAGAAAACTTTTCCCGGACTGGCAGCAAAGAGACAGAGTAGTCTGAACTCAGAAGTGGTGAGTTTAACTTTCTGTCCTTCCACGATGACTTCCTGAGGCAGGGGATGGATGGTCAGGCCTTTGAAATTGAGAGGCTCATTCTCGATTACCGGTTGCGAACGTTCTGAGGCTTTGCCCAGTCTGCGTACAATCGTTTGAATCCGGGCCACTAGTTCTCTAGGCTCAAAGGGTTTGGGCAAGTAATCATCTGCACCCAGCTCAAGTCCCACCACCCGGTCTGTAACATCACCTCTGGCGGTCAGCATAATGATCGGGATATCCCATTTTTCCCGGATACGGCGACACACCTGAAAGCCATCTTCTTCCGGCAGCATAATATCCAGAATAATGGCATCCGGCTGGTGTTCTTTCAGCTGAGCGTAAGCTTCTGAAGGTGCCGCAGCATGCCTGAGCTGCCATTGATAGCTCTCCAGGTAGTGCCCGAGCAATTTTGCCAGGTTAATATCGTCGTCAATCAAAAGTACGTTCATGAACGCATCATAACCAGACTATTTTTCCAGTCCATATGCTGATTCTTCCGGCTTTGATCGAAGATGGATAAATATCTATGAAAATCATAAGGATAGGCTGTTACAAAGTGATACAGCCTGATACTCCGCCGAAAAGAACCCCGGCGGCAGGGGTTTTAAGATGATCACACGGCGTACGAGACAGCCGGAAGATTTATTTATAGGAGATCAAACGATGCAAGCCTCAATTCTGAAGAAACCAATGATCTGGTTGTCATCCATGTTTCTGGTACTGGGTCTGGTTGCCTGTCGTCATGGTGAAGACGGGAGAATGGATTATCTGGCTGAGAAGGTCAGCGATGAGCTGGAGTTCAACGAACAGCAGAATGAAATGTGGAATCAACTACTGGGGGACGTGAAACAACTTCGCAGTTCCATGAAGGAAGAGCGTGAAACGACCAGGTCAATGGTGATCAATGAACTGAAATCAGATCAGATGGATGAAGCCAAACTTCTCCTGGCATTTGAGCAGCATCAGCAATTCATTAATGAAAGTTTCAGAACTGTGTTACCCAGGATCAATGAGCTTCATGCCTCTTTGTCACCAGAGCAAAAAGATACGCTGATCAAATGGCTGGAAAAACACCGTGATGGAAAGCGCCATTTTATGCATTGAGGTTCCATGACCGACCACCAACTATCCCTGCTTTGCCCTGTTTTTGCAGGGCTTTTTTATTTGTTGAATTTATTGGAGTTGCTCTGAAGATTATCAAAGGTCAGAATTCGATTGATGCGTTTGATTCTATCACGATAATTACTGATAACTGAGGCCAGAAATACAGCAATGAAAGTTTCAGGCGATAATAAATTACTCTATTTAAACCTCGGACTGTTTTTCCCGGACTACCACTTAAAAGTTGCTGACATTCTACGATGGGAGTTTGTTGCAGAAGAAAACGGTGCGACATACCTGGCATTTGTCTTTCAAGGCAGTACCCAGCATGTGAGTCTTCCCAGTATTGAACCTGATGAGCTGCATGAAATACTGCGGCAGATTGAAGAAATACTGGGAATGAAGCCTGAATTACACATTAGTGAACTGAGAATATCGATGGGTCAACTTTGTCAGACCGCAGAGATTACGGTTGGGCTACTGGGATTCATTCTGGCTACTGCGAGCTTTTAGTAAAGGTTCCGGAAGAAGCATTCCATGTAGTTCCAGATAAAGAGGTATTTGAAATGTCGACTAATGAAGCCAGGGTTTACTTTGCTTTGGACGGAGACATTGATCCAGAAGAAGTGACAAATGTCCTGGAAATTACGCCAAGTGAAATTAGGCGGAAAGGGGATCGAATGGGAGGTCGATTACCTAAACATGATTCATGGATATTATCTACGGACAAGATTGCTGATGATTATGTCGATATTTATGAGTTGTCGAAGGAAATAGTTGATCAACTGAAGGGTAAAAAAGATCTGGTAAATTTGGCCAGGAATCGGTTTAGCCTTACGACCCGACTCGTGGTTGTATTGAGAATCGCCACGAACGATGAAATCCCAACTCCTGCGATGGGGTTTGATCCTGAGGTGGTCCGATTTCTGGGAGAGGTAGGGGCATTTATCGATATCGATACTTATCGAAACTCCCCATAGTCCCCATATAACTCAGCCTCCGCGAGCCGTAGCAAACTCCGGGTACAGGATAAAGTTATGTACCAGTAAAGCCGGGAGCCCCAGGAAAAAAATGATGGTGCTGTAATACATCAGGTAACAGAGCCTGATCTGGAAGTTAGAAGCATGAGCGCGAAAGTTGATGCTTTTCTCATAAACGCCCCATTGATAGTCAAATCTTCCCCTGACAAATCTCTTAGCGATACCTTTAAGCGGCCTTTTCTTATATGGCTGCAATAGAATCCCTGTGACATAGTTGAAAAGCCGCATCAGAAAACTGACGTAAAATATCCCTTTCTCGAGGGTGTAATGTTTTATTTCAAATTTCCTGTCAAATGGACGGACTATTGTGAAGTACGCCAAAGGGAGCTGTACGAGCAGTATTGAAAACATGACCAGATCCCAAAATAACCATATGTAGTGCCAGACGGGGTTAGGGCTGAAGAGAAATTCAGGAGGAGCTGTTGGCATACTGACGGATTCCATATAACTGTCACTTATCACCTGTTTCGGGCAGCGGCAAATTCAGGATAGAGAATAAAGTCATGGATGAGAAAAGGGATGATACCCACCACCATGATGATCGTACTGCCAACCAGAAGGTAGCATAAGCCGATTTGAAACCGGTTTGCGTAAGATCTCATGTCGATCTTTTTTTCATACAGCCTGTCCTGATATTTGAACTTACCGTCAACCAGTCTTTTCATCAGCCGGTTTGATAATTTGCCCCGATATGGCTGAAAAACGATGCCATGAGTGTAGTTAGTCAATCGGGAGATAAAACTACCGTAGAAGATCCCTTTCTCGAAAATAACGTTCTTCATTTCAAACTTTTTGTCGAAAGGCCTGACAAGGGCAAAATAGGCGACAGGCAGTTGTATGATCAGTATCGAAAAGGACACCAGCATCCAAACAAGCCATATGTAGTGCCAAACCGGGTTAGGGCTCAATATTAGTTCAGGGGGGCTGGTAGGCAATTCACAGACTCCATATGATTAGTTGCCAAAATAGGGATGCTGAATCTTAGGGGGGCTGTTGTAATATTGAAATTGTGTATCAACAAAATCAAACATAGTGCCCGCCAGTGATTTTGAAGCATAGTCAGCCGAGACAGCTGCAGCACCTATAACAACAATTGCGATGATCCAGCGCTTTATATGCATCGGTGATCTTGGCTTTTAACTTTGCTTTTTCCAGACTAGGGGCTTTGCCATACTGCTCCAGCAGCACTTCTATGTTGTTCAGTGCTTTAACAAATCCCTCTGTCCGTTGAGATACTGCACCCAATCCAGCGCCGCCAAATGTATTGAGATCTCCAGCGTGGCTGAACCAGTCCTGATCTTTGAGGAATTGGGTAATAGCCTGAATCAGAACGATGGACTCATTACCACCAATTTCGGTGATGCTATTAAATGCACCGCTCGACATGCACTGTAGCTCATTTCTCAGAGATTGATATTCACTCTTGAGAAGAGGGTTACAGAGGACGTCTTTATTCAGGATCACCAAATCATTCTTTGGAACAACGGGTGTTTGACTAAGTTCTTTGTTGAAGGCCATGACATACTCCATGCGCGCTTCTAACGACATGGAGCTATTGTTTGGGAGGTCTTGTGCGATGGATTTAACGGGGTCGCCTTGCCTGGCGATATAGACGTCTGCCATTTTTCCTTATCCCTGCAGATAAATTTTCAGAATTTCAAAGGTGATAAATTGTTCAGTTGCTGAGAGTCTGTGTCAATCAACCAAAGGGTATAAGGGGAATCCCGTGCTAATATAGTCACAGTCTTCGCCGGTAGTCAGGCATTTTCCGGAGGTTTGGGTCCATGAGTACGAATAACAGCGTTAGCCACCTGGCGGTGAAGTCTGCGGCTTCCAGGTTTTTGAAGGCGTTCTCCGGCTGGTTTTCCAGCCTTTCCCTGCAGAAGCGCATGATGGTGTTCCTAGTGGTGCTGGTGCTGTTCCAGTCAGTGCTGTTGAGTGGATTCACCCTGCAATTTGTCGCTACCAATCTTGAGGAGCAGATGGGGCGCCGGGCGTTGCAGATGGCGCATACGGTCTCACAGATTCCACAGGTGGTGGAAGGTCTGGAAAGTCAGGATCTGTCTCTGGTTCAGCCACTGGTGGAGGAAATACGCAGAAAAACGGATGCAGCCTTTATTGTCGTGGGTGATACGGAAGGCATTCGCTACTCTCATCCGCTTGAAGATCGCCTCGGTAAACGGATGGTGGGTGGGGATAACGCGCCGGCTTTGGTGGAAGGACAGTCCTACGTCTCCAGAGCGGTGGGTAGCATGGGGCCATCCATGAGAGGCAAGGCGCCGGTTTTTGACGAGCAGGGAAATATTATCGGCCTGGTGTCTGTCGGCTATATGCTGGATCAAGTGGAGCAGACGGTCGGACGCTACCAGTCAACTGTCGAGGTGGTCACTCTTCTGACCATTGGTTTGGGAATCCTCGTCGCGATTGGCATTACCCGTTATGTCAAAAGCGCGATACTGGGCCTGGAACCTGAGGAAATTGCCCGTCTGCTGCAGGAGCGGGACGCCACTCTTGAATCGGTTCGTGAGGGGATTATCGCCATTAACTCCGATGGCGAGATCATGACGATAAATAAAGCGGCGATAGAAACCATGGATTTACCTCGCAGCCAGATCTGTAAGGGAAAACCTATCAAGGAGGTGTTGATCCACGGTGAAATTACCAATGTTCTGCAAACCGGTGAGCCCCAGTACGATCAGGAAATTGTCAGGAACAATCGGGTATTTATCGTTAACCGGATACCGATCATGATTGGCGATAAAATTGCCGGAGTGGTGTCCAGTTTCCGGGCCAAAGATGAGATTGACCAGTTAACCCACAAGATAGAGCATCTGGAAGAGTATGCAGACCTTTTGCGCTGTCAGGCCCATGAATATTCCAATAAACTCAGTACCATTGCCGGGCTCATCCAGATCGGTGCCCCGGATAGGGCCATTGAGTTAATTAATCAGGAGACCAGTACTCACCAGAATCTGATCCAGTTTCTGGTTGAGGCCGTGCCTGACCCGGTTCTGTCGGGCTGTCTGCTGGGGAAATTCAACCGCGCCAGAGAATTGGGTCTGCAATTGGAAATCGATCGCGAAAGTCATATGGCGGATGTCCCGGAATATTTGTCCAGGGATGAGCTGGTCTCTGTGATTGGGAATCTGCTGGATAATGCCTTTGAAGCGACACTGAGACGTCCGGATTCGCCCAGGGAAGTGCGTTTGAGCATGACTGATCTGGGCAAAGATCTGATATTTGAGATAGAGGATAATGGCTCAGGTATCAGCCCGGAAATCCGGGATAAAATATTCGTTAAGGGTGTCAGTCAAAAAAACATTGAAGGCCATGGCATCGGGCTCTATCTTGTTAAGACCATTCTGGAAAATCTGAATGGTGACATTGTTGTTGAGGATGGTGAAATCGGCGCACGGGTCACCGTTTATATTCCAAAACAAAAAGCCGGTCAGGCCATTCTTGCCTGAACTGTGGGCAGCCAGAGCATAGCGGTAAGAGATTAAGACGTAACCATGACAAAACTGACGGTAGTAATTGCTGAGGATGATCCCCAGAACGCGGAAATTCAACGGCGTTTTCTTGAGCGTTTGCCGGAATTTGAAGTGGTTGGAATTGCCCATCAGTTGGATCAGGCAAAAGACTTGGTAGAGGTGATGAAACCTAATCTTATGCTGCTTGATGTTCACTTTCCCAGTGGTAACGGGCTGGAATTTCTGCGTGAGCTGCGTGCGGGCAATCAGGCCACAGATGTTATTTTGATAACCGCTTCAAAAGAAGCGACTGCCGTGCAGGAAGCGCTGCGTGGTGGCGTGTTTGACTACATTCTCAAGCCGCTGGTATTTGAACGTCTGAAAGAAGCATTGGATCGTTACAGTGAACACCACCGTAAAATTCTGGGATTGAGTAATGTTCAGCAGGAAGATGTCGATCACCTGCTGCCACGGAGTAGTGGAGTTAGTAAACCTCAGAGGTTGCCCAAGGGGATCGACCAGTTGACCCTGAAAAAGGTCCGCGAAGTATTTGAGAGTTCGCCGAAGTCCTCGTTCAGTGCCGAGCATGTGGGCGCGGAAGTCGGTGCCAGCAGAACCACGGCCAGGCGTTACCTGGAATATCTGGTGTCTACGAATGAGCTGCAGGCTGATGTGGTATACGGCACCGTTGGCCGGCCAGAAAGAATGTACAGTCTGGTGTCCTGAGCGTTCTCATTGGCTCAGGAAGCGATTGCAATCTGGTTGCGCCCTTCATGTTTGGCCTTATACAGGGCACTGTCTGCTTCAGTATAAAGATCATTGAACGTGGCATTGCAACCTTGTGTACTCAACCCTATGGATACTGATAGCTGCACATAACTGCCTTCGAATTGCAGAGGGTGTTGATAGACTTCCCTGCGGGTTCTATCCGCGACCGTAAAGGCAGAAGCCTGGTCCGTGTTGCTCAGGAATACGGCAAACTCTTCTCCACCGATGCGACCAAGAATGTCATATTGTCGCAAACTTTGACGAATCAGTTGCGCCACATGTCGCAATGCTGCATCGCCGACGATATGGCCGTATGTGTCATTCACGGCTTTAAAGTGATCCAGATCCAATAATGCCAATGTCATTGATGCACCCGTGCGTCTGCAACGGGACAGCTCTGAATCCACAGACCCCACAAAACTGCGTCGGTTGGCCACCCGGGTGAGTTCATCGGTCAAGGCGAGTTCATTCAGCTCCTCGATGGAGTTTTGCAGTGACTGCTCGAGGATTTTCTGTTTGGTGATGTCCTTGGCCTGGACCAGCATGTCTCCTCGGGGGTTGCATTGTTCAGAGAAGAGAAACCAGCGACCGTCGATCAAGTCGACCTCGAAAATTCGAAACAATCGGGACCGTCGTTTATGGTTGGCATCGTCAATAAATGCATCAATATTTTGATGATCAAGACGAATACCCTGTTGCAGAGAGTGGGCGTGTTTCACAAGCTCAGAAAAGTGCTTCCCAGTTGCTTCCCCGGTCTGGTAGCAAAACAGTGCTGCGAACTGGGAGTTGCAATAACTCAGTACATCTTCGTGGTCGAAAATACCGTATCCGTCCTGGCTTCGGTCAATAAACTCCATGACTTGCGATAGGTTGGGAGTGAGGTGCTGGGTCATATCACTGAACCTGCATCAGGGCAATGATGAATATAATAGTAGGCTAATTATGCAGCAGGTCAAAAAGCCTGATCTTTTCGTGGATCCATACTAATGCTCCTGAAACTAAAGAGAGCGGTTTTAATAGAATTTTCGTATGACCCTATTCAATAGCGACCTCAGAATGGCAAGGAGAATGAAGATGAGTAAATCACTGTTGCTGGCTGTATGTATACTGATGGCAGGAAGCGTCATGGCGGCTGGCAAGACTGTTGTCTACAGCGTTAATGGACAGGACTACGAAGGTTACTATGTGGATGCTGGTCCTCAGGCCCCTTTGATTTTATTAATACATGACTGGGATGGTTTGACTGACTACGAAATTCAACGGGCCGGCATGCTTGCAAAAATGGGCTACAGTGTCTTTGCAGCGGACTTGTTTGGTGCCGGAGTTCGCCCCACAGAGGTCAAAGACAAACGCCAGCACACGGGAGAATTATACAAAGACCGTGACAAAGTGCGTGCGCTCATGAATGGCGCGTTGGCCACGGCGCGGGCTAATGGAGCCAACATCGGAAATGCCGTTGCAATGGGTTACTGTTTCGGTGGTGCAGCAGTGCTTGAACTGGCCCGTTCAGGTCAATCGATGAAAGGCTTTGCTACCTTCCACGGTGGTCTGAGTACGCCGGAGGGACAAGGCTACCGTCATACATCCGGACCTGTTCTGGTGATGCATGGGACAGCGGATACCGCCATTTCCATGCAGGATTTCGCTACTTTGGCAGCAGAATTGGAGACGGCCGGAGTCAAGCATGAAATGATTACCTATAGCGGCGCCCCTCATGCCTTTACTGTATACGGTTCAGACCGTTATCGTGCGGATGCGGATATGAAATCCTGGAATCGCTTTGCCGCGTTTCTGGTTGAAGTTACGCGATAACACGCCATATTAGTCTAAGGATATTTTGAAAGGAGTAACACTATGGGTTTTGCACCATCGACCATGTCGGTCACCTGTCCGGCGTTTGAAAATCACGGATCAATCCCGACCAGATATACAGGGGAAGGAGAGGACGTATCTCCCGAGATTCGTTGGTCCGGCGCTCCGGAAGGAACCAAAGGTTACGCGGTTATCTGCCATGATCCGGATGCCCCCCTGGTTTCTGATAACGGCACCTATGGGTTCGTACATTGGGTGCTCTATAACATTCCCGGTGATGTCAGTGCTCTCGAGGAAGGTGTGCAGAAGTTTACTCAGGGATCGAATAATTTTGGCAAACATGGCTATGGAGGTCCGATGCCTCCCAATGGTCATGGAACTCACTTGTATTATTTCTGGGTATTGGCGCTGGATTCTGAAACGGTCCTACCGGAAGGATTGACGATGTGGCAACTGTTGAAGGAAATTGAGCCACACGTATTGGGGATGAGCCGTCTGATTGGTTCTTATAAGCGGGATTAGTTTCCCCGACATCTGATACGGGATAAAAAAGTCTAACTTCAAAGGGAGTGTTAGCACTCCCTTTGGCTCTCTATCCCCTGTCTTCCCGGTAATTGCCTCCGATTGTCACAAGTTGTCACAGTCCCAATCTGTCACAAACGGATACCTGTATAGGTATCACCTGTCTGCTTTTTTGCCTAAACTCATCCCACAAACAATTGTGGAGTTCTCTGCTGGAATGAAAACGACCTATGCCAGCTGTGATCAGGCGTGTCACTTGCTGTTGGTGGAGGATGATGAAGAGCTGTCCTCGCTGATACAGGATTATCTGCAAAAAAACGGGTTCAAGGTCACTGTTGTCAGTGATGGCATTACTGCCGTAGGAGAAATCAATGCTCTGAATCCGGATCTGGTGATTCTGGACGTCATGTTGCCCGGACTGTCCGGTATGGATGTCTGCCGTCAGGCAAGAACCTTTTATTCGGGCTTGATACTGATGCTGACCGCGCTCGATGAAGACATGGATCAGATGCTCGGTCTGGAGCTTGGCGCAGATGACTATATCATCAAGCCTGTTCAGCCGAGATTACTGCTGACCCGGGTGCGCGCACTATTGCGCCGTGCAAACCTGGCGGTGGGGAATGCTGTTAGTACTGGAACCAACAATGGATTAGCTGTGGCAGACATTGGCAGCAAGTCCGGTGTGATTGAAGTGCCTCCCCTGACCATTGACCTGCGCAATCGCTCAGTATTACTGGAAGACCAGTCCGTGGAACTGACAACGGCAGAATTTGATCTGCTTCATCTTTTGGCTCAGTCTCCGGGAGAGGTGGTGGACCGGGATACGATTCTCCAGACCCTCAGGGGATTTGATTATGACGGATTGGATCGCTCCATTGATCGCCGCGTGTCCAGACTGAGGCAAAAACTGCAGGTGGGATCTCAGCCCATGGACTTGATTAAAACAGTCCGTGGCAAGGGCTATCAGTTGTGTGTGGTATAGGCGGTCAAGTGAATGTGAAGGTCCTGGATGTTTAGAGCATTTTTCCGCTTGTTATTGGTGATACTGGTACCTCTGGTGCTGGCGATTTATGTGGAATCCTACAACCCCGTTTTCTGGGTGCAGAAGCAAACCGCTGAATATTACTTTACGACGCTGTTTAAAGGCACATTTTTTCTGATAGAGCAGAAACTGGAAGGCCTGCCTGAAGAGGAGTGGGAGACTGAAGTAGCACAGTGGAAAAATGAGTTTGGTTATCAGCTCAGTATTAGTTCGTTGAACGAGGTGATTGAGGAATTTGAGGTTGGTGAAAACATCTATAATGGCGAGTTTGTTTTTACCGATAACGATGACACGGGTCATCTGATTCGTAGAATCGGCCAAAGTGGAGCTGCGATAGTCCTGGCGTTAGAAGAAACCGATGATGAAGAGACTCAGAGAGCTGCCAGCGGGACACTGTTTTTACTCAAGGACTATTTTTCCCGAACACCTGAATCGGAATGGCCCAAGCAGATTGGCCGATTGCAGTCCGCGTTTGGTTTTGAGCTGAAATTGGTCGACCTTGAAGACCTCCCGCTTGCGGAGGAAGAGCTCTCCGAATTCAGAGAATCCGGTTATACCTGGGAAGACGAGGAAGATGAATCTTCTGTTTTTTATCTGGCGATGGAAGGTAGTCGTCAAGTATTGATTGCCGGGCCGACGTTTCCTTCGACCAATGTTTTTTATCTTCTGGTATCCACTCTGGTTGTCGCGTTTCTGTTGGTGATATCCCTGGCCTTGCTGTCATGGTTAATGCCGTTGTGGCGGGATCTGAAAACACTTGATCAGACGGCGCGGGAGTTTGGCCAGGGGCATCTGGAGAGACGCGTGGAAATACGCAAAAGTTCGATAGCTGCACGCCTTGCCGGCTCATTTAACGGAATGGCCAACAGCATACAAAAACTGTTGCGATCCCATCAGCAGTTAACCAATGCGGTGGCTCACGATTTGCGAACCCCGCTGGCACGTTTGCGGTTTGCGGTAGAAATGCTGGAATCCGATGACTGTACGGATGAAGAACGTACCCGATATCGTAAAAGTGTGAACAACAGCATCGGAGTGCTTGAAGATCTGATAAATCAGCTATTGATCTATTCCCGTTACAGTCGACAGACCGATATCAATCACTTCAACCAGTCAAAATTAAGCGTGATTGTGAGGGAAGAGGTTGAAATGCAGGAGGCGGAATCCAATGGCCTGCATTGTGAGTTTATCTGTGATGAATTTATGGAGGGGCGCTCAGTATGGGTCGATTCCAGAGCCATTACCCGGGCTTTGGACAATATGCTCAGTAATGCCAGCCGTTTTGCCAGATCTGTCATACGGGTCACCCTTTACCAGAAGTCGGGAACCTGTTATCTCAAGGTTGAGGATGATGGACAGGGAATTCCTGTGTCAGAGCGTGAACGAATTCTGCAACCATTTGCCCAACTGAATAATCCTGAACGGGGAGCCAGCTCAGGTCACGGTTTGGGGCTGGCGATAGTCAGTCAGATCGCCCAGTGGCATGGAGGGACGCTGAAGATTTTTGACTCTCCACTGGGAGGTGCGGGGTTTGAGTTTTCCTGGCCTGTGAAAACCGGATAAGTCCACCGGGCAACTCTCTCGTACAGCATTGTCCATAACTCGTCTCTTTGTCATTTTTGAGTCACAGTCAGTCCCAATCAAGCCACATACTCCAGACAAATCCCGATTTAGCATTTTCTCTGGGTTGAATGCTCGATTATGCAAACTGGAGAGTAAAAAATGACAGGTATATGGAAGGCAAAAAGCGTTTCTTCTTTGAAACTAACAGGACCGGTAACCTTGGCTGTTACATTAGTGACGACTTCACTGGCCCACAGTGCGGAACATAGCGTCGGCGGACGGCTGGGGTCTCAGGGAATAGGGGCCAGTTATACAGTAAAACAGGACTGGACACTGGTCGACGGCGATCAGTTGCAGCTCAGATTTCTGGTCATGGGAGTGGATGTCAATGATGTTGATGACCTGGAATTGAATGGACGGGATTATAAAGGGGATGTCAGCGCCTACTCATTGCAGGGTGGCGTAGATTGGTATCCGTTTTCCGGAAAGTATACCGATAACTTTTTCTTCTCGACCGGACTCACCTACTTTGACCATGATATTGAAGGCACCAGCAAGGACTATCTGAGCACCAATATTGGTGATACCAGTGTGACAAAGGCGGACCGGGTGAAGCTGAATGCTGAGATAGAGCAGTCTTCCATCGCTCCCTACTTGAGTATGGGTTGGGGGAACCGGATCCGAGAGGAGGGAGGACTCTCCTTTCAGGCGGAACTGGGTGTTATGGCACCTTTCAGCGATGCGGACGTGAAACTCAATGCGACAGATCCAAGTAATCGCTTGTCAGTGCAAAACATTGATCGGGAAAGACAGAAGATCGAGGATGACATTGGCAATGTGTTTGGTTTCGTTTCAGTGGCAGTGACTTATCAGTTTTAGGCGGTTGATTCCTTAAACTGAAAAAGCGCAGGGATAAAAAAAGGGCATGATCGCGAGATCATGCCCCAATACCAACGCGGGGTACCGCATGGGACTAGGTATAAGGTAGCTTCAGAATGAACGCATGGAAGCTATCTGGGATTCTGTTTCTTTACTCCTGCATTGAGGCCCCGTAGCCAACCGTTTTTTTGCGGTACTTTTTCCACATACCACTGGCTAAAGGTGCCACCAGTACAAACAGGGTAATGCAGAAGATGGTCAGGGTAATCGGACGCTCCCAGATAAAGCTGTAACCACCATCACTAATCAGCAAAGCCCGTCTCAGATTATCTTCCAGCATACCGCCCAGGATGAATCCCAGCAGCAGTGGTGCAAGGGGGAAGTCCAGAAGACGCAGGACGATGGCCAGTACTGTAATGATCACCATGATCAGAATATCGGCGCTGTTGAATGACACCAGATATACGCCAGTGATGGAGAACAGCAGGATCATGGGAACCAGAACCTGACGGGGAACTGCCAGCAGTCGGGAGATATAGGGGATCAACGGCAGATTCAGAATCAGCAGAACAATATTCCCAACGTACATGGAAATAATCACCGACCAGAACACTTCCGGGTTATCAAGAAATAGTCGTGGGCCAGGCTGGATACCATAGGAAATCAATGCACCGAGCATGATGGCGGTGGTACCTGATCCCGGAATGCCGAGAGTCAGCAAAGGGACAAAAGAGCCGGAAGAGGCTGCATTATTGGCAGCTTCAGGCGCGGCAAGACCTTTCAGACTGCCAAGACCAAATTTGAGTTTTTCCTTGGCTTTGGCCAGGTTACGTTCGAATCCGTAGGCAAGAAAAGCCGCGATGGTGGCTCCTGCGCCGGGCAGGACACCGACAAAGAAACCAAGCACGGAAGAGCGGGCAATGACTGGTGCCACTTCCTTAATCTCTTCCTTGTTCAGCTTCATGCTGCCAAGATTTCTCATGGCATCTTCATCTGCTTCACCATTGTCTTCCGGCTTTAATACCGACATGAGGGCTTCAGCCAGGGCAAAAGTGGCCATGGCAAGCAGGAGGAAGCTGATCCCGTCCACAAGGTCCATGCGACCGAATGTAAACCGGTCGACACCGGAGGAACGATCCGTACCGATAGTGGAAATCATCAGCCCGAGGACTGTCATCATCAGCGCTTTGAGAATGTTTCCTTTACCGGAAAATGCTGCCACGGCACTTAGACCCAGAACCATCAAGGCAAAGTAATCGGCCGATTGGAAACTTAAAGAAACCGATGCCAGTGCCGGAGCGGCCACCAACAGGAATACAGCGGAAATGGTCCCGCCGGTGAAAGAGGCGTAAGCCGCCAGTGCCAGGGCTTTGCCC
Organism: Hahella ganghwensis DSM 17046; assembly: GCF_000376785.1. Taxonomy (GTDB): domain Bacteria; phylum Pseudomonadota; class Gammaproteobacteria; order Pseudomonadales; family Oleiphilaceae; genus Hahella; species Hahella ganghwensis. Next base: position 111,528 of record NZ_AQXX01000139.1, read on the forward strand.
GCCTGACCTTTCTGTGCCAGAGGATAGCCATCAAATGCGGTGACCACCGTGCCTGAGCAGCCAGGGGCATTGATCAGAATAGAAGACGTGGAGCCGCCGAAGATAGCACCATAATAGACACCTGCCATAAGAATGATGCCGGAAGCCGGATCAAGACCGTAGGTAATGGGGATCATCAGTGCGATGGCGGAGATTGGTCCGAGACCCGGTAGCATGCCGATAAAAGTACCGACAAAGCAGCCGATAAACACCATGAACAGGTTGACCGGCATCGTCGCGGTGGACAGACCGGTAAGAATTCCCTCTAACATTGGTTTAACCTCCTAACAGGCTGAACAGCCTGCCCGGTGCGAGATAAATATCGAGTAACTGTGTCAGGCAGAACCAGGATATGGCGACAAAGGGAATGGATACACCAAAGAGTATTTTGGGTCTTCTTTCCCCCATGATTCTGAATCCGGCAATCAGGAATAGTGCAGTACTTACCACAAACCCCAGCCAATTCAGAATCAAGCCATAAATCACCATTACCACCAGTAGTGCAATCACTGGAGGCCAGGCCATCAGGCCAAGCTTTAATGGTTTGAGAGTTCCAGCACTGCGCCAGGAGGCCAGTACAAAGAAAAACGATAGAGCAGCGCCTAATCCGCTCAGAACATAAGGCATAGTGCGGGCATTGATTGGTTCGAATTCTTCACCCGGTAACAACGCAATGTCAGTGGCGTAGAAACCGTAGGCTAGTGAGAAAACCAGAAACACAAGCCCTGCAATCTGATCTCTGGAGATGGTCATAGCTACCTCGGAGAGGACGTGTTCAGGTAATGTGGTTGATCATGGATTCGGCAGGACCTGTGGTTGAGGTCCTGCCGTTAACAGGACTTATTGAAGGAAGCCAAGTTCACGCATCAGCGCGCCCAGGTCTTCTTCCTGTTGTTCCAGGAAAGCATAGAAATCTTGCGGAGCTTTGTAATCATTCACCCAGCCGTTGCGGGCACGCACAGTTTCCCACTCAGAAGTGCCCTGTACCTTTTCCAGCAGTTGCGCGTATTCGTTGACTTTGTCCTTGGCCAGACCAGGTGCGCCAAAATATCCGCGCCAGTTAGCGAATACAGTACCGTTACCCAGTTCTTTCAAAGTCGGGACGTCCGGAGCGGCCTTTACGCGGGCTGGCGCTGTGTTGACCAGGATGCGGACCTGACCGGCGCGTGCCATTTCAAGCGCTTCACCAAGGCCTGTGGAAAGTAATTCTGTTTCGCCACTGAGCAAGGCTGCCATGGCTTTACCGCCTGCATCATAAGGAATGTAGCGGATCTGGCGTGGGTCAATGCCTTCGGCCTTGGCTGCGGCTGCAGGAACCAGATGATCCAGGCTGCCTTTGGAAGACCCACCAGCAATCTTGACGGAACGGGGGTTTTTCTTCAGATCAGCGACAACATCACCCCAGGTTTTATATCTGGAGTCGTTGGTAACGATGAGGGCCTGATAGTCGGCGATGATGCCGGCAATAGGTGTCAGGTCGCGGAAAGATTGTGGGAAAACTTTGGTCAGAGAACGCACCACAATTGGCGTGGAGTTGACCATGATGGTTCCGTCCTGCTGATCGGCTGTTTCGATCAGGTGGGCGATAGCTTTACCGCCACCACCGCCGGACATGTTTTCGTAGGATACGGTCTCAACCATACCGGATTTGGTCAGCGCTTCCCCGGTACCGCGTGCGGTGCCATCCCAGCCGCCGCCGGCGCCACCAGGTATGAGAATATGGAGTTCGTCAACGGCAAGAGCGTTAACTGAAGAGGTGAGTGATGCGGCCCCGAGAACCAAAGCGCCGGCCAGTGATAGAGATTTACGTGAGAAGAACTTTACATTCATTTTCAGTCTCCGCTTCTTGTTTTTGTACTTAGTTGTGTATGGGTATGACGATTTACGTCGTGGCTTCGACACTACGCCCAACCCGTTGGAAACTGAATAATGTGTAACTAAAAGGTTTTTATGGCATTTAGCCTATTTTGTTCATACTGTTCATGATTTGAGAGGTCAAATACGGCGAGTGATTCAGGAAGAGTCTTTGGAGCTCAGCAGGCAGGGACTGCACCCAGCAGTGGAAGATGTTTAACCTTATGATATTGCAAGGATAGTCCAATGCAGTGTCTGATCTGCTGAGAGGGAATCGGCGATGCCATATCAAGCAGGATGGCGCGTTTGCCTTGGTACTGGAACAGGTTTCCGTACAGCTCTTTGAAAGTTTGAACCAAAGAGGTCTGGCAGTGAAAGTAGATGCCGTAAACGTTGGGAGTAGCCGGTTTCCAGTCGATCCTCACAGTGCTTCCGCCATGACACAGGTAGCTGGGCTCTCCCCACTTCAATGTTTCCTGTAGATCAGTAATGTCAAGATCCCGGGCGGATTCGAAAATCAGGGACCTGAGCGACAGCATTCCGGGACGAACCTCATTTGGATAAGCCTCATACTTTCTGAGAACTTCGGGGGCGTCTATAGGAATCGTCACTCTGGTCTCCTGATGAATCGGGATTATTGATTCAGGCTGTCAAAGGCCTGTTCAATATCACCGATAATATCATCGATGTGTTCGATGCCTACGCAAATACGTAACATCTCTGGTGTGACGCCAGCGGTTTTCTGTTCTTCCTCGGTCAACTGGCGATGAGTGGTCGACGCAGGATGGCAGGCAAGGGTTTTGGCATCGCCGATATTAACAAGGCGTTTAACCATTTTCAGCGCATCGTAGAATTTGACCCCGGCGTCGAATCCGCCCTTGATTCCAAATGTCAGCAGAGAGGAGGGGCGGCCATCGAAATATTTTTGGGCCAGGTCGTAGTAGCGGTCACCTTCTAGGCCGGCAAAGTTCACCCATTCCACCAGAGGGTGCTGTTGCAGATATCTGGCCACTGCCAGTGCATTGTCGCAATGACGTTCCATGCGCAGAGGAAGTGTCTCAATACCCTGGAGCAGCATGAAGGCACTCATTGGGGACAGAGCTGAACCGGTGTTGCGAAGTGGAACAGTCCGTGCTCTGGCGATATAGGCGGCTTCCCCACAATCCCGCGTATATACCACACCGTGATAAGCGGGCTCAGGCTCATTCAGCACAGGAAAGCGGTCTTTGTGTTCTGCCCATGGAAATTTACCTGAGTCGACGATAATACCACCCAGTGTAGTGCCATGTCCGCCCATGTACTTGGTGAGTGAGTGAACAACAATATCTGCACCATACTGGATCGGATTTAACAGGGCCGGAGTGGCGACGGTATTATCAACGATAACAGGTACGCCATGTCGGTGTGCCATGGTGGCGATGGGTTCAATGTCGACGATGTTTCCGGCTGGATTTCCAATAGATTCACAGAAGACGGCTTTGGTTTTGTCATCTATCAGCTTTTCCAGTTCTTCTGGGGAATCGCTCGGCGCAAAGCGTACTTCGATACCCTGCCTGGGCAGCATATGGGCAAACAGAGTATAGGTTCCGCCATAGAGTTGTGGTGTGGTGACAATATTGTCACCGGATTCAGCGATGGTCAGAATGGCATAATTGATCGCTGCACTTCCGGCCGAAACCGCCAGGGCTGCCAGTCCACCTTCCAATGCGGCCACGCGCTTTTCCAGGACGTCCCATGTGGGATTCATAATGCGCGTGTATATATTGCCGGGAACGGTCAGATTAAACAGGTCTGCACCGTGTTGGGCGTTGTCAAACTCATACGCGACCGTCTGGTAGATGGGAGTGGCACAGGATTTGGTCGTGGGGTCTGTTTCATACCCTTCGTGGATACAGATGGTTTCTTTTTTCATCACTTTTCCTTGACGTTGTTGTTATGGAGGTTTGTCGCAAATAACGACAGGATTCGTATACAATCGCCTGCTTAATTCGGCGTTAAGTGCCAATAGCTGAATTTTCTATCATTTTTTCTGATATCAAATATGCGGAAATATTAGTCGTTAGGCCAGACGTAATGAGAGAAAATTTCCTGTAGACAATTCTTAGCACTATTTTCACACAAGAATTCAAAGATTTTGCTCGGTTAGCGGGCGACACGCAAGCCGTGGCAATTCAATGGAGGCTCAATGGATCCAATTATTTCTGTCAGGAATCTCAATAAAATTTATTCGTCTGGTTTTCAGGCACTGAATGACGTTAGTGTCGATATACATCGCGGCGAAATCTTTGCCTTGCTTGGTCCTAACGGGGCTGGCAAGACGACGTTGATCAGCGTGATCTGCGGTATCACCAATCCTTCATCTGGGGAAGTTATTGCTGACGGGGTCAATATCGTGAAGGACTTTCGTGCCGCCCGGAAGCTTATCGGGCTGGTCCCCCAGGAGTTGACCACGGATGCATTTGAAAGTGTCTGGGCAACGGTCAACTTCAGTCGAGGATTGTTCGGAAAAGCCCCGGACCCTGCCTATATCGAGCGAATCCTCAGGTCTCTTTCCCTCTGGGATAAAAAAGACAATCGAATCATGGAGCTTTCAGGCGGGATGAAACGAAGAGTCCTGATTGCCAAAGCCTTATCCCATGAGCCGAAAATACTTTTCCTGGATGAGCCGACTGCCGGAGTGGATGTAGAGCTGCGCCGGGATATGTGGGAGTTGGTGCGTAAATTAAGAGACGAGGGTGTCACGATCATTCTGACCACCCATTACATTGAAGAAGCGGAAGAGATGGCAGACCGCATTGGAGTTATCAGTAAAGGACGAATTGTTCTTGTGGAGGACAAGACAGCGCTGATGAATCAGCTAGGCAAGAAACAGCTGACACTGCACCTTCAACAACCTCTGGAAGCTGTTCCTGAAGAGTTGTCCGAATATGAACTGGAACTGACAGAAGAAGGGCATTCGCTGGTGTATACCTTTGACGTCCATGCCAGTGAGACCGGCATCGGGGAAATCCTGCGAAAACTGAATGACAGGGGAATCGACTTTAAGGATCTCAAGTCCACACAAAGCTCGTTGGAAGAGATCTTTGTGGATCTTGTACGTTCAGCACATGAGAAAGAGGTGGTCGGGGCATGAACCTTCACGCGATCAGAGCGATCTATAAGTTTGAGATGGCCAGAACATGGCGCACGCTGATGCAGAGTATCGCATCACCGGTGATCTCGACATCATTGTATTTTGTCGTATTCGGTTCAGCTATCGGGTCCCGAATGATATCCATTGATGGTATCAGCTACGGGGCATTTATCATTCCCGGTCTGATCATGCTTTCATTGCTGACTGAAAGTATATCCAATGCGTCTTTCGGGATTTACATGCCGAAATTTACCGGCACTATCTATGAAATCCTGTCGGCCCCGGTGTCTGCGATTGAAATAGTGATCGGTTATGTAGGGGCCGCAGCGACAAAATCGGTTGTTCTCGGCCTGCTGATTCTGGCAACCGCACGCTTGTTTGTGGACTTTGAGGTCGCTCACCCCTTATGGATGTTTTCATTTCTGGTACTTACTGCCGTGACATTTAGTCTTTTTGGATTCATCATTGGAGTCTGGGCAGATGGATTTGAAAAACTCCAGATTATTCCCATGATGGTCGTCACGCCGCTGACTTTTCTTGGTGGCAGCTTCTATTCCATTAATATGCTGCCGCCGGTATGGCAAACCATTACACTGTTTAATCCGGTCGTATACCTGATCAGCGGGTTCCGGTGGAGCTTCTACGGAGTTGCCGACGTTCATATCGGCATCAGTGTGGGAATGACCTTTGTGTTCATGTTGATCTGTCTGACGGCAATCTGGTGGATATTCAAAACCGGATATCGCTTGAAGGACTGAATGGGCCTACTTGCTCTGATCTCATTGATTGTCTGTTAACAGCCTGGTGTTGTAGTTATACGGTTATGCTCTGGTTAGAGCGTCCATCGTTATACAGGTAGAAGGTCTATAGGAAATTGACGGCCTTGCAGGTAATAGAATTCTGTACGCGGTAGTATTGTCGATAGCAGAGAACTTTTTGTTGTTAGGTTGTTAAGTTGATAATAGGTGCTGGTCTTGTTGTCAGGGAAGGCTGGCCTTGATGTTAGTAGGGGACTGTCTTGATGTTAGTAGGGGGCTGTCTTGTTGGTAGTGGGGAATAGTCTCGGGCTCAGGTACCGGAAATCACCTCCGGCCTTGTATTCTGGTCCCATAAGACTATCTTTTTGATAGAGCGCAACAGGGATAACGGTGTTGCATATGACGGATTCCATAGATGCAGGCGACCTGGACACGTACGAGCCGGGAGATGGTTGTTCTGAGCATACGATATTAATTGTTGACGATTCCCCGCTGAACCTGGACGTAGCCGTGGCCTGTCTGGAGAGCAAGGGTTATCAGGTCGTTGCTGTGGAAAATGGTGTCAAGGCCCTGGAGTTGGTCGAGGAGTTGCAACCCTCGCTGATACTGCTCGATATCATGATGCCGGAACTCAGTGGTTTCGAAACCTGCCGGAGACTGAAAAAGATAGAGAATGTCCGGGATATCCCGGTGGTCTTTATGACCGCATTGACGGATGTGAGAAGCAAGAAAGAGGGCTTTGAGGCCGGCGGCGTTGATTATGTTACCAAACCCTTCCAGACTGAGGAGCTCGCGGCCAGAGTTCATACCCATATCTCCCTCCAGACCGCATACCATGACCTGAAAGACAGCGAGCGGCGCTACCGCAGGCTGATGGAAACGACGCCAGATGCCATCTTGGTAGAGGATGACAATGGTATCGTTTATCTTAATACTGCTACAGTCAAATTGTTCGGTGTAATGGATGGCCAGCAATTGCTGGGTGCTTCGCTGTTGGACTTTGTTGCTCCCGGACGGCAGGATCAGGTCCAACGTCAGCTCAATCATAGTTGCCTTGACGAAAACGGTCAGGCGCTTCCCCTGATTATTCAGCTATATCGTGCCGACGATAGTGAGATTGATGTTGAGATACGATGTATACCTATTTCCTACCATGGTTCCACTTCCCGTATGTTTGTGCTCAGGGACGTCACTGAAAAGCGCCGCCAGGAAGCACTGATTGAGTTTCAGGCGACTCATGATCCTTTAACCGGATTGCCGAACAGAAGTCTGTTCTATGGCCGGGTGACCCAGGCGATTAATCATTCCCAGCGCAGCGGCGAAAAGCTGGCGGTGATGTTTATTGATCTGGACAAGTTCAAGCTGATTAACGATACCCTGGGGCATAACGCAGGTGACGAACTGCTGCGTATTATGTCCACCCGTCTGAAAGAATGTACCCGGGACTGCGATACCCTGGCCCGCATCGGAGGGGATGAATTCGTATTGCTCGTAGATCAGGCTGGCAGCGAAGCGGCGCTGACGCATCTGGCCAGTCGGTTGATCGAGGCAGTTTCTGTGCCGGTCAGTCTGCTTGGGTATACTCATGCCATCAGTTGCAGTGTCGGCATCAGCACTTATCCGGATGATGGTGATAGTGTGGAGCTGTTGCTCAAGAGAGCTGATATTGCCATGTACCGGGCCAAGGACGCCGGCAGAAACACCTTTCAGTTCTTTACCTATCAGATGCAGGACAGGCTGAATGAACGCCTGAAGCTTGAGATCGGTATCAAGCAGGCTCTGGAGAGGGATGAGTTTTATCTCAATTACCAGCCTCAGGTTGATCTGAGGACAGGAAAGATCATTGGTCTGGAGGCTCTGATCCGCTGGGAATCTGCTGAGTTGGGATTTGTTGAGCCCAGCGAATTTATTCCCGCTGCTGAGGATAGTCGCCAGATCATAAAAATTGGCGACTGGGTGTTAAAGAGGGTGTGCCAGGATCTGAAAGAGTGGCATGAACAAGGCGTTCCGCTGGTATCTGTTGCCGTGAATATTTCCGCGATGCAGTTTACCGGCCAGAATTTTGTTCGCTTAATCAAAGATGTTATCAGTCGCTACGATGTTGCGGCCAAATATCTTGAGCTGGAGCTGACCGAAACGCTGTCCATGACTAATCCTGAAGCCTCTGTAGCCATAATGCGAAGGCTCAGGGGGATTGGGGTCTCCATGGCAATAGATGACTTTGGCACCGGTTACTCGAATCTCTCTTACCTGAAACAGTTTCCGGTCAATAAATTGAAAATTGACAGGGCTTTCGTTTCAGGGCTAACCAACAGCCCGGATGATCATTCCATTGTGATGGCAATTATTCGTATGGCCCAGGGGCTGGGACTAAAGACCGTCGCCGAAGGGGTGGAAACTGCCGGTCAGCTTTCATTGCTGGCCGAACAATGCTGCGACGCGATTCAGGGCTTTTTCTTCAGTCGTCCGGTGGCAGCAGATAAGATGGTTGCCATGTTGGAAGCGGATAAACGGTTGGATTTGAATGAAGTTGGCAGATTACCGAAAAAGAATACCTTGTTGGTCGTGGATGACGAACCGAATGTTCTCCTGAGTATCAAGAGGACATTGCGTGGCGAGCCCTATGACATTATTACCGCTGAAAATGCCTCCGATGCCTATGAAATTTTGGCACGCCATGAAATCGGTGTGGTTTTGTCGGATCTCAAAATGCCCAAGGAGAGTGGTGTCGAGTTCTTCAGCAAGATCAAAATGATGTACCCGAATACGGTTCGGATTCTGCTGACAGGGTACGGCACCCTGGACAGCCTTGAGAATGCTATCAATCAGGCTGAGATTTATCGTTATATGGCCAAGCCATGGGATCCTGTCCAGATGACCAAAATGATCGCCACGGCCTTTAACCAGTATGAAAAGAATGCGAAGTCCGGGAAAGTCGCCTCCCTGCCGGAATACGCCAGGATTGCCCAGTAGTCTGTAGCCTCGCAGACCCTAGCCGTCGACAATCTGAGCTTTGATTTTAGGTAGCCAGCACGCCAGTTTCTGGTAGAGCTGCTGGGCATTAAATGGCTTGGCGAGGAAATCATCCATACCCACATCCAGGCAGTGTTGCCGGTCGTTGGCCATGGCGTTGGCCGTCAGCGCAATAATCGGCAGACGTTTACTGCCAGGCCGGGCTCTTTCCCGCGTACGAATGGCGATTGTGGCTTCGTAACCGTCCATAATTGGCATCTGGCAATCCATCAGAACGGCGTCGTAGGACTGGCGGGTCAGTTTGCTGAGAGCTTCTTTTCCGTTGGAGGCAACTTCCGCCTTGATTTCCAGAGTGCCGAGTAGCTCCAGAACATAGTCCTGGTTAGTGGCATTGTCTTCTACCAGCAGGATTTTGCCGGAAAGAGGCGGGTAGTGAGTATTATAATGATGCTGCTCTCTGGGGGGCATTCTCTGTACTGGCGTTTTGGTGCTTCGGGAGGCCGGGTCTCTCGCAAGCCAGATACTGAACCAGAAGGATGAACCGGAATTGATCTGGCTTTCCACGCCGATTTCACCATCCATCAATTCAACCAGGCTTTTTGAAATGCTCAGACCCAGCCCGGTACCTCCATAGGTCCGGGTTGTGGAACCATCAGCCTGTGAAAAGGACTCGAAGATTTTTTCCTGCTTTTCCGGGGCGATACCGATTCCTGTATCAGTAACACTGACCTTCAGTCTGACAGCATGGTCGTTTTGTTCCAGTAACTCCACTTCAACCAGAATGTTGCCTCTTTCGGTAAATTTAATGGCATTCCCAACCAGGTTGGTCAGTATTTGCCTCAGCCTGTCGCTGTCGCCGACCAGCGTGGGTGGTAGAACCGGAGATGCTCTGCAGTTTAATTGAACGCCTTTGGCATGGGCGCGAGGAGAAAAGATGTCCAGCAAATAGGAGAGTAATTCCTCAAAACTGAATGGGTGATTGTCCAACTCAAGTTTGCCGGCTTCGATTTTGGAGAAGTCGAGTATGTCGTTGATGATGGTCAGCAGCGCTTCTCCGGAATTAACGATAGTATCGAGATACTTGTGCTGTTTTTCATTCAAGTTGGTGTCAGCAAGAATACTCGCCATCCCGAGAACGCCATTGAGCGGGGTGCGGATTTCATGACTCATACGGGCAAGAAATTCGCTTTTCGCTTCATTGGCCTGCTGGGCAAGTTCCTTTTCCTGCCTCGCTTCCTTGATGTGTTTCTTCAGCTCTTTTTCCATGAAAACAAATGATTCAGCCAACCGGCCCACTTCATCACTGGACCTGTCAGCCAGGGCCTGAACGGCCTGGCTTGGCTGACTGTCCTGGTTGAAGTCATGGGAGGGTAACTGCTTGGCGTATTCGGTCAGAAAATCCAGAGGACGGGAAATTCGGGAGACCCAAAGGAAGGCGATCAATATACTGCCCAGGAAGAAAAGGGCGATAATCAGGCTCTGGCTCTTGACCAGATTCTGACCGGGTGTGGCGATTTCATGGACCGGCACCACGACTGTCTGGTACCAGTCGAAAGGTTTGAAGTAGCTGACATAGGCTACCACCTGGCGGTCATCTTCAGGTCTGTTCTGCAGAGCAAAGGGATCGATATAGCGATAGACTGCCTGCGACGGAGGATCTTTGCTGGAGACCTCCCTGATCAGGTCATCCAATAGTTGCTGCTGTGGCTGGTTCAAGCTGGAGGTGATCGAGTTTCCTTTGTCCAGAGTTGGCGGGGGGACCAGCACTTTTCCATCACCATCGAACAGGAAAGCATACCCGGTATTGGCAACGCTGATATCCGGAAAGGTTTTTCTCAGGCTGTCGATGATGGCGGTCATTTCCCGGAAGCTCTGAGCCTCAACGTATTCGAAGTCGACCATTGCGACCAATGTCAATTCCCAATGGGGCAGTGGGAGAAAATAGCCGATGTGACGACTCTCTCGTTCGCTGCCCGGCTTGCGCCAGTTGAAAATCGCTTTGTCGCCTCTCTTGTCCAGAATGTCGTCACGCATTGCCTGATAAACCACCCTGCCTTTAAAGTCCGACAAGGATGAAATGGTAGTCGATTCAACGCTTGGATTGGGGTGGGCGACGATGGTGCCGTTGCGGTCAAAAACGAACACCTCAACCTCTCCGAACTGCACCTTTCGCAACCATTCCAGAGAGATATCCAATGCTTCATCCCGTTCCAGATGACCTGACTTGTATTGCCCCACATACGCCTCAAAGGCGGACTGGGTATATTGGGATATATTGTGCAGATCCGTTTGCAGGCGAGACAGAATTTCAATCTTCTCCCCGGTCAGGCGGTCATAGCCTGCCCTGATGTTCAATTCAACCAGCTTCAGCACGTTCTGGGCGGAGGACTCTTCTGCCTGCAGCATCGCCCGCCCCACATCCCGGTTGGTGAAGTAGAGGATGGACAGAGCCGCAATCGACATGATCAGCAGAATCAAAGAAATGATTCTCGACCTTAGAGAGTGAAACCGGAAACGACTGAGGAATTGACTGGAGTTGAGCGTTTTCAATGTGGCACCTCGATAGCCCGGTAAATTTCATCAGCTGCTGCTAACCACTCCGCATGTAAGTAAAGTCCGATTTTTTCTGCTGTCTTCAGGTTGATTGATATGTTGGGTTCTTCTTCATACAGCTGCATAAGATCCCTTGGTCGGGCACCATTAAATACCTGACCCAAATTGGAAGCGAGAAAGACTCCAAGGGGTTTATAGTCAGGTTTGGACATGCTCATCAGAATGCCGTATTTGACCTGCTCTGAACCCAGTTGTGAAAAAGTTGGAATATTGTGTTTGTTGGCAATTTCCACAATGTTGGCAATGCTCTGGTTGTTTACACCGCCCTGTTCCGTGATGTAAAGAGCATCGGAATTACGCGACAGATAGTCCACACAATCCAGCACACTTCTTACCGCTTTCTGATTATCAGGAATATCACTCAGGGTGTGGCAGCGGATGATTTCGAAATTATCTTCAGCGGCAACTTTCTCTATTGTTTCCAGAGCTGTATAGGCTCTGCCCACTTCCGAATCTTCGTAAGCCACGCCCAGGCGCCTGAATTGAATGGCGTCATGGAATACGCGAATCTGGCGTTCATAGCGACGTGGTGAGACCCGGGCAAAAATATGATCAAATCCGGAATCTTCAGCGCTTTTGATGATGCCGGAACGGATAGGATCTGTTGTGGAGATGACAAAGGTGGGAATGTTGTGCAAATCATTGGCCAGATCCTGTCCGGCCCAGGTGCCCATTGCGAAAACCAGATCAATATCTTTCTGTTGATTCAGACGGTGGAGGATAGCAGCGCTCATGACCTCACGATTTTCCTGCACCCAGTCTGCCGAGTAGTAGGCATCTGGGGTAAAGGACAGGAATTTGCTTTTGGCATTTTCAGATAACCACAGCCACAATGTGCGAGTATCCATCCTTTTGGGGATCTCATTTTTTTCGATCCAACCCAGTTCCATCAACCCGTTAACCATTGCAATCAGGGAATGGTGATAGTTATCGTAGGGACCACCCTCGTAGTAGGCGATACGCCACTTCTTCACGACTTCCTTTACATTCGGGGGCGGGGTGCTGGCATAGCTGCCCGACGCATGAGTGGACAGGCTGACTATCCACAGCAAGCTCGTAATACTGATAAAAGCACAGATTGTCCTGACAATCGCCCTGGTGCTCATCGCTTCTCCGTTTGCGTGAAATATAACTCTTAAACCTTACAGCAGCACCATAGAAATCAAGCCTATCATTATGGGGTTTCGATCTCTTTGAATAGTTCGTCGGTCGCGCCGAGCAGCAGTAAAGAGGGATTAAACTCAATGATTTCTGCGGTCCTCAGATTAAGTGCCATTCTGGGAGGCTCTTCGAACAACTGGGGCAGCTCATTAGGTTCGGCTCCATTGAAAATCTTGGCAATAGTTTGCGCGTGAAAGTCGCCAAAATAGCGAAAATTGGCCTGCGACAGACTGGCCAGTATGCCATAACGAACTTCCTGTGACCCGAGCTGAGAGAATGTGGGGATTTTGTACTTGTGTGCTGTCCTGACAATCACCGGAAGGCTCTTGTTGGTCACACCACCCTGTTCGGTAACATATATGGCATCCACTTTGGGGGCTAACTGCTGATAGCAGTTGATGGCGCTGTGTTCTGCCAGACTGATATTGCTGATATCGCTTTGTGTATGGCAGGAAACCACTGAAAATCCAAGCTTTTTGGCCAGATTCTGAATGGTATCCACGGCCGCATAGCTGCGTCCGGTCTGAGTGTCTTCATAAGCGACACCGAGACGTTTGAAATTGGTAATATCATGGAATACCCGGATTTGCCGGGCATACTTCCCAGGGTCGATCGTGGCATTAACGTGGCTGAAGCCGGAATCCTCGATACTTTCTATGATCCCTGCGGAAATCGGGTCTGTTGAGGAGAATACCAGCGTTGGCGTCTTGTGCTTATTGTTTGCCAGGTCCAGGCCGGCCCGGGTTCCCATCGCAATCATCAGGTCAATGTCTTTACGGTCATTAAGACGATTGATGATCGTTTTGGTTATTTTCTCGCTGGTTTTGTCATCCCATCGAGCGCTGTAGTGGGCATCCGGGACGAATTCAATGTAGTCACTCTTCAGTGCCGTTGTGAACCACTCCCAGAGATCGGCAGTCTGTTCACCTTCCTGGGGAGGGATAACCTGTGATTCTATCCACCCGAGGGTCATCAATGACCTGACAGTCGCCGCAAGAACCTGCTGGTAGTTGATGTATTCGCCGCCTTCATAGTATCCGATACGCCAGCGTTTTCCATCATTGGTGATCGGGTCGGTACTGAACTTCTCGTGATGTTCAGCCGCTGCAGGCAGACAGATACACAGGGCCATCATAATGACCGCGACAAGAGCGGGTAAATTAGGTTTGTTTCTCATACTCCATTCTCCTGTGCACACTTGATGGCGTCGAAATAGTGACTACGCCAATGTATAAGTTTCCCCTTATCCTTTACTGTCTATGCGTTTATACATCTACAAACCTGATGAAGACTTGATATTCAAAGGGTGATACATGCTTCATCGTCTAACTTACAGCTCTGATCGGAAGCCTGTCTGATTACGTGGAACCCTCATGTTTTACTACCGGGTTACCGGAGCCGTAATAGCAGGCCACAGATCCTCTTCCACCGGCACGGCGCCCGAGTTTAGAAGGATACGTTCCAATAGCATAGCCATAAATTGGTTTATTTCCAGATATCGGCTTTTTTACCTGGAACGGATCAAATAATTGATAATCTTGGTTGAAACCCATACAAAACCATTGATTTTTAACGGGAAGATTCCATCTTGTAAACCACTGTGGATTCTCGTGCTGCGAGTACCTGGAATAATACGACAGTGACCAGATATATGGCGCCGAGAGACGCGACGCCGAGACGTATATCAGACATTGCGGCCACGGCAGAAAATACAATCGGTCCCAGCATTTGTCCAATCCGGCTGGAGGCGCGGAAAATACCCAATGCCTTGCCCTCACCATATTGCTTGCTGACATCCAGGTTGAGCACATAGGCGCTTTGTGACGGCAGGACAAAGCACCCGGAAAGGCCCAGAAGAATTACTGCGACAGTGGCGGCATAAATGCCTTCCAGTCCGGCAAAGGACAAAAACGCCAGGCTGGCCAGGATCCCACCCACCATGATAGGAAGTTTCTTGCTCGTTGCTTTGTCTGCGAGCCGTCCAATTGCCGGGCCCAGCAAGGTCAGGCAAATACCGTAGAGCATTAGAGTCTGGCCGATCTGAGATTCTGACACGCCAATTTTACTGAGATACACCGGCGTAAAATAGTGTAGAAAACCGATGACCCCTATGGCGGCAGGGAAGCTACTGAGAAGTGCGACAGCAATAAATCGTGGATCACGGAGAAACTGCCAGACAGATATTCCCGGTTTTGACGTGGCAGGTTGTGTCAGGGTTTCGGGAGCTGTATTGATTGAAGGCTCCTTGGCCGGTTTGTCCTCACGCAGATAGATAAATGCATAGACTGCCACGGTAAATACCATCAGAGCACCGCCAATAAAGACGACATCATATCCATAGCGTTCTGCAATCATGGCGCCGGTTGCGGCTCCGCAGATACTGCCGGAATAGAGGCCGGCGAACAGATGAGCCAGTCCTTCTGTTTTGGTTTTGGAGTCTGTGTGGCTGACGACAAAGCCCTGAGCTGCAAGTAATGTCAGGCCATATCCGAATCCGAGTACAGCCCGGGAAATAACAAACTGCCAGGCTTCTGCCGAAAGCCAGGAAAACACTCCCCCAGCCGCAGTGAGCAGTAATCCACAGGCAAAGGGCTGAACCCAGCCTTTACGGTCGAGCCAGGCGCCGGAAACAAATATTGCTATGCCCACACATAGAAACTCAACGGATATGGGCAGCCCTAGGATGAATTCTCTCGATAGCCCTGGAATCGGTGTATACAGGCGTTCCATATGAAGAGGTAGTATGGACATCGCCAAATCGATGGAAAACAGAAACAGGAATATGGCCGGGCGCATTGCTTTATACAGTTGAGGATTCTGTATTGCGTTTCCTGAGTTGGGTTGAACCGGAGGCGTTGGTTTACGGCCGTTAAACAGGAGGATGGAGAGCTCAATACTAATTAACAATGCGATCAGCATCACCGTGACATTGTCCGTCAGCAATGAAAATAGCAGGACACTGAGGTCCGGTGTTGCCATGGTATTGCCGATAAGGGTTGTCAGGTCGGTCTCTATATCCTGCCAGACAAATGAAAACAAGGCGGCATGTGCGGCTGCCAATGTCAGTACACCGCTACAGACCAAAACTAGCCGAGACCACCTGGACATGCGGGGTTCCGTGTAAATAAATGTTTTACTCAAGGGAATCAGAATGACGGTCGTCAGTGACAATACAAGCAGTCCAATGAGGCCTGCATTGACAAGCGTTCCAGTGACTGCGGCCTGCCTTGCGTCGCGACCGCTCTCAGTTGCCCGCAAGTCCAGGGCAATAAGCAGGGTGGCTGGAGAGGTCGATACCGGAACCACAATATTATAGGCCTGCTCAAGGGTGGCATATCGCCAGGTTTCAGCTGTCGATAAGCCGGTAGTCAGTCCATTGAAAGACGGCAGTTTTTTCAGTTGATAATCACTCGGTAGGGATAGGCCGGATAGTGTCGGGGACGTAGAGTTTTGAATCTGGCCTGTTGTGCCCGCCAGAGATACGACAATTTCGCCGGGAAGTCCCTGGGCGCTGAGTTTATCCCTTATGTCGATAAGGGTTTGCTGTCCGGCAGACTCTGAGCCAGCCGGATTGGTATCCGGATTTACAGAAGCAAGATCTGTCGTGGCGATAGTCGTGGTAAGAAAGTACTGTTCATGCAGGCGCTCAAAGACCATATACGACAGGAATGCACTGAGCGTCAGTGTTACCGCAAGTAATAATGCTGTTTTGACAAAATACTGTAAGGGCCTGAATGCCTGCATTCGGTGATCCTCCTTCATCAGCGATGATTTTCCTGTGTATTCTATGCGGACTTCGCCAGGGTGGTTCTTAAAATCGCCAATACCAGATTCTGGTAATTGAAGCCGGCAGCTTCAGCGGCCATCGGTGTCAGACTTTCGCGGTTCATGCCTGGCGCTGAGTTGACTTCAAGTAACCAGGCTGTGCCTGCTTCATCCACGATAAGATCAACCCGGCCCCAACCGTCGCAATCCAGTGCCTGAAATGCTCTAAGTGCCTGCTCCATTACAGCTAGTTCCTGAGCTTCGGATAAACCGCATGGAAGCAGGAATTGGTTGTCGTCGGCCACGTACTTTGCGTGATAGTCGTAATAGTCTCTTCCAGGTTTAACACCCACAACCGGAAGCGCTTCACGACCTAGAATGGCCACGGTAAATTCGCTGCCGGGAATCCATTTTTCGGCCAGTATCAAGTTGTCGTACTTGGCTGCCGTCCTGTATGCAGCAGCCAGTTCTTCTGCCGTGCTCACCCGGCACATGCCAATGCTGGAACCTTCATGGGCGGGTTTTACCATAACGGGACCCTGCATGTGTGCCACCACGCCTTCCCAGTCGGTATTCTCGGATAGCTGTACATAAGGCGCTGTTGCCACGCCGGCGGACTCCCATACCTGCTTGGCTTTTAGTTTGTTCATCGCCAGCGCCGATGCCAGCACGCCGCTTCCGGTATAAGGTTTACCCAGAAGATCAAGTGTCCCCTGAATGGAGCCGTCTTCTCCGCCACGACCGTGCATGGCAATGAAGACCCGGTCATAAGTTTCTGTCAGTAACGGCATCAGGCCGTCCTTCGGATCGACCATAAAGCTGTCTACACCTGCATCCCGTAATGCTCCGAGAACATTTCTTCCGCTATCAAGAGAAATCTCCCGCTCTGCTGAGGTTCCTCCGGCAAGGACCATAACACGGCCCAGTTGCTTTGCCTGAAATGACTCATTCTGGTGCTTGAGATATTGTTCCATAATGTTGTACTCATGTCGGTATCGATGTTGTTCATCTTGTCCTTGACCAGAGGTATCTGAATTATTCTCACTAGAAACTCTGGTCTCAGGGAGTGGTTGTCTGCACCATCCGTTTTTGTGGATAGGTCCGCCTAAACCTTTTGTGCCGGTCGTCTGGAGTAGTACGTGACTCCTGGGTGACTCAGAGTAAGTTCCTGCATGGTGGAATATTCGACATTGTCGTCCATATACGTATCGTTATCAGATTGACGTTTTATACTGAATGGCGGCGTACTGTAACGTCCCTCGAACAGGAAGAAAGGGTTGGTTGTCAGACACCAACCGGAAGAAGTCTCCAGTATCTTAATGCTGGCATCTGCTTCCTCAGTACAACGCTTGGGGATTAGCTCTATGCTGGTGAATTTAAGGCCAAATAGGTTCTGGGCCACAATCGCTACCGCAAGAGCACCGGTGCAGCAGGCATGGGTTTCGCGATTGATGCCGCGTTCAAAGCAGCGGTTTTCTACTTTCCCAAGATGGTTGATACGTGCAAAGTTGACGCTAATGCCTTCCGGAAACAAATGCTTGCATCGTTTGTTGATAAAGTAACCTATACGATGGACCAGTGCAGACCCGATTCCACGACGGGAATCCTGAGGCGAGGCACCGTTGACTGTCGATCCGAAAACCAGGTCTGCCAATCCCGGCCTGGAAAAATCCAGATCAGGGAAAACGACCATATGGGGTTCGCCCGTAAACACCAGGTAGGCTCTGAAGGACAATCTGCCATCCGGTATATAATCCTGGAAATCTGTTGCCCTGAAACTGATGTTGAGTTCATTGATCATATCAATGGCGTCAGTGACGGGCTGAAGGTTATCTGCCGAAATCAATTTTGCCGGCATTTTTCTGGGCGTACCCAGGTTAACCCAGCTTCCTGCCGCACCATTACTGCCAATAGCGACTGTATTTGGATGGGACATGGGGATTTCGGTGACAATGCTGGTTGACGTTACGCCATATTTTTGCCGCAGGTAGTCGGCGACACAAATTAGTCCGTTACCGCAACAGGCTGCTTCATCACCATTTGGTTCAAACATGCGAAACACATAGTCTGCCGACGGTAGCGATGGCAGGTCACTCCAGTAGTGCCGGGATCGCCAAATTGTCGACAGGGTTTGGGGTGAGGCCTTCTGAACGACCAGTAGATTGTCGCAGCCGATACCAAATGAGGTACTTGTTGCTTTTCCTGCGAACTCTGACCAATCCTCTTCCTCCAGGGGGGAGGATTGAGTGGCATCAACGATAACAAAGTTATTGCCACAAGAAGTGTATTTTACAAAAGGAATCGTCCCTGACGCCGCATCTATAACTCCATCATAGTCGTCACATGACATACAAGACTCCTTTTATTGTGATTGCGTACATCCCGCCATTGAACATAGCACGGGTCGTAGGGACTTCCAGAAAGATTCAGTGATAAAACGCAATAATAGGTAATGAAAAATTATCGACGGTAATTCACTTCATTCATGACTTTATGTCATTAATTTTTTTAGGAAGAAGTTATAAAGGAATGATATTAAAAGAATTTTAAGTTGATGTCGTGACTCTATATATGCTTCCTGCGAAAAGTTAGGTTTTAATCACGTTTAGGCTGGTAGATGTGGCTGAAGGCGTCATCTGTTTTTGTGCATGCTTTTTATGTAATGCTGGGCTCAGCATCGGTTGATTGGCTTTCATTAGCTAGAAGTGGAAAAGGAATGCATAGTCACGTGTTGAGCTATAAGACCGGGAAGTCGGTATGAAATTCAACGCCAAAATGACATATGTCCACGGGAGTTGGTATAACGACAAAATGAAGAAGGTTGGTCCTTACTTACCTGAAATAACTTTATGAGAGTATATTAAAACTGAAAGTTCTGTTAAGAGATAAGGCCTCGTAACGAGGCCTTTAGGACGTTTAGAGCTCGTCAGTCCGCTAGTACCCAAGCATCCTGCCAGTAAGCACCGACACCGGGTTCATAGTGGTTGGCGTTTTCTGAGTAGATCGTACACCAGCCACTGTAGGGGAATGGCTTACAACGGTAGATTTTGCCGTCTCTTGCCAGTACCCGGGTTCCATCTTTATAGGATTGCAGGTTATCCGGGTACACGTGGTCATAATTACCATCGGGAGGATTGGTGTCCCCGTCGTCTTTTAACAGGAATCCTTGTGTTTTCTGCACAACCTTACCGTCTTTGCTTTCTCCCTTGATGACCAGAGAGTAGGCACCTGCTTTTGCTTCTTTGATATCCAGTAGGAAATTGTAAGAAGTATTGTTCACAGAGGCTTCAACAAAGCCGGCAGCTGAACCGTCAGGAGCATAGGCAAATGCACTGACTTTCATATTGGCATTGGTCGAGACAGTAAAATCGATACTGGCCATACCGGATTCAATGGCATATTCACTCTTCAGACCGCTCAAATCCAATTGTGGCTCAGTGGAATCCCCTTTGACGATCTCAACTTCCACCCGCTCAATGCCGCTATCTATGGTAGTGAAAATATCATTCTGCCCATAAGCAGGGACGATGTCTCCATCATGATTCTGCTTTCCGGCTCGCAGGTAATCACTCTCATTGTTGATGGCTGTCGCCAGTTGGAAAGGCCATTGGTTTTTACGGCCAGCGTCTTCTGAATCAATACGCAGAACAGTCTGTAGACCAGGATTTTCACCGGTGCCGTCAAACACTCGTGTTTTCACCTGATCACCCGGCATCAGATCAATTGATGGATTGATATCACCAATGTCCTGCCAGGTTGTTGGGTCAGTCGGATTGTCGCCATCGAAATTGACATCGATCACCTGGTAAAAGCTGTTGACGGTATCGCCTACATCCCATACGCCCAGTATAACGTGGTAACCGCTTCGGGATGGCACATCACAGTCATGAGAAAGATCTGTCGGCGGACGTTGGTTATTCCCCTGATGGGTACAAAATGGCTGTGCTTCGAAAGAGCTTCTTTTTAGCGGGGCATTCGGGTTCCAGTTCTCTTTGGTGATGAAATAACGCCAGTCACGAGTGGCGTGATTGGCAGTGAAGTGCCAGCTGAAAGTGTTTCTGCCCGCTTGCATGGGAAGCTTGTTCCAGCGGTTTACTGACTGCTCGTCAAGTTCTGAAAAATGGGAAACGCCAGCACTTGCTATCTTACCATCAGCAGGGCCCGTCTCCGGGTAGCGATCCGGACCTTCGACGCTTTGGGGTTCCCATTGAATAGCGCCACAGTTTACGTTGTCACCCAGCTTGCATTGATAGGAGCGGGAAGCAGGGCTGGAAATATAGCCGTGTGCCAGCACGTTTTGCGCTATAAACGGCAGTGCGATCAGGCAACCGAGCATTAGGTTTTTGGTATGTAACTTATTCACGGTGAATCCTCTCGTTCTATTGGTAGAGTCCTTTACTCAAGGAGAACTTTTTATTCTAGATTGAGTTGAATCTCACTAATATCGGCAATTTACCTGATATTTATAAGACTTGGAGTTTAAAGGATTAATGAAAATGATCTATTGAAGTGGCATGCTTTTGGTATTGTTTTGGAGACAAAATAAATTGTTTTGGTTTTTTATTGGAGCTATTTGTCGAATGGTTCACAAATTTTTAAGCCAGAACGATTCCAAAAGTCTCTGCATCGTCCGCTGACACCTACTTAGCCCATGTGCTCTAGATGCTCACTGGCTATGCTTTCAGCGCCTTTTCTGTCGCTGCTTCAGCTCCCGGACCCAAGGGTTGGCCGTAGCTGAACTCGATGTAGTTTCCATTGGGGTCCTGTAGGCCACAGTAATATCCTACGGGGAAGGGATCTTCACGAGGAGGCCAGATCAGACAGCCGGCGATTTCCGCCCTTCGTGCGATGAGGTCAACCTGTTCACGACTTTCCAAAGCGAACCCGAAGTGACGGTAATCAGTATCTGTCAGCTGAAGGTCTTCTCCGCCATTCATCAAAACGAAGATGAAATCCTTTTCCCGTCCTGGCTCTGCCATCCAGACAATCGATTTTGCGTCATGATCCCGCCGATGAACAATGTCCATTCCACAGAATTCCCGGTAAAACTGAATACAGGCGTCAAGGTTGCGTACATGGAGGGCGATATGTGTGATGCGGGGGGAGTGCATAATACAATCTCCTGTTGCGGAAGGGAGATGTCGATACCCGTGAGACATTCCTGCCTCCTGGATAAGGTTGGTTTATGGTAACGCGTTGAGAAGGAATGCTGCAATCCGAGAGGATTTATAGTCTAGACTTAAAGAATCGTTGTCATTTTTCTCATCCTACTGCCGCTGATGGTTGTTTCGATGCGCTGCCTTTTGATTCTCATTCCGACAATGCTCCTCTGTTCCGCTCCAGCTCTGGCGTCGGACGAAAAGCCTGATAATTCTCCGGCGAAAAGGTCCGTTGTATCCCTGGCGACATTGAACTGGCAGCCCTATGTTGGGGAGGAACTTGAAAGTAAAGGTTATGTGCATGAACTGGTAGGGGAGGCCTTCAAACGGGGAGGTTATAAACCCAGGATTCAATTTTACCCATGGGCCAGGGCATTGGATACGACCCGTCAAGGGAAGGTCGATGCACTGTTTCCTGAATATTATTCCGATACCCGGTTGGATGAATTTGCCTATTCAGATCCATTTCTGGGTGGGCCCGCGGGATTCTACGTCCGCAAGGACAGTGGTATCGAGTTCAGCATTGACCCGCGACTGAACCAGCATGCTGCGTTGCTGGGGCTGAGTCAGTACAAGTTTGGGGTGGTCAGAGGCTATTTGAATACAGATACCTTTGATAAAGCTGACTTTCTTTACAAAGAAGAGGTTACCGACGACCTGACCAACTTGCAGCGACTCTATCACAATCGGGTCCAACTGATCTTCATTGATAAATTTGTTGCTGAGTATCTGATCGATAAACATTACCGGGAATACAGGAAAGTACTGGACTTTCTGGAGCCTCCTCTGGAAATCAAATACCTCTATGTGGCCTTTTCAAAAAAGGTGCCTGACTATAAAAGCAAGCTCGAAGCTTTTAACCGGGGGCTGCAATTAATGCAGCGAGACGGGGCGATGGAAAAAATATATATACGCCACGGGTTTAAAGAAGTGCTTTGGTATGAGGGAGAGCTGGGCAAACTCCGATAATCGCCTGTCCGGCAATATTGCTGACAGACAATTATCGGTGTCACTTGTCTTAGTCTGGCCCCTGTCTGGCTTTAGTCTGATTGGGTCACCGGTAATTCATCCGGATGAAAGTGGTCCACCTGTATCGCGTCGTCTACCGCTTCCGCGGCGTCCCGCACTTTCTGGGATTCTGATTCAGTGAGAATGTTTTTCTCCCTGGCCTGTTGTAACTGCTCATCAAGAGTCAGTCCTTCATCCAGTTTGCCTGCCTTGATCGCTTTTTTAAGCGCTTTCTCGGCAGATTCAGCAGCGATTTTCAACAGAAAGGCATTTTCCACTCTGCCGATCGGGTCATCCGGCTGGGTGCTGCGATAAACACCCTCGACCAGTCTGTCACGGGCAGCGGAGGGGTGCAGTAAAAGATCTGCGATGGCATCTTCTGTGATATCGTTCGCAGGCTCCATATTCCGACCCAGAGGAAATATGACCAGCCTCATCAGTATGGCCAGTATTGGCGATGGATAGTTTTTCAGAGTTTCATGTAATGCCTGTTGCGTATTATACAGGCAATGTTGAACTGCCCAATCCAGCAGCGGTGCATCCTCCCTTGGGCAGCCGTCATCATGAAACCGTTTAAGGACGGATGACGCAAGATAGAGATAACTGAGGCAATCTCCCAGTCTGGCTGATATTTTTTCCCTTCTTTTTAGATCCCCGCCCAATGACATCAGTGTGACATCGCTGAGAAGCGCAAAAGCGGCGGCAAACCTGGAGAGGTGCTGAAAGTAACGCTTGCTCAGAGGGTGATGCTCCGGTACTTCTGCAATCAGACTGCCAGTGAGGCCCAGCATCAGGCTTCTACCCACCAGTTGTACATTACGGTGAATATGTTTAAAAAAAACGTGGTCAAATTCCTGCAGGCCCTTTTCTCTATCCTCCATCTGAGCGGCTTCCATTTCCTTTAACAGATAGGGGTGGGAGCGGATGGAACCCTGGCCAAAGATCATCAGGCTGCGGGTCAGAATATTGGCTCCCTCCACAGTAATACTTATCGGAATTGCCTGATAGACACGGGCAATGTAGTTGCGTGGACCTTTGATGACGCCACGTCCGGCGTGAATGTCCATGGCATGCCCGACGACTTTCCGCATTTTTTCGGTGTTATGATATTTGAGAATGGCTGAAGGGACAGATGGTTTCTCTCCTTGATCCAGCAGGCCTGCCGTCATACAACGGGCACTGTCCATGATGTAGGAGAGTCCACCAATGGGTGCCAGCGCTTCTTTGACCCCTTCAAAATAGCCAATCGGCAAACCAAACTGTTCCCTGATTCGCGCGTAAGCCCCTGACGTCAGGCTTGAGAGTTTTCCTGCACCGGTCGCCAGGGCGGGGAGTGAAATCGCACGTCCCACTGCCAGGCAGTTCATCAGCATCATCCAGCCCTTACCGATGAAGTCCTCCCCACCAATCAGATAATCCAGGGGAATGAATACATCTTTCCCCCAGGTCGGACCATTCATGAAAACTGTATTCAAAGGCAAGTGACGGGCACCGGTCTGCACACCGGGTGTACTGGTCGGGATCAGTGCACAGGTCACACCACGGTCGACTACATCACTCAGCAGTTTGTCAGGATCATAGACCTTAAAGGCGAGTCCCAGAACTGTCGCAACAGGGGCCAGAGTGATATATCGCTTGTTCCAGTTCAGGCGCAGGCCAATCACTTCTTTGCCTTCCCATTCACCTTTACACACGATGCCGGTGTCTGGAATGGCGCCGGCATCGGAGCCCGCTTGGGGACCGGTCAGAGCAAAGCAGGGGATCTCCTCTCCTTTTGCCAGTCTCGGGAGATAGTAATCACGCTGTTTTTGAGTGCCGTAATGCATCAATAACTCTGAAGGCCCTAAAGAGTTAGGCACCATGACCGTGACCGCTGCGGTGATGCTGCGGGTGGCGATTTTCATGACCGCCGTGGAGTGGGCCAGGGCGGACAGCTCCAGGCCTCCATACTTCTTCGGGACAATCATGCCGAAGAAGCCATTGTCTTTGATGAACTGCCAGATTTCAGGTGGCAGGTCATAGCGTTCATGGGTGATTTCCCAATCGTCGAGCTGGGTGCAAAGCTCGTTTACTGGGCCGTTGATAAATGCTACTTCTGCATCGGACAGTTCTGGCTTCGGCATGTTCAAAAGATGATGCCAATTCGGTTTACCGCTGAATAATTCTCCGTCCCAGCTGACCGTCCCGGCCGCAATGGCTTCTTTTTCCGTATCGGAAAGCCCCGGCAACACTCGACTGACCCAGCCGAAAATTCGGGTGGTCAGATATTGTCTTCTAAGGTCGGGAAAGTTCAGCAGAGTGATGGCGGCTATATACCCGGCCCAAAGTAACAGGAGTCCGAGTGGGCTTGGATCGATCAGGCTATACAGCAGAATGCCGATCGTCAGTAACAGACTCCAGGCGATAGCCTCTCCACCGAGGTAAGCGAGAATTAACGCTGCCAGAATAAACAGCAGAAATAGTGCCATGTCATCCTCCTTGGATGTCGCGAGATAGTGGTGCCGGTGCAGGTTCTCGGTACAGGCAATATCCGATGTAGGTTCTTTAAAGGGACCGGCAACTCACACTAACCCTATCATCGTGTCTGTGAAGAATAAACGGGGTAGAACAAGAATAGGCGGATTCTAAAAGCGAGCTGCTCTTTCCTTTTCTCTTTTTGTCTCTTTTTGTCTCTTTTTGTCTCTTTTTGAGGAAAGCTCAGCTTGCTCTAAGTGAAGTGATCGTCAAGCAGAAGCGAGAAAACCGTTTTCCGGGCCCTAGCCCAGCAATTGTTTGATCCGTGCTTTCAGCATTTCTATAGCAACCCGGTTTTTACCACCACGTGGAACGATAATATCGGCAAACTGCTTGGAAGGTTCAACGAATTCCAGGAACATCGGTCTGACAGTCTTTTTATATTGTTGGATGATTGACTCCATGGTCCTGCCGCGTTCCTCGGTATCCCGACGTAATCTACGCAGCAGGCAGATATCCAGTGGTGTGTCGACATAGATACTGGTATCCAGGCGTTTGCGGATGTTCTTGTCGCTGAGAAGTAATATTCCTTCAACGATAATAACCTTGCGGGCTTCCATGGCAATGGTGTCAGGGCTTCGGTTGTGTTCTTTGAAATCGTAGACAGGGACATCCACCTGATGACCCTCTCTGAGTACATCAAGGTGTTCTACCAGAAGGTCGTGATCAAATGCGTTTGGGTGGTCGTAGTTGGTCAGAACCCGTTCCGACATATCCATGTGAGACTGGTCTTTGTAGTAGGAATCCTCTTTGATAATGCCGATCTGCCAGGCACCGACTT
This sequence comes from Hahella ganghwensis DSM 17046, assembly GCF_000376785.1. Lineage (GTDB taxonomy): Bacteria > Pseudomonadota > Gammaproteobacteria > Pseudomonadales > Oleiphilaceae > Hahella > Hahella ganghwensis. Next base: position 137,286 of record NZ_AQXX01000139.1, read on the forward strand.
CCTCTTTCAGTTCTTCGTAAATGGTCGCGGATAAAAGGCTTTTGCCAGAAGCGGAGGCGCCGGTAATACCGATAAAAATGGACGACATGTCAAGATTCCAGATGCTCAAAAGCGGCTATTTTAGCGACTCCGGCGCTATCGATGAACTATTTGTTAATGTTGTTTTGACATAAATCGGCAACAAATCTCTTTAACTCTTCAACGGCAGTGGCTCAGAAGAAGAATCAGGGTGGTCCAGAACTTTTCTGGCATGTTGAATAATGGCATCTGTCAACCTCTGGCTCATTCGGCTTTTAAGATCCCATATATGCCAATAAAGCTCGATATTCAGCGGGCTGTCGGGTTTAAGCTCCACGACTTGGCCGGATAGCAGAAACTCTCTGGACTGGACATCCGGCACCATGCCCCATGCATGCCCTTTGGCAATCAGTTCCAAGAAGGATTCGGTTGAGGGGACACGATGAGGGGGATGCGCTGGAACCACCTTGTGGTACCGGTGCAAGTAGTGCTTCTGTAAATCGTCTTTGTGGTTGTACTCAGCATAAGGAGCCGCCCTCATCGCTTCTGGAGTAATGCCATCAGGAAAATAGCGTTCCAGATAGGCGGGGGAAACAAGACTTCGATACACCATGGTTCCCAGATGGAAACAGTTACAGCCACTGATAGAAGTGGGACTGCTGCTGATGCAACCAATGACGTCGCCATTGTGCAGAAACTCATGGGTGCGGTCCTGGTCGTCCACCTTGATATCCAGGCGCCAGTGATACTTATCAATCAACGGTGACAGGGCATCGAGCAGCCAGGTGGCCAGACTGTCGGCATTGGTACCTATTGAGATAGTTTTGGGAGTGTCTGCCTGAACCTCAAACTCCGTCATCATCTCTGACTGAAGGTGTTCAATCTGCCTGTAATATCTCATCAGTTTCACACCGTCCTGAGTCAATCTGGCCGGGGACTCCCGTATCACCAGGATTTTCCCCAGTGATTTTTCCAATTGGCGGATACGCTGGGAGATTGCGGACTGAGTCAAAGACAGCTTTCGGGCGGCTTTTTCAAAACTGCCTTCGTCGATCACGGTTGCCAGAGCCTTGAGTTGTCGCAGTTCGAAATGCATAAATATTTCTAATGTATCAGTAAAATGATTAATTATTTTTATTCTATCGGTGAGTTTATTCTGTTAGCAAGATGAATTGGGCCTGATACCAGATTGGGTCAGGTTGGATCAAATAGGTATGGGGTAAGAGATGGAAGCTATGGTCGTTCTGTTAAAGGGGTTTATCACTGCAGGTAGCCTGATTGTCGCGATTGGGGCCCAGAACGCCTATGTACTGACGCAGGGAATCCGTGGTCACTTTATCCTGACGATAGCGCTGACCTGCATTGTAATTGATGTCAGCCTTATATTTGCGGGAGTGGCCGGTGTTGGAGTCCTGATTGCAGGACAGCCTTTGTTGCTGTTGGGGGCGGCTCTTGGTGGTGCGATATTCCTGACAGTATACGGGACCAGGGCTCTGATGTCGGCGTTTAGTGAGCAAAGTATGGAAGCGGGTGGCAGAGTGCTGCGATCCCGGGCCAATGCTGTATGGGTAACGGCGGCCATATCCCTGTTGAATCCCCATGTGTATCTGGACACGGTGCTGCTCATCGGGAGTATCGGTGGACAATATCCGTTACCGGAACGGTACTGGTTCGGATTTGGTGCGATGATGGCCTCCACTACCTGGTTTCTGGCTCTGGTATTTGGCGCGCGTCGGCTGGCGCCGTTTTTTGCCCGTCCTGGAACCTGGAGATTATTGGACCTTCTGGTTTGTATGCTGATGTGGTCTCTGGCTGCGTCTCTCTGGTGGCAGGGGTATGAATACTTCCTGGCGGCAGAGGCGAGGATTCCCGCTCTGTTTGACCAATCGTGGGCTCCATAACGACAAATTGGGCCGGTGTAAGGAAGCAGGCTTAAACCTGACAGAAAGTTACCTGATAGGCTGAGATCTGGAAGATAGATGTTTGACAGACAGCAATCGGTCCTCCCGCTTATCGGTACTGGTAAGTTGCCGATCAGAGGTCTAGGGAGGCTCTGAATAACTCCCCAAATCAGTCATAATACGGCCAACTTCACTCATCAGGAATACTATCCATGGATCAGATGACTTTCTCCGAAGCTGAATACCAGAATAAGAAGCGTAAGACCCGCCGGGAAATCTTTCTGGAGCGAATGGATAAGCTGATCCCATGGAAACGCATGGAAAAGAAGATCGCCCGCTATTACCCCAAGGGCGAGAACGGCCGCCCTCCGTATCCGTTATCCACCATGCTTCGTGTCCACTGCATGCAGCTATTTTATAACCTCAGCGATCCTGCCATGG
>NZ_AQXX01000140.1 GCF_000376785.1 Hahella ganghwensis DSM 17046
ATCAAGCAGGTGTTTGGTTACGACAAAGTCCGCTATCGAGGCTTGGCCAAGAACAAGAGCCGGCTCTATCTGTTGGCGGCCTTCAGCAATCTGCTGATGGCAAGGAAAGAGCTGCAGGTATAGGGGCAGTGAGCCCAGATGACGCCCCACAGGGGGGGAAGATCCAAAATGGCCGGAAAAACACTCTGAATATTCGGCCATATATCGTCGAGAGTTTGAATTACCTCAGAACCTTGGGGTTATTCAGACTCTCCTTAGGTACAAATATTTAACATATTCTTCAAACACGCAAGTGTTCTTTCATCGATATAGGCTAAGCCCCTCCCCAGACATTTATCAACCCGCAGGCTACCAAAAGTCTAATCAAACTGGGATTGATTCATATCACAACCCCGCATCTCACTTGGACTATGCTCACCAGGATGCCCTAAATAAGCGCCTGCGGCTGAACTTTCTGAGATTTCATTTGACCGGGAGGCCACTATTTCCCATAAGGACAGGTAAATGAAATCTCAGGAAGTTTGTCTTTAAATACTTACAAGTTAGCACTGGTTTTAGGAGACTCGGAATGATAGAAAAGTATAGATGCAACTTTGTTCTTCTTTCGACATGATCTAAGGACCCTCTGAAAAACTTTGGCGAGGCCGCCCACTTTTGACGCTGCGATGGCAGCGCAGGTAGTTTTTCATAGGTTCCCCAACCAAAAATATAGGGAATTCCAATATGTCCTTTGATGTGGTCACCATTGGTAGTGCAACAGTCGATCACTTTGCCGACACAGACTCGGAACTTATCAAGATTGATACCCGCACCAGCCATGAAGAACTTATCGCCTTCCCCTTGGGTAGCAAGTTACTGATTAAAGAGCTGAATACGACGACAGGTGGCGGTGGCACCAATACAGCGGTCGCCTTTTCACGCCTGGGCCTTAAAACCGGTTTTCTGGGCAAGATCGGAGCTGATGCTGCAGGGGACTTTGTGCTGGAAAAACTGGCGCGGGAACAGGTGGAGTTTATCGGGCCCCGTGGCGGGCAAACCGGTTTTTCTGTCATCCTGAACAGTATTGAGGATGACCGCTCAATACTGGCCTACAAAGGGGCTAATGACCAGCTCTACAAAGATGATGTTCCTCAACTGAATACTCAGTGGCTGTATATTTCCAGTATGCTGGAAGACAGCTTTGATACCGTGATCCATATTGTTTCCAGCAACCAGTTCAATGTGGCGTTTAATCCCAGTAACTATCAGGCTGCTTTGGGCTACGACAAGCTAAAGCCTCTGATCGACAAGGTCACCCTGCTGGTCATGAATCGGGAGGAAGCCTGTAAATTTCTGGGCCTGGACCCGACAGCACCACCCGAAATGCCAGAGCTGATGCAGGCCATGTCAAAGCTGCCCTGCCGCTATTTCGTCATTACCGACGGCTCTCGTGGTGCCTGGGTTTATGACCGGGAACATTGCTATCACGGCGTTCCCGGAAAAAACCTGAACATCTGTGAAACCACAGGTGCCGGTGACGCCTTTGCTGCCACCTTTACGGCGGGCATTATCCGGGAATTGGATATTCAAACAGCCCTGAATCTGGCCATGACCAACTCTGAGTCTGTGTTGCAGTACAAAGGAGCAAAGGAGAAACTTCTTACCTGGGAGGAGATCAGCCAGATCACGGCCCAAAATGAACGCGAGATAGAAAGCATTCCGCTTGCTTCCTGCTGATCAGACACTAACATGTGCAGCAGCGAGATCCCGGCTTTATAGGCAGCCGGGCTGTATAAGAAAATTCAGATTGATCCGGAGTTCAATCAATGCAGACCACCGAAACCATCACCATTGAGATCCACAACGCCATTCCCAACGGTGGCATTGACGCCACAGGCAAAATCATCTCATTGTGGCAACTCGTGGACGGGTACTTCACAGACCGTAAATTTGTGGTGGAAGATCCCTATCGGGGACAACTGGGAGAGTATCGCATAAGCCTGGATGCCAAAGCCCTGATCAACCTGATGCAGACCGCCAGAGACAACAATGAAAGTTTCGATATTTACAGGCAGATGCATGCTGCAGACAGCAGCGTCGCCATCAATAGCGAACTGCACATGACCGTCGAAGCACTGAACTCCCGCACTGAACCTTATTCGATGTATCACGCAGCCAGCGTATTCATCCAGCAATTGCTGTTGGGGATGAACCTGGCCCTACCTGGCTCCTGCCAGTTCCTGGATACCCGATTTGCCGGCCCCCATGCACATCGGTTTGAGGCTCAGGACTTTGATTCCAAAGCCTTCTCCGATGCGATGCTCAGCGCCACAGAACATGGTTGGCCGAAACTGCACGAGCTGTCATTTGAGACTGTTTGGGGGTGGTTTGAAAGAGCCGGAACCAGCGAACGCAATACTGCGATCACCACGATCAATAAAGTTCTGATCGATATGCTTAAAATTGCCCAGCAGCGTTATCGCTATGGTGCGCGCACAGCCATGCTGGTGGGTAACCAGTTGGAAATGCTCGTCGGCACCAGTGACGATGCGGACATGCAACACCTGCGGGAAAGAGTCAGCCTGATTCTCGGCAGACCGCCGGAATCCGCCGATTGCTTCAAAGAACTTTATCGTCTTCGGGAAGCCTTGTTTAAAGGCGAGCATCCCGTCCGGCGCCCGGCATTGGTTTATCACAATGCGGATGAAGAAATCATGCAACAACTGGCACAACATAACTCCGGCGTTGAAAAAGCACTCGCCGTGGTATTGTCTCTGTTGCAGGATCTGGTTCAAAACGATGCCGATGGCTATCAGTTCAGCGAACACATGCAGCGAAAAGGCCAGGATTGAAATCCAGCCGGCCTAACGCAGTTCAAACCTGACCGGAACCAGAATTTCCTCGCGTGCTCTTGGGGCAGCTGACAACCGCCATTGCTTCAGCGTCTCAAGGGCTCGACGGTCAAGTATTCCATGTCCGCTGGACTCATGAATCCGGGCTTCGACCACGCTGCCGGTTTCCGCAATAGTCAGTGCAATAATCACTTCACCTTCCCAGCCCCGCTTTCTGGCAATACGAGGGTAATCCGGGTGCGGCGTTTTTGATGAGCCCATGACATAGCGTGGCTCTGATGTCTCAGCGGACTCGATGGGGCGATCCAAATCGGCCTTCGACTCAATCTCAGCACCGGGAGGCTCGGCAAACAAGTGAGGCCCGGACACTGACGCCGCGGTCTTATTTACCACTGAAGACAGCGCTGGCGATCCCGATTCCGATGCAACTTCTGGAAGCTGTTTCTCAATCACAGGCAAAGCCGTCGGTTCCACTTCCTGCAACGGCTTTTTCTCGGGTGCTAAATTTTTTTCAGAAACTTCCGGCTTGACTGTATCAACGGCCCTGGACGGAGCCTTGAGGATAGACTTGGCGGTCATTCTTTCAGTTTTTGCCATTTTCTCAACCAATGCTTGCGACTGAACTGCAGGGATTTCCTCATCAATATCCCTTTCAGCAGGCTCTTCAGGGGGCTCTGCACGATTATCGGATTCGATTTCTGCCTTGTGATCACTTTCACTGGCAGACTTGCGATCGGCTGCAGAACGGGCAGCTTCGCTGTCAGAAAGGGGTCCGGCGCGCTGGGTAGAAGGAGAGGCAATCGCCACTTCGATCGCCGCCTGTTCACTTCCCTCTGACCTGATCGCCGGACGGGTGCTGTCCAACCAGTAGATGAACAAGGCATGTGCAGCAAAGGACAACATCAGGCAAACCACTAACGTGATCTGCCTGCTCCAGGGTTGCGACCCGGGAGTCATTAATCCACTTCCCATGGAAGAATATAGGGCTGGCCTTGGTGGTGACCGAGCAGAGAGCTGACACCAAAGGCTTTACGGACATTTTCCGCCGTTACCACCTCCGCGGTCGGGCCACTCAGTATTTGTCCTTCAGGCGTAATCAACACCGAGTCTGCACAGTACTTTAACGCCAGATTGAGATCATGCAGCACCACCAGCACTATCCGTTGATCTGCTGACCAGGCCTGCAAATGCTGCATGACGGATAGTTGATGCTGTGGATCCAGGCCTGCCACAGGCTCATCTGCCAATAACACCGGTGCATCCACCGCCAATGCCCGCGCCAGCATCACTCTGGTGCGCTCTCCTCCGGACAGTTGGGAAACCGGCCGCCCGGACATGGCTGTCACATCAGCAATCTCCATTGCCCGGGATATCGCCTGCTGATCTTCTTCAGGTATTCGATGATGACGATAGGGAAAACGCCCCAGCTCCACGACCTTTGCGACTGGCATCGGCCAATGACAGTCTGCCTGTTGTTCAAGATAAGCGATGGTGCGGGCACGTTCCGCGTCTGCCAGTTGCAACAGATCCCTGTCTCCCAGCAAAACCCGTCCCTGCAGACAATTCGCCAGACCCAGAATGCCTTTCAACAACGTGGATTTACCCGAGCCATTACTGCCAAGAATGGCGGTAACACAACCGGGACGAAAGCGAAGGTTTGCCTCACGAACAATCGCGGTGTCCCGGTATCCGAAACTCACCTGGTCAAGAAGGAGCGCCTGTCCAAAACTCATAGCTCCACCTCCGCCCTGCGTACATGTTTCAACAACCACAGAAAGAACGGACCACCAAGCAATGCGGTTACCACCCCGATACGCAACTCCTGACCCGGCGGTAACAGGCGAACCAGAATATCTGCCGAGACCAGCAGCAAGGCTCCAGCGATGGCACTTGGCAGTACCAGCAGCCTGGGTTGCCATTGGGTCAGCGGCCTCAGCAGATGAGGAACCACCAGTCCGGCAAAACCGATCACACCGGCCACGGAGACACAGGCTCCGACAGCCAGGGCAGTCCCCAGCCCGATGGACCATAACATGCGCCGCTCACTGACTCCCAGGGAATGGGCGGTTTTTTCACCCAGAGCCATCACATCCAGCGCAGGTGCAACTCTGTAGAGCATGACCCCTCCCACCACAACCGGCAGTGCCACCAGCATAAGATGTTCGTGACTGCGATGTTCAAAAGATCCCATCAGCCAGAACAGCATATCCTGAACCGCAAAAGGGTTGGGAGCCAGATTCAGCAACAATGCAGTAAACGCGGCGCTGAAAGCATTCAAAGCGGCACCTGCCAACACAATCAACAGGATGCCACTCTCGCGGCCAATCATTGTGATCAATATCCAAAACCCGAGTATTGCACCAACAATGCCGGCTACCGGTAGCATCCAACTCATGGCAAACAAACCAAAATACATGGCAATCACAGCACCCAGAGCTGCCATGGAAGATATCCCCAGCACACCTGGATCGGCCAGAGGATTACGCAACCACCCCTGTAATACTGCCCCGGCCATTCCCAAAACCGCCCCACAGATCGCCGCCAGCAGGGTCCTGGGCAAACGAATTTCCCATAGGATCAGTTGTGTCTGCCAATCCCAGGCCGGTATCGAAATCCCCGCTCCTCTTCCGGTCAGCAGGGATACCATCACAGCCACTAACAGACCCAGCGTCAACGCTGACAACAACAGATTACGTGACATTTCCGGGCTCTCTTTTCTCACTATTTCCACCACCGGCATGCTCGCGAATATGTTGCCAAATGGCTCTGGCCGCACGCAGCATTGCGGGTGTCCCACAACTTAACCATGCAGCATCCACCTTCAGGACCGGATACTGACCGGGCACTTTTTTAAGTACCGGATGGTTCATCCACTGTGTTGCCCTGGCCTCTCCTCCATAGTGGCTTTCAGGGATGATAATCAGATCCGGCTGCCAATAGATCAGTTGCTCCAAACTAACCTGTCCCCACCCCTGAACTCCGGCATCAATGGCAACATTATGGAGACCCATGGCGGACAGGTAGGCATCCTGGAAATTATTAGCACCAGCCACCCAGCCATTGGCATTGACCACCACCGCCCTGATTCCCATTGGCCCAAGCTCTTGCCGAATAGATTGCAATTCCTCTTCCAGAACCCTAATCATTTGCTGCGCCTGATCCTCAGCCTGCAGCCATTCTCCGAGTTGGTTCCAGTTGCGATGAAGCGCAGGAAAATCCAAAGGTAATGGTAGCTCGTGCCAGATAAAGCCGAACTTGGTAGCCAACGCTTTCAGGCCGGGGGCACCATATTGTCCGCCAATGATCATGTCCGGCTGAAGCGCAATGACCTCCTCAATCTCCCCGTGATTTGCTGGAATGTTCTTCAAAACGGGCGTAACTGCCAGATCATTGGATTGATGACTTAGCCAGGAAACAGAACTCAACTGTTCGGGCGCCAGATATCCCAACATCTGGTCGACGCATTGATTAACAGACATGACGCCCGCCGCCTGAGCCGATATATAACCGGTAAGGCACCAGAGCAGAGAGGCTCTCAGGATGTATTCTGAAATGAAACGGGACATATGACCCACGGGCCGACCATCCTGTAGATCAGACGGCCAACACTACCTGTTGATATTTTAATGACCCGGAAATACCCCGTTCCCGGACTCGAAGATGGGTCGGCGGCCGGTTTCCTGGCTGGCGAGTCATTACCTGGTTCAGTCTTCCCATCAATGAGAATCCTCATTACGACAGTGACCTTATCCACATGGTGTACAGGGATAATCCAGGCAAGACCATGTGAGAAATGAACCTGATTCTTCGCATACAGTTGCGGGGACAGCTCCGGCTTTACCGGATTCCCTTCATCAGCCCTCAAAACAACTCACCACCTCAAGGGTTTGAGTGTTTTTTGAGCGCCGAACCGACGACGCCGCCATTATCTTGAAATGTCTCAATGAAGTCCAGAATCCACCTGTGAATCTGTTTACCCGCATGACAGTAAAGACTTCGTTAACCCAACTTGGAAACCGTATAAAAAGTTTATTTATTAGAACGTTAAGGAAGGCGTCAACGCCTGATACCAGGATCACTCCTGCTTTGGCTGCTGATACTTCTCCAGCTTGTTATAAAGCGTCTTGACACTGATGCCCAGCAGTTGAGCACATTCGGTCTTATTACCGTCAGTTTGCTCCAGTGTCTTCAGGATGGCAGTTTTCTCAATCTCTTCCAGAGGCACGCCAAAGGGAATATCCGAAGCGTTGGCATCGGTCGCAGCTTCAAGACTCAAATGCTCCGGCAACAACCTATCGTCAGCCAGAATGTACGCCCGTTCAATGGCGTGCTTTAACTCCCTGACGTTACCCGGCCAGGGGTGACGTCTGATTAATTCAAGGGCTTCGGGCGAAAGGGATTTATGTTGCTCTTCCTGAGCATTTCGATATGCCAGGAAATGATTGGCAAGACCGACGATATCATCTTCGCGGTGTCTCAAAGGGGGAATTTTCAGAGGAAAGTGGGCTAGCCGGAAATAAAGGTCCTCACGGAAAACGTCATCGGCAATGGCCTGTAATGGATTCCGATTGGTTGCCGCAATAACACGTACATCAGCCAATTTGGTACTCGAATCTCCGACGGGCCTGAATTCCCCTGTCTCTAGAACACGCAGGAGTTTTACCTGGTGATCCAATGGCATTTCAGTCACCTCATCAAGAAACAAAGTTCCTTCCGCAGCCTGTTCGAACACACCACGGTGATCTCTGTGCGCTCCGGTAAACGCTCCCTTACGGTGGCCGAACAGCTCACTATCAATCAATTCCGGACTCAGGGCACCACAGTTAATGGCGATAAAGGGTTTATCCGCTCTGGGTGAGGCCAGGTGAAGGGTATGAGCCGCAAGCTCCTTACCAGAGCCACTCTCTCCTTCGATAAAGATATTCGCCTCCGTCTGGGCGACACGACGGATACTACGATAAAGTTTTCGCATCGTCCCTGACGATCCAACCAATAAGCCAAATTGATCCAGATCACTGGTGACACAAGGTTCAGCATGACTTTTCGAATCAGCCATATATTCGTGGATATCCAGCAGTGTTTCGTTCACCCGCTCTAAATCTACGGGTTGACGATAGTGATATCCCGCGCAGCGCAGCATCGTCTTATCCAGACTCGGGTTAGGTTCTCCATCGCTGATAAAAATGAAGTCAATTTCTGTTGCAAGATTGGTGTCCAACAACTTCAGATGATCACCTTCATCGAAATCAGTCACTTCGATAATGGCGACATCACTGGAAGCCTCGACCAATTGAGAGATCCAGTTATTTTCTACCCTGGCTGGTTCTGATACTGTATTGACTGACGCCTGTCAGGGACAGTACTGCTCTCTCCAGCTCTGGATTACACAGGCGGAGAAACAAAACGGGCTGCGCCATAGCAGTTTCCTTGCATGCAAAAGTTTAATCTAAGACGCCGATGTAACTTTGACAATGCCAGGGTGTAAAACTTTCTTGCCACGCATCTACCAACATTTACCATTCTTTTAAATATCATATAGTTAAATAATGGCATGAGTTTTGTGAATAAAGTTTTAACATCCGGAATAACATGACAAGGCACTTAACAGGTCGTTTATCAACAGCCTGTTTATAGTAATGCTAGAGAGAGAAGATGAGGATGAAAGATAAAGCAACTCTCAAACAAATAGCCCTTGAGAAGATCGCTCTCGAAAATAAGATACCGAAACACGATGGAGCGATCATTCAACAACTTATCAGCCTATGTCGCAATGGTGTCGCGTTTTATCAAGACATGGCGACACGCGTTGAAGATTACAACCTCCGCAGTTTGTTCAGACTGATGGCTAACACCCGTAAGGCTATTGCTTCGGATCTGAGTGATATGACGAAGAATTCCGGGCAAGCAGTCCCAAAGAGCCAATCACCGATAGCTGAACTCTTTGAGAGTCGGTACTTTGAGGTTCGACATATGCTCCCCGAGAGCTCGCCAGGGGAAACCATTGAACAATTGGAATCCATCGAAGAGAGTACACTGCACCTGTTCAAGACTTCGGTTAAGAAAATTCAGGATAGAGAATTGGCCAAAGATCTCTCCGTGCAGGCTGCGACGGTACAAATCACACACGATAGAATGAGGTCGGTGAGAGAGCATCGATAGCGTAGCCAACAGAGAACTCCGCAAGAGAACCGTCAGTCAGCGACTTTGAGCACTTGAGACCCTTCCGTCAAAATAGGGTCTGAACACCTGTGTTGTTAGGTGAATAACTGATACTCTTTTTTCAAACAATCAAGGGATTCCTGCCATGTTGCTCTATGGACCTGACTTCAAAGCCGAATCTGCCACGAAAACAGCAACCATCCTGCGCATCCTGTTCTTTACGGGGATGTCCGTATTTCTTCTTGGTTGCCAGATGTCGGCGAAATCACCTATGCAACCTGACAGTATCCAACTGCCCCTGATTCCCGGTTGGTATGAGAACCGCAAGGTATTCTATATCACGACCGAAGCCTCAGATCAGAAAATGGCGGCCAGGATGAATGCCATTTATGCCCCCAGATTGCAGGATGCATTACCCAATTACCCCAAGCCACCGGGTTTAAAAACGGTGTTGGAGCGGGTTTATGTATTCCCGGAAACTCAATACCAAAGTGTATTCCCATCTGCCCCCTGGCCCCTGGGACCTGAGAACAAAGATCAGCATTACAGCCCTATATGGTTACTTTATGAAGTGCGCTGGAATCCTGCTGCCAAGCCCCGGCAACTTACCTCAGAAGAGGCCATCTTACAGGCAGAGGAGAAAGGTCTGGTGTCGATTACCCGAACAGACATCATCGTCAATTGCCCGATTGTCATGGATGAAACCGGGGCCAGCCTGGGCATTGAAGCATCCTCAGGTAGATATTGACCCTGTCTTCAATAGAATTGAAGTTCTCAGAGGGCTCTCAAAAACGTCCAGACCCCAGGTTATTGATAAATGTCGACACCATGGATTGTCTGTGTATTTTTGCTTCCTGTAGCTTTTACTGCGCTCCTTATCTGTAAATCCAATTTATGATACCAACCAAAGCCGCATTGGCTTGACGCAGGCGAACGTATAAATTTCAAAATGCACTTACCACAACGACAATAACAACGAGAACACATCATCATGACTGAAGCCACTTCCCAACATGCCAACGTATTGCGCCGACTGCTGTTTCTGGTCTTTATGTACGCAGGCATTGCCTATGGACTGAGCCTTCTGGAATATACCCTGTTTAATCTTACCGGCTGGTCACCAGTCAGTGTCGCCCGAAGCGTCCAGGTTACGACACCGGATGACATCGACCTGGAGTTCCGGCAATGCGGCTCCCCCTTATTCGCAGCCAATGCCGTGACCACAGAATCCGTTGATCAACCGATCCTGGCCCGCTGCGGACGCTTCTGGCCCTTTTACTACCACACGATCGAAATCAACGCTCACCCACTGATTCCGGGAGCCTTCATTGAATTCAAGGATGAATCAGATGAAGCCAAAACCGCTCGCGAGGACTTTATTCTGAAGATGCAGGTCATCAACGGAGGCTTTGCCGTGGTATCCCTGTTTATTCTGGGATTATGTGGCATGGCAATTTATCGTTTTGTGGTAAAAAGGGATGAAGAAGGGGCCTACAAGACGGGCTTTCATGCATTTATCAGCAGTTTTCTAATGCTGGCCTGCTTTACCGGTCTGATGTTTTTTGTCGACCCGACATTTGGATACGGATGGTGAAAGCCCTCTTTCATCCGGAATCTGTCTGGGCAAGGACTGCCCCAATCTGCTTTATAGCTCTATACAGGCGGTCCTGCGGTATTGCACAGTTCAGACGCAGACAGTTTCGATATTTACCAGAAGGACTGAACAGGCTTCCCGGCGCAATGCTGATTCCGCACTGTAAAGCCTTGTAATAAAGATCATCACTATCACAATTGATGGGTAATTCCACCCACAGAACAAAGCCTCCTGACGGATGAGTAATTCGCGTTGAAGCAGGGAAGAATTCCTGGACCCATTGCCTGGCTTTCTCCATCTGAATCTGAAATTGTCCGGTCAGTTGCCGCAAATGTCGCTTGTGATCACTGTCCGCCAGATAACTGACCAAAGCCATCTGAGGTAGAGTGGCCGTCGCCAGACTACTGGTAAATTTCAGATAATTTGCCTGTTCCAACCACTTCCCCGGGGCAACCCAGCCAACTCGCAATCCTGGTGAGACCGTCTTTGAAAAAGAAGCACAGTAAAGCACCTGGCCTTCATCATCAAAACTCTTCAGCGCCCTAGGTCGCAGCGCACTGTATCCCAATTCACCGTACACATCATTTTCGATCAGCGGTATATCCCGTTCACGACATAATGCTGCCAGAGACATCTTGTCTTCGTCTGACATAGTGGCCCCGGTAGGGTTGCTGAAGTTTGCCATGATCAATATGGCCTTCACTGGCCACTGATCCATCGCCAACTGCAAAGCACTGAGACTGATACCCTTCTGAGGATCAGAAGGGATTTCCAGAGCCTGCAGACCCAGGGCATTGATGAGCTGAAGTACGCCGTAATAGGTGGGAGATTCTACAGCGATCACATCACCAGCTTTTGTCACTGAGCGCAACGCCAAACGTAACGCCTCATGACAACCATCGGTAATGGTCAGTTGCTCAGGGCTCAGTGCGCACCCGGCATCTGCCATCTGCTGTATCAAGGCTTCACGCAATTCAGGGAGACCTGGTGGGAAGCTGTATTGATCCAGACGCCTGCCATGCAGTCTTAGCGCGCTGCGAAATGCCCTTTGAAGCGCTTTTCGGGGAAAATAATCTGCATCCGGAACTGCCGCCCCCAGTGCGGTAATCGAGGGTTCCTGCACTGTCTGCACCAGTTTCATCACCATCCGTTGATCAGCCACCAGGATCGGCTTTGGCGAAAACTTCTGAACATCAGGCTGCCGGGAGGCATCTGCACGAGGACAAACGTAATATCCAGAGCGGGACCGGGCTTCCACCCACCCTTCCCGCTCCAGCAGACGCTGCGCAGACATCACCGTGGAGACACTGACTGAAAAATGCTGCACCAGGTCTCGTGTCCCGGGAATTCGCTGTCCGGCGGAATAAACCCCTTCCCGAATCAGGTCCCGTATCTGCCCCGCCACTTTTTCATACCGCTTCAAACCTGTTTCCCCTTTGTCAGATTTCAAACCCGCCCAAACTGTACCGCTTTTTTTAATTTTTTCTTTATCTATACCGAATTTTGTCCTGTCTGCATACTTTTCACCACAATGCGATTTCGCAACAAAATACCCAAAACTCACTAACCGCATACCCGGAGAGCACAATCATGACCGCGACCAGCCTGTGTTGGATGAACCATGAAATCAAACCAACAGATGAATGTTCTATCTCTGTGCTGGATCATGGACTCCTCTATGGTGATGGCATCTTCGAAGGATTGAGGTTCTATCACCGTCATGTTCTTCACCTTGAACAACATCTACAGCGGTTACAGAACTCTGCACATGCACTGCAACTGACTCTGCCCTTTTCCCTGGCAGAAATTGGAGCGGCCATTGAGACACTCATTAACCAATATGGTGAGCCATCGGGGTACCTCCGCTTGGTCGTGACCCGAGGTAAAGGAAACCTGGGATTGAATCCTCGCCATTGTCCCCAGGCCAACTTGTTCATCATTGTCGATCAGTTGAGCCTGGCCAGCAGCCAAGCACAACTGGGAGGATTGAAGCTTGTTACATCATCCATTCGCCGTACCACCGGCACCGGGCTGGACGCTAGAGTGAAAAGCCTCAATTACCTGCACTCAGTCCTGGCCCGAATTGAAGCCAATGCGGCTGATGCAGATGAGGCCATCCTACTCAATGAACGCGGTTATATTGCCGAAGGCACAGCAGAAAACCTGTTTATCGAAATTGATGGGGCACTTCAGACACCACCCTGCAGTGATGGCGCATTAGGAGGCATCACCCGCCTGACCGTTATCAGACTGGCCAGGCAATTGGGGATTGATGTTCAGGAACGTTCGCTCACCCCATACGACGTCTATAACGCAGATGCCTGCTTTTTAACAGGCAGTGGAGCAGGCCTTCTGCCTGTAGCGGAGTTGGATGGAAGGGTCCTGGCTTCTCCCAACGGAGAGCTGTTCAAGAAGTTGAAACAGGCTTTTGAGCAGTATATTGAAGCTCAATGCCAGTGAATCGATGTCATCACGAAAATAGGTGTATCCGAAAATAGTAGCTCCCGCCTGGCAAGCTATCGTCAGGCTTCCCAAAAAAGAACCGGCTCAAGCCGGTTCTTTTCCAAGTTACTCGCGTCCGTCAACACATTCGGCTTTGGTCGGGTCCGCATGGCACCGGACTTTCAGCATCAACTTTAATGCCTTGGGATTATAGATACCGTCATCTTTCAGTGATATCCGGACTTCCTTGAGCATTTTGTCAAAGCCTTCGGCATCCTGGCGGCTGGGACGAACCCAAGTGGCATCCGGGATTTCCGCTTCAGCTTTTTTCACAATTTCCATGAACTCCCCAAAACGGCTGTGATAGTACTCACGCATATTCTGGGCGAATTCTCTGGAGAACTTATCCGCATGAACAACGACCTGGAAAGTCATCTGGGCGAAATTGTAATGGAAGATCCCACCATCCGGTTCCAGCCCTTTATACAACTCAAGCGGCGTATAGGCGACTGCCGGTGCATAGGCAACATCAACGCTGCCGTTATTGAACTTACCGGCAAAACTGGAGGTGGTAGCACTGACTACTGAAGCGCCGACCTGACGGACCATCGTCACAGCAGCCGGATCATAGTCCAGCGTCGCAATCTTCTTGCCCTGAATTTTCTCAACCTTGTCAATATTGCGGTCTCGCAGGAAAACGTATACTGCACCAGCCGGGGCAATACCGGCGATCTCGTACTTGCCTTCCAGCATCAACTTTCCGGCTTTCACACTGGCCAATGTCTGCATGACGGTCTCCAGCTCACGATATCCGGGAATGGCCCCTACCGCCACAAGCGTACCAGTGAACTGGTTGTACTCACGCGCTCTCACGTCAGTCAGCAGAACTGCGTCACACTGCCCGGCCTTAAAATCATCAGAGGCAATTTTTTCGTCGGTGTAGGCACTCATCTCCAGGTCGTACCCCCAACCCAGCGCTTTCACTTTCGTTGCTTTGATCAGGTTGAATATGGGCCCCGTGGCCCCGAGAGGATCAAATATACAAAATGTGCGCTTTTCCGCAGCCTGCGCAGAAATTGCTGTCACACACAATGCCAGGCCCAAAAGCACACGACGGATGCCAGCTGTCATGAGAGTTCTCCAGTTATTCTTTTATCATTATGTTTTGAGGTTGTTTTATCTCGAATTTCAGCGTCTGTTCCGAAGATGGTGAAATTCAAACACCCGTTTAATATAGAGTAACCCCAGGGCTTTTAATGCCGCAAAGTGCACATTTTGAAGCTTTCATTGGCAGGGTATGCAGGCCATTAAAGGCGTCAGAGACTTTATCCTCCGCTTCTTTCAGAGTAACATGAGCGCCTTACATCGATTTGCGCCGGCAAATACCTGAGTATTTGAGACCCCGGCATTTCATAAACCTTGAAAGGCCAGAGCGATTTTCAATTCTCGTCAATAGATTCAGAGTGTCCATTTCCCCATGTTAAAATCCGACGTATTGTCACAACTCAAGCAATTCAAACAGGACCTGCGTGAAGCCAATAACCGTTTCGAAGGTGTTGTCAAAGGTAGTCCCGGCCGCTTTGGATTTGTCACTCTGGAAGACGGACGGGAAGCATTTCTCAATCCTGACGAAATGCAGAGAGTTTTCCCCGGTGATAAAGTCCTGGCAGAAATCACCCAGGATGACAAAGGACGAGACGTCGCAAAAGTCGTCGAGTGCCTGAGCAGCGAGCTGAAATACTTCGTCGGCCGCTATCTGACCAGGGGCAATGGTCATTTTGTCGATCCGGATCTTAACGGATTGAGCCGCTGGATATTTATCCCGCCCAAAAAACGCAAGCATTCAGAAGTTGGCGACTACATACTGTGCCGGGTGATGCAGCATCCTTTCAAGGAAGGCAAACCACAGGCGGAAGTCGTCAAAATCATCGGTAAGGACGGACAGCCCGGCCTTCCTGTCGACTACATGCTGGCCAAGTTCAACCTCAACGGGAAAAATAACGCCCGCTTTGACGAAAAACAGGCCCAGAAGGTACTGGAGGAGCAAGCCAAGTCCCGTACTGACTACAGAGAACTGCCATTTCTGACCATTGATGCAGCCACCACTCAGGACATGGATGATGCTCTGCACGCCACCGCCAAAGACAACGGCGGCTGGACACTTCAGGTGGCAATCGCAGATCCTGCCAGCCTGATAGAAGAAGGTGGGGATATTGACAAGTACGCCCGTCGGCTGGGCGCAACTCATTATTTTCCTGATCGCATCATCCCCATGCTGCCGCCCAAACTGGCCAATCACTATTGCTCACTGCTGGCTGGTGAAGATCGATTGGTGCTGATGTGTACCATCGAAATTTCTGCTGAAGGGCAAATTGAAAGCAGCCGCATAGAAGAAGCGGTGATGAACAGCAAAGCCAAGCTCAGCTATGAAGACGTGGCTGCCGCTTTGGACAGTCAGGACAATAGTCACGAGTTTTCTGCTCAGTTGGCGACCCTGAAGGCAGTCACTGACGCATTGCGCCAACGCCGCCAGCAGGATTGTCTGATTACTCCGGACCGTCCGGAGTATCGCTTGATTCTGGACGACAACAAGAAAATCGCTTCCATAGAACCCAAGGTCAGCAACTCCGCACACGGTGTCGTGGAAGAAGCCATGGTGGCAGCCAACCGCTGTGCCGCGGCCTATCTTGCCGAGCACTGCAAACCGGCGCTGTACATGGCTCACAGCGGTTTTCGGGCGGAACGTATCGAACAGATTCAACAAATCATGAGTGAACAATGTCCCGGCTTTGACACCAGTTCTCTGGCAGAGTGGTACGGTCTCAAAACGCTCATGCACAGCGAAGAAGTTCAACAGAGTGAGCTGCCTCTGGCGGCCATCGCCAGTCGACTCCTGGCACGTGGTACCCTTAGCCAGAAACCGGCTCCTCATGCCGGCATGGGACTGGAGTCTTATACCACTTTTACCAGCCCGATCCGTAAATACCTCGACCTTACCGTACATCGTCTGATTAAAGCGTCGCTGAATAACGGCAAGGCTCCTGGCATCAATGACCGTATGGTAGAGCGTTTACAGGAAGCCCAGCGCAATGGACGTCACGCAGTGAATGGTGCGGAAAGCTGGCTTAAGTGTGAATTTGCTCAAACGCTCATCGGCAAAGCACTACCAGGTACTGTTCAACATACCAATGGCGCCGGGTTCCAGGTTCGCCTGAACGATACCGGAATCGAAGGCCTGATTAATCTGGGAGAACTGAAAGAGAAGTTCCGTTTTGACGGCACTTACTTCCAGCATATCGGTGACCAGCATCAGTATCGCCTGGAACAGCCTGTGGAAGTGGTCATTACCCAAGTGGACATGGAGAAAAAGCAGATCACCATGGAGCTGACAGAAATGCAGTCTCCCACTGAAACTGCGTCGCCTGAAGCCACTGAGCAGAACGCTTGATTTTGTTTAAAGCGCTGTAATTGCGCTACAGAACAAATTTCCGTTCCGCCAGCAATACTCCCTCCCACTGGACCTGGTCCAGTGGGAGCCTTCAAACTCCCGTATGATGGTCAAGCTGTAACACATAGGCTTGCGACCCAACTAACAAAGCCAGCCATATCTCATTGTCAGAACTCACAGAGTACTGGTATGGTGCCGGATCATTGTGGAAACCTGTCGTATACCGCCCTCAGTGATTCCCTATCCCGAAGGCATTTGCCTGAGCATAACAACGAATAAATATGAAACAAGAAGAGGTGTTGGATGAACATCAAGGGACAATATCATTTTCCCTATAGTGTCGAGACCGTTTATCAGACCTACGGAAACCCAAAGCATATCGAGGAAAAACAAAGATTCCTCGGTTCCCGCAATATAGATATCCAGCAATGCCGTCAATCAGATGACCATTTTGAGCTGAAAGTCGTCAGGGAAGTTCCCGCAGAGGCTCCCGCCATGCTGAAGAAATTCATCGCTGACTGGAACTCCCTGACTCAGCTGGAAACCTGGAAAAGTAATGGTTCGGATGGTTATGACGCCAAAATGCATGTTGCCATCGAAGGCGTTCCTGTAACCATCAGCGGAGATATCTCCCTGGTCCCCGAAGGAGATGGCTGTGTCCATCACGTTGCCCTGCATTTTGAGTGTAAAATTCCACTGGTCGGAAAAAAGCTGGCTGAATTCGTCGCAGGAAAAACCGAAGAAGCCATGGAGAACGAATTTGCCTTTGTGGCGGATTATCTCCAGGCCAATCACTGATTCCGATCAATTTCGCTCCCGCGACATCAGAATCCTTTCCCGGCCTTTATTTCGCAATGGCCGGGAAATCAGTTTCGTCACTTGCGGAATCAGATTAGCCAGTTTGGCCAACCATCCCCTGCAGGCTGGCATGGTCACTTCCATCGGGGCATGAGTCAAAATGCGCTGATACACAGTCAGTGCAATCTGTTCCACAGACAAGGGTTCGCCACCGGAAAAAGTCAATGCAGCTTCCTCGGGGTAGTCCAATTGAAGATCATACATGGATGTCTTGATCAGGTCGGGACAGAGCACGGTGACATTGATCCCGGTCTCTGCCAGTTCCTGCGCCAGGACCAGACTGTATGCCCGAACACCAAACTTGCTGACACTGTATAGACCAAGGCCGGGAACCGGTGCAATACCAGCAAGGGAGGCGATGTTGATGATATGACCACTATCAATCTTTAACATATGGCGCATAGCCAACTGACTTCCGTGGATCACCCCTTTCAAATTCACATCCAGATGCAAATCCAGATCGTTGCCTGAAATATCTCTGAGAAATCCCGGCTGAATCACTCCAGCGTTATTAATCAATACGTCAAGCCGGCACCAACGCTGCATCATTTGATCATAAACCCGCTGCCAATCATTTTCTGACCTGACATCCAACCGGCACAACAAGACTTTATCTTCCGGCCACATCATTTGCCCCGCTCTCATTTCCAGGGTCTTCAGATCAATATCCGTAGCGATAATCAGGAAGTTTCGATGAAGACCTTCAGTCACCAACTGCGCCCCCACGCCATTGGCACAACCAGTAATCCAGATCACGGGCAAGTCGGAAGAAGCCATAGTATCCCCAAATTATTATTGTTAATGGCAGAAATGTGCGAATGATGCTCAGGTCAAAATTGAGCCTCAATGACAAGCTAAGGGTAACAGCAGAATCAGGAAGAAAGGGAAAGAAAATACAAAGGATTAAACGCCAACCAGTTGCTGAATGGCGTCAAGCAGAATGGCAGTATGTTCAGGCGGCAGTTGTCTCTGGTACCGCTGCGGCGTAAAACATGTCTTCACGCATTGTTGTCTGCAGTGACTGGAATACGTCACGCGCGACGGTCACACACTGAGCACAATCCTTAGCCAGACCGAGTTTGTTTACCACATCTTTCAGACGGCGGGCACCGTTCTCGACTTCCCGCTGGATATCCCGGTCAGTAATACCTTTACACAGGCACACGTACATGAATAACAATCCTCTCAAAAGATTTATTGGCACAAATCAACCAATACCTAACCTGGAAAAAATCTTAATCTAAATGAGAATGTTTATCAATAATATTTTTGTTAGTTTATTCACGTTCTTATAACAGATCTCAGCACCCTGTACCGCCGTCACAGCTTATGAACATTTTTTACACTTTAGGGTTGTCAACGGCCTAAAAATGCGACTATATTTCACCCACAACTTTATTAATTTACGGAACCAACAGTTTTCATATGAAGCAAAACCTGATTCTAATCGTCAACCTAGTCGTCGTGGTGGTCGTCGTACCATTGCGGGGGTTGTCGTTGCTGAATCAAACCTAAAGTAAGACTTCAGAAAAACCCCCGCTTCGAAAGAACCGGGGGTTTTTTTATGCCCCGGGTCAGCGGAAACGGAGATTGACGATACAACGTGAATAAGCAGGTAGACCCATGAACGGCGCACAAACCATCATCAAAGCCCTGGAGGCACACGGCACCAAAACGATATTTGGTTATCCGGGCGGTTGCATCATGCCTCTGTACGATGCCCTGATCGACTCCTCGCTCGAACATATCCTCTGCCGTCACGAACAAGCAGCGGCACTGGCGGCAGATGGCTTTGCCAGAGCTTCAGGAAAATTGGGCGTTTGCGTGGCCACTTCCGGTCCCGGCGCCACCAACCTGGTCACAGGCGTCGCCAATGCCTTTATGGACTCCATTCCTCTGCTGGTCATTACCGGCCAGGTTCCGGCTGCATTGATCGGCACTGATGCCTTCCAAGAAACCGATATTCTCGGCATGACCCTGGGAATCGTAAAACACTCCTATCTGGTGGAATCCGCAGACGAGTTGCCGGACATTATGGAACAGGCCATAGCGCTGGCAACCAGCGGGCGTCCGGGACCGGTCTGGATTGATATTCCCAAAGACGTTCTGCTGCAGACCCTGGCTGAATCTATCCTCCCGGCGCAGAATTCCTCCACCCAGGCTCCGGCTCGATCAGAGAAAATCGGCTCAATTGAGACAGCTATCGCCATGATCGCCGCCGCCAAAAAACCGTTAATCTATTCTGGCGGAGGCGTAATCGCAGCAGATGCCATTGATGCATTTCGTGATTTTGCTGACAGGCTGCAGATCCCTCAGGTCGTTACCCTGAAAGGCATCGGCAATCCCGGTAAAGATCACCGTCTGAATATGGGCATGCTGGGAATGCACGGCTCACGGGCCGCCAACGAAGCCGTGAATGACTGTGATCTGCTGATTGCGATTGCGATTGCGATTGCGATTGCGATTGCGATTGCGATTGCGATTGCGATTGCGATTGCGATTGCGATTGCGATTGCGATTGCGATTGGAGCAAGATTTGATGACAGAGCCACCGGTAAAGCCACCACTTTCGCCCCCAATGCACGCATTATTCACATCGACATCGATCAAAGTGAGTTCAATAAAGTCAAACGGGTCGACTGCTCGCTTCACGGTGATATGATCCCCTTACTTCAGCAACTGCAAAGCAGCTTCGGCACCACACTGCCAATAGAGGACTGGCGCCAGCACTGTCGCCGGATCAAACAGCTTAAGGGCTTCATCCCAGCTCCCGATGCGGACGAGCAAGCGCCGATCGATGGACCGGAGTTTCTCGATTTACTGTCAAAACTATCCTCCCGGGACACCATCATCGCCTGCGACGTCGGACAACATCAGATGTGGGTAGCACAGTATGTGGACTTCGATCATCCGCGCCAGCATCTCAGCAGTGGCGGGCTGGGCACCATGGGATTCGGTCTGCCTGCCGCCATGGGGGCACAATTTGCCCAACCGGAGGCGAAGGTAATCAATATTTCAGGAGATGGATCCTTCATGATGAACCTTCAGGAAATGGCCACCATCATGCGATACAACCTGCCAGTGAAAATTGTCATTCTGGATAATCAGAGACTGGGAATGGTTCGCCAACAACAGGAATTGTTTTATGGCCAGCGATACAGCGAAATCGATATGTCAGACAACCCTGAGTTCACGAATATCGCCAGCGCCTTCGGCCTGCACTCATTGAAAATAGAACAGCGCCATCAGATGCGCAGAGGCATAGAAACCCTGCTCGCCTATCAGGGACCCATGCTGCTGCATGTATGCATCGAATCAAATACCAATGTCTGGCCCATCGTAAAACCCGGCGCCGGTAACCACGAGATGATTGAACCGACCTCAACCAACCCTGGCCATAGTGCGGCCTTCAACTGAATTAGCTGAGCGGAAAACAGAGAAAGGTAGCAACCAATGAACAGTCAATCGAATTCCTATAATTTGCAGTGCCAGTTCAGCACCCAGACAGGCGCAATTGAACGTCTACTCCGCATGATCAGAGTCAGGGGCTTCACCGTACAGGACTTACGTCTGGAGATGATGGACGGATATTACCAGGCAACATTCACGGTGACCGGCCAAAGATGTATTGCCAACCTGCTCAGCCAATTGGACAAGTTAATCGAAGTAGTTACTGTCAGCCAGATGCCTGAGCAGGCGCTGGAGAAGTGTGCCTGACAATCTGGTAACTTACGCCTGATCAGTCCCAATCCACCCAGGGGCTGATCACCAGCTCAGTTTATTGTCATCACTCCCTTTGCTCCACTCCAGGTAGACCTCGGAGCCCTTTAGTTTTTCCAGGTAGGGCATGACATGTGGCTTAAGAAAGCGATAGCCATGGCCATAAGCAAACTCCTCTGCCGCCAGTGCCACGACCAGCAGCCAGAATAGCCAGACTTTCCAGCGAATGGGAGGACGTTCCCGCCGACGAACCTCGGCAGCCGCCCTGTTAACCTTTTTTTGGATCTCCCGTGTCTGCTGTTCTGCTTTTTCTTCTTTAAGCTTTTTAACGATCCCCTTAAGGTCCGCCACCACGATATCACTGTTGGGATAGCGCTTTTCTTCCTGGGGATCGAGCAGGCGGGTAACCACTTCCTGGACTCTGGGAGATAATTCAGTGAAGCGCTTACTGCGCACCAGTCGGTTTCCACGCACCGACGGCGGGTGCCCCGTCAGTGCGTGGTAGCAGATGGCGCCCAAGCTGTAGAGATCCTTGACCGCTCCCTTTGCCTTGGGATCTTCATACCAATTCGCTTCTTCCGAGTCGTCATAGTGTGCCTTTAAACCAAAATCTGCCAGTTGCACTCGTCGCTCATGATCAAACAGCACATTACTTGGACGCAGGTTGCCATGGTAGACCCGGTTACGATGAGCAAAAGCCAGGCCTTCGGAAATCTGGTACGCCCAATCCATCATTGCCAGCTCTTCTACCGGTGATAGCATTTGTTCTGCCAGAGATCCGCCATTGAGGTACTCAGTGATCAGAGTAACCCCTTCCACACTATGTGATACGCCCAGAATCGGCACAATAGAGGGATGAGCCAGTCGACTGAGTAGTTTATGCTCTTTCAGTCCATCGGCGTCCGGCGGTAATTTCTTAACCACCATCAATTTCTTCTTGGCCAGATCTTCGTAAAGATAAACTGAACAATATTTATCTTCTTTCAGGACATCCAGAAGGGAAAACTGTAATTCCAGCCCCTTGGAGTGAGAAGCTGCCCGCTCTTTCTGAGCGCGACTCAGGTGACCGCCCTGAGACAGGTGCAGCAGACTGTCTTTTACTTCATTTGCCGATGCCGGCCTCTCTTTGGGGTCCGCTTCCAGGCATCTCATGATAAGGTCATTAAGGCCCGGCGGTATTTCCGGTTCAAATTTGCGTGGAGGGGGAATATTGTTCTGTGGACAGACACCTGTATACAGCTCATACATGGTGATCCCCAAAGCATAGACATCACTCGCAATTGACGCGGCTTCGGGGTTTTCGCGAATTTCCGGTGCCATGTAGGCGGTGGTTCCCACAATACTTTCAGCCTGGGTATGCAGTGCGCCACCGGACTCTGGATTGTGAAAATGCGCGATACCAAAGTCGGCCATGCGCACCTGCCACTCTTTGTCGATCAGAATATTACCGGGTTTGATATCCCTGTGAATAACGCCGTTCTTATGGGCGTAGGCCAGTGCCTTGCATACCTGAACCAGGGTATCGATCTTACCTGCGAAATCCAGTTTGCCCCGATTGATGGCGTCTTCCAGGGACATGCCTTCCACATATTCCATAACGAAATAGGGACGACCTTTCCCTGTGACCCCCTTATCGATCACATGAATAATATGAGGATGCGCCAACTGGGCAATGATAAGAGATTCTTTATCGAACCTCTGTTGGATTTCCGGATGATCTTTTAAATTGGCCGCCATGATCTTGATGGCCACAGGACGCTGCAGGGACTCCTGGATGGCCTTGTATACCGTGGCCATTCCGCCTTCACCCAACTTGCCGACAACCTTATACCCCTGCCAAGCCATAATCAGATATCGCCTTTCCCTAACAGTTTCAACTCATACTCCAACTGTATTTTTTAGAATCTTGATTCACAGTCCCCAGATCATTGCCAGGAAGAGCAACAATGCCAGCACACCTCCCAGTACCATGTAATGCCAGGGCCTTTGTGGAGTAGTATTTTCGCCTTCCTGGCGAGCTTGAATTGACTGTGGGCCGGTGTCGATATTCTGTTCTCCGGCGGATTCGTCTTCCAGCACAACGACCGTCACATTGTCGTCCGCCCCATTATTGAGTGCTTTCTCTACCAATCGATCAGCGATTTCCTGCACTGTAACATCTGCGGCCATAAACTCTAACAACCCCTTATCATTGACCACTCCATGCAATCCGTCACTGCACAGGAGCCAACGGTCACCCGGCAGTCTGTCGACTTCCATGACCTCGACCTGAAGTCCACCCTCACCGGCGGCTCCCACGGCCTGCGTCAGGACATGTCGCATTCGGACACTTTCTTCCTTGGTCAGATGATTACTTTGCTGGACGACCAGTGAGTGGTCTTCACTGAGCTGCTCAAGTTTACCATCACGCAACAGGTAGATCCTGCTGTCACCTACCCAGGCCAGGATCAGATGCCTGCCATCCTCCTTCAATGCGACAATCGTGGAGGCAGCATAGCCTCGCTCTCCGCCGCTATGGTCCCTCATTAACTGTTCATGGCAACTGTGAATCGCTTTATCCAGGTCATTGCCCTGCCTGACCTGTTGATACAATTGCGTACATACGGTAGCACTGGCAACCTCTCCACTGTCACCGCCTCCGACTCCATCGGCGACAGCATATAACCCCAGCGACGGGTCCAGCAGCCCGTTATCCTGATTTTGACGACGTTGCCCCTTGTGGGTGGCAAAAGCTGACTGCATTCTTTCCAAGTCCCTGATCTTGGGAATAAAAAACTAATTGATTTAAACTATAGTCGGTAAACACCAATTACTTCAGTATAGATGGGTTTTCAGATTTCGATCCTGGTCTATACTGTTTTACTGAAGGATTTATCCTGTTGTTATCAAAGTATTACCGGGATAAAGTTACTCGCCCTCCCTATATCTGGACTGGTACAAGAGGCAGATGGCCAAATGTTAAAACTTCAATTTGTTGACGGTAGCCGGGAAAGCATCTGGTTGGTCGAACCTCGTCTGCGGTTCGGCAAGCACGCCGACAATAATGTGGTCATCAATCAGCCAAACATCGAAGACTTTCATGCCGAAATTCGTCTGAAGGATGAAGAACTTTATTTACTCAATCTGAAACCGGAATTCCTGGTCGGAGTCAACGGTAAGCGGGTAAACAAAGCAGTCAAAATCAAAGAAAGTGATGTGATCCAGTTGGGCCAGACCAAGATGAAGGTAGTCCAACCTTCCGCCGATCACAAACAAAAACCGGAAAATCAGCAGGTTCAGGAAAGCGATGAGTGGGGCCTGCAGGCAACTGCGAGTTGGGCAACACAGTCTTTTTATCCGATTGAGGAGTCCGTCATTATCGGCCGTGATGAGCAATGTGACATCACCGTGCCTGTTTCTCACTTGTCGCGGCAACACGCTCAACTGACAGTCGCCGGCAATTACCTGCTGGTGAAAGACCTGGGCTCAACCAACGGCACCTATCTCAATGGCGAGCGAATCACCCAGGGCAGAGCCAAACCCGGAGACAAACTGCGCTTCGATGTGGTGAATTTCACAGTGACCGGCCCCCCCGACGATGCAGACCTTACTATTGTCAGACCCGGTTCTGTCGGAGCGCCAGCAGCAGCGGCATCTCAACCCGCTGCGGCAAAAGCAGCCGCCAAAGCCTCATCGCGCCCCAAACCGGCAACCAAGCCAAAGCAGACCCAGACCGATCAGGAACCTTCTCCTGATGCCAGCAAAAAAACCGGAAGTGGCGGCGGAGTGCTGCTGTACACCGTGATTGGATTCGTCGTCGTGTTTGCTGCTCTATCCGCTTTCTTTTTTCTGAAATGAGCTGAAGAGTCAAATCCGGATACCGGCCAGATCACAGCGCTTTTTATGCCTGCGGTTCATTACAATAAAGACCACAGTGGTTAAGCGGGAGATTCACTATTTGCGTCCAGCATCAACTAGCAGTATAAATTCCTGACAAAGTGCCTATAATAGGCGCCTTGATTCATCGACTTTTCTATTCATCTGAATGCCTCAAACGCCCTCTTCCGATCGCTCAGCACCTCTCGGCATGACAGAGCCGAATGATAATGCCTTTTTCCAGCCTGAGCGGAGCCAGTTCTTTCGCCCACTGACCAGCAAGTACCGTGAAATGGCGGTTGAATGCCTGAAGCTGTTATATCTGCGCTTTTACACCAGTATGGCGGACTACGGCCACGCTTTACGCAAAGAACAGATGCTGGAACTGTTTCAAACTGCTCTAGCCAGGGCTCCAGAACTGGATTTTGAGAACGAATCAGGACTTTTCGCCGAAGATAGCGAATTTTCACCGAATTTTGACGATGGATCGCAGGCAAAAAGTCGTTTCCGCAGTGACCGTGACAAGGCTTTGTGGATACTCAACAATCTGGTTGAAAACGGCTGGCTCGAAGTTCAGGTCGACGAAGTCAGTCTCCAGGCTCGCTATCACTTTACCCGTGCCGGAAGACTTTTTACCCAGCCCTTCGTTGAGCTGAGCGGCTCCTCACTTCGCACCCGGCACCGTAACACCCGAAATACACGCAACGCTTTGCGTGCCTTCGTGGATGAAGGCGAAGTTCATGACCTGTTGGACGCTTACGAATACTCAGAGAGAATCATCAGCGATTTCACCGACATTATCACCGAACTGGAAGAGCGCAAACGTCAGTTGGTCCGGGAAATTGAAGTCACAGCCCTGATTCAGAAAGCCAGTGACGAGTTTTTCGATTTCATGGACAAGCGCTTCCAACCGGATCTCTCGGTGCGCCTGTCGGCCGATTCCGTGGAAAAACACCGGGATGAAATCACCGGTTTGATCCAGGATATCCGCGCTCTGCCCAAGACAACCAAGGCCGAGGCTGAAGGAAAACTTCGTCAATTGCTTCCAGGACAGGTCAAACCAGGCCAGTCTCTGCTCTGGAGCCTCCTTGATGGCATTGAAACCCGCCTCGCCAACGCCTGCGAAATCATGTTGCCGGCATTGCGTGGCGCACTGCGAAACTTTACGCGCCGAGCCGACATAATTATTCGCCAGATGAGCTATCTTGCCAGCCAGCGCCACAATGACATGGTTCAGGTGTGCCAGGATCTTTCCAGCGCCGCCCCGGAAGAACAGAATCGCCGCCTGCAGTTGGCAGGTGACATGATGGCCAATTTGCAGGTTGGCCTGATCGACCCTCGCCAGATCGTTATCCGCGAAGGCCGTCGCAAGCTGGAAGTGGACACCAGAGTCGCCGAAATGGAAGAGCTGGATCAGGGAGCCAGAAAAAGCCTGTTCATACAGAACGCTCTGGATCAGGCATTTGTTATCCATGACGACAATACCCGTGCCTATATGCTCCGAGCACTTTCCGGAGGCCAGAGACTGCATAGCAAGCATCTCAAAATAGAGGCTGCCCCGGACCTGCTGGCGGTTACTCATGCCATCGAACTGGCATCAGTCAACGGCAACTCCAGCGACTATGAATTTATCATTGAACCGACGGGTCATACCCTGAGCAATGACTATCTACATCAGGCAGATGACTTCATTATTGAAGTCCGTTCAAAAACCCCAGAAAACCTATCCGGCGAAAACCAGACACCATGATTATCAGCCAAACACTTGAACAGGAACTTGACCGCCGCGGTCTGCAGCTCAGTGAATTTACCGAACTGGTATTGAGGCTACTGGATTACAGCATCATTTGCCGGGATGAAAGTCAGGTGGAGCAAGGGCTTTACGACCGCTACCTGCGCATTGACACACTAGTGGATGACTTTCTCAGTGTCATGGCTATTCGCGTATTGCATGATCGCCAGTTTCACTATGTGAGAGCCTATCCTCCCGGTGCAGAAGTGCCAGGCCTTGGGGATGAGGTCAACCAACCGTTTAACAGCGGCTTGCGGGCACGCCTGAATCAACAGGAAGTGGCGCTCGTATTGGTTCTGCGCAGCCAGTACGACAAAGCTCTGCGAGAGGGACAGGTGGACGATGACGGCGCCGTGACACTCAGCTTTGAGACTCTGGCCATCGCCATGAAGAACCTGTTGCAGCGTAACCTGCCGGAAAACCTCACCGAGCGGCGAAATCTGCTCAAACGTATCCGTCAATTACGTCTGATTCAGTATAACCAGGAGGACAACCTGGATGCGGGAGAAGGCTGGATCAGGATTCGTCCGCAAATCGTCAATTTTGTCAGTGATGAAGCTCTGGCCGTATTGCGGGGAGAAGACCCCAACGCCCCTGAATCAGAGGAAGAACTGTCAGAGGCCGAGTAAGCTCCACAAGCGAACGGCCCCACGAGCAGCCTACAAAACCACCATAGATGGCCGATGAACAAACTTTCTGGAATTTAAAAGCAAGGTTCGGAGAGTCCTCATCTCTCCTTCTGCTTATTGTTTGAGGTAGTATTCAATCAGCAGGAGATCATGATGAGCCCGGCCATGACAAAACAACCGAACCCAGAAGCCCCTTTTGCACAGCCTCCAAGTTGGGCAGATCAAGACCGTCGCTGGCAGGCACTATCAAGCCGCGACCCCTCTTCAGACGGTGCCTTTTTCTACGCTGTGATTACTACCGGGATTTATTGCCGCCCGACCTGCCCTTCCAGAACCCCCAAGCCAGAAAACGTTCGCTATTTCTCCACCTGTGAGGAAGCAGAACAGGCAGGCTACATTCCCTGCAAACGCTGCTGCCCCAAACAGCCATCATTAGCAGAACGACAAGCTGAAAAAATCACCCTCGCCTGCCGTCTGATCGAATCCTCGGCAACATCATTTACCCTGGCGGAACTGGCCAACCAGGTTGGCCTGAGCAAATACCACTTTCACCGGCTGTTCAGACAGAAAACCGGCTTGACGCCCAAAGCCTACGCCATGGCAAAACGCGAGCAGCGACTGCGGGAGAGCATCCACCAACAGGGGTCCATCACAGACGCCATATACGCCGCCGGCTATAACGCCAATAGCCGTTTCTATGAGCAGTCCGGGGACATACTCGGCATGCGCCCTGAACATTACCGGCAGGGAGGCGAACAGGCGGAAATCCGTTTCGCGATCGGAGAATGTCATCTTGGGGCAATTCTGGTCGCACAAAGTCGGCAGGGGCTATGCGCCATCTTGCTGGGAGATGACCCGGAACCTCTGATACAGGAACTACAGGACCTGTTCCCCAAGGCAACACTGATCGGCGGAGACAAAAGCTTTGAAGACACCATTGCCCAGGTGATTGGCTTTGTTGAAGCCCCGGAAGTCGGGCTGGATCTGCCCTTGGATATCCGGGGCACAGCCTTTCAGAAAAAGGTTTGGCAGGCACTGCGGTCAATCCCGCCAGGAGAAACCCTGAGCTACGCCGATATCGCTCGTCATATTGGTGCTCCCAAATCTGCACGCGCGGTCGCCCAGGCTTGCGCCGCCAACAAGTTGGCAGTGGCCATTCCCTGTCATCGGGTCGTGCACCACGATGGCGCATTATCCGGCTATCGCTGGGGTGTGGAACGAAAGCAGGCACTATTGAATAAAGAGGCTGAGGGAGAAACACTCTGATGAACAGCTTACATGCCCAAACCAGCTTGCCTTTGATGGGCACCGAGCAAAAGACTGACACAACCTGGCACTGTATTGCCGAAGAGCTCAGTCTTCAGGGCCACAGCATCATCAAGAATCTGCTGAGCACAGAGGAGTGCCAGGGACTGAAAGATCTGTATCCTGACCAGAGTCGCTTCCGCAGCAAAGTGATCATGAAACGGCATGGC
Organism: Hahella ganghwensis DSM 17046; assembly: GCF_000376785.1. GTDB lineage: Bacteria > Pseudomonadota > Gammaproteobacteria > Pseudomonadales > Oleiphilaceae > Hahella > Hahella ganghwensis. The sequence continues at coordinate 28,804 of NZ_AQXX01000140.1, forward strand.
TTCGGGTCCGGGGAGTACCAGTATTTTTCCTATCCGTTGCCCGACGTTATCAACAAATTAAGACATTTTCTGTATCCCAAGCTGGTCCCTATTGCCAATCGCTGGAATCAGTTAATGAACCTGGAGCCATCCTATCCGCAACAACTGCCGGACTTCCTCGCCAGATGCCATGAGGCCGGCCAGTGCCGCCCCACACCTCTGCTACTGAAGTACGGGCCCGGGGACTACAACTGCCTGCATCAAGATCTTTACGGCGATCAGGTATTTCCCCTGCAGGTGGCAGTTCTGCTGTCCGAACCAGACCGGGACTTTACTGGCGGTGAGTTTGTCATGACGGAACAACGCCCGCGAATGCAATCCCGGCCGGAAGTCGTCCCTCTGAAACAGGGAGATGCCGTCGTCTTTGCGGTGCACCAGCGGCCGGTTCAAGGCACCCGAGGCATTTACCGGGTCAATATGCGACATGGCGTCAGTCGTGTGCGATCAGGGGAGCGATATGCCATGGGTATCATCTTTCATGACGCCAGATAGAGCCTTGAATCTACTCCCATGGGATCAATGCAAAGGGGCTCGACCTGCCAATCACAAAGGTGTAATCCAATCACCACTTGGTCACACCCGCCAATACGACTACAATAGCGCGATGAAATTTCGACTCAGCCCGAATACCCGCAATATCGCATCGGGCCACGATTCCGTGGCATACCAATTACCTGTGAACGGTCTCTATGTTTCTTAAAAAATCGATCCTCGTGAACTGGGGCAATATTCCAAACAATGAATTTGAGTTTGGCCCGGTCAATCTGCTCTCCGGTGGCAACGGCTCCGGTAAAACCACGGCGGCAGATGCCATACAGACGGCCCTGACAGCAGCACACGATTACCTCTTCACCTATAACCCGGGTCAGGACGAGACCACCCAACGGGGACGCGGAGGTAAACAGGTACGGACACTGGCCTCATATGTTCTGGGATGCGACGACGGCAGCTATGCGCGTCTGGGTGTAACCGACGGTTATATTGCGGTTTGCTTTCATCCCACCCAAGGGGAATCGGCCTCCCCCTTCACAGCCGTGATCTGCACCCGTGCACAATTGGATAAAGCCGGCCATCAACCTGTGGCAAGGCAGATGGAACTAAGCTTCCTGATCATTCCCAACACGGAACTGAGTCTCAGCGATTTCCAGATTGAAGACGAAAACGGCAAGCTCCATGTGGTGCCTCTGGATAAAATTGTCGCCAGACTGCGTAAGAACCACGATGTGGAACAATACGACACGAAAAAAGCCTACCTGAAACGCCTTTACGCCATTGTCCGTGGCAAACCCGGCGAAATCTCCGAGCGGGAAGCACTCAACGCAGCCAAAGCATTTTCACGGTTTATGGCCTACAAACCGGTGAAGAGCATTAATGATTTTGTTGCCCAAGAGATTCTGGAGAAAAAAGACCTTGGCGAAGCCATTCGATCCGTCTCCGATCTTCTGAAAACCATTCATGGCATGGAAAGCGAAGCCAACCGGCTGAAAAGCGCCATTCAGATACTGTCTGATGCCAATGCCTATGGACAGAGCTATATCCATACCTGGATAGACCTGAATGTCTGGCAGTACATCACAGCCCGGCATCAATACCTGATGGATCAACAGGCCTATCTGGGGGCGAAGAAAAAGCAGAAAACCCTGGAAGACGAAAAGCAATCCAATCTCGACGAACGGGCGACGCTGGAGGGGCGACACCAGCAGGTAGAATCCCGATTGCTGGAGCTGACCGCCACCCGCATGGGACACAAGCCTCTACAGCAGAAGGATGAGCTGGAAAAGCTGATCAACCAGCATCATAGACAGTTACACGAACAGGCTCCACAACTGCTGGCACAAAACCACCAGTTGGACAAATCCTTCGAGGCCACCGCGCAGATCCAGGCCTTGTTGAGAGATCTGAAAATCCTCAATGAATTGCCTGCACTGGGTCAGAAAGAGCTGCAAGGCAGTGCCCAGCAGTTCATTCAAATGCGTCAAACCGCCAAGATCGATCTGGCGACTTTACTCGGCAAAGACTGGGTGGACATCGCCCCTTTGGAAAATCATCTGGATCAGGCTTATCAGATTCAGCAGAAAGCCAATCAATGGCAACGGCTATGGCATGACAGTGACCTGCGGCCAGATGGTAGCAGTTTGCGGGATCAGGTCGGCAAACTTCTGCATCGCCGGGAGAGTCTGAATCAGAAGCTGGAACAACAAAGATTGCAAAAGCAATCAGAAATCGACGGCCTGGAAACCCGCCAGGTCACCTACCCGTATCACGTCAAAATGGCACTGGAAGCCATTCGCCGCGAATGTCCGCAAGCCGACGCCTGTGTCCTTTGTGACTTTGTGGAAATCAAAGACCCGAAATGGCAGAAAGCCATTGAAGGTTACATCGGCGGAGCACGTTACTCCATCATTGTGGACCCCGACTGGGAAGCCGAAGCGATCCGTATCGTGCGTTATATGAAAGGCGGCAACAATGCGCGAGTGATCCAGGGCGAGAAAGCACGTCGCGACTGTGAGCGCATGAAGCTCGACCAGGCATCTGTCATCAACGTCATGGAATTCTCCCACGCCACCGCCAAGTACTTCCTGACCGCCAGTTACGGCAATGTGTTGCGGGTCAAATCGGAAGAGGAACTGCGCATGACCCGGCGGGGTATCACCGCCAACGGTCTGGGCTCCGGGGCCTACAGCATGTTCCGCAGCGATATTGACGACAGCGAACTGGTCTTTGGACAGGAAGCCCGGGAACGTGCCCTCGAGGCGAAACAACGCGAGCTTGAGCTGATTCGCGAGGAGCACCAGCAGGCAGCAGACCACTACCGTCAACTGCAACAATTGCTGGCAGCCATCGATCAGATCAAGCCTCTCAACTACGCGGATCGTCTCAAGGACATGCTCAGCCTGCACCGTGAACTGCGTGAGGCGGAAGAGCGTTTATCCCAACTGGATCTCGGTGACTTCGAAAAACTGGAAGTAGAACTGACTGACCTGCGGGCACAGGATAAAGCCTTGCGTCAAAAAATCGAAAGCCTGATCAAACGAGAAGGCGGTTTGCTGGCCGAACTCAAACAGGTCGCCGTTGAATGCCAGAAACTCAGTGACGCCAAGGAAGCGTCAGAATCCGCACAGGATGATAAAGAGGAAAACCTGCGTTCTCTGGTGGCCTTGTGGCCGGGCTTTGATTTCGAACAACGCCTGAAACAGGCTGACGAACAGGCAGAAAATATCCGTAGCGACCAGCTCCATCTGGAACTGCAGTTAACCCAGGGCAACATTGAATCATTGGCAAGGCAGTTCGAATCCAAGTTGATCGAGCACAACCAGAGCAGTCAGCTTGGTGATCAGATCGCCTATATGCCCGACTATGACCATCTACATAACCGGGACTTCTTTACCCGCATCTGCGAAGTCTGCCGGGAAGCGGAAATGATCCGGAACCGCCTGAAAAATAATATTCTGGTGGAAAAACAGGAAAAACTGACAGCGTTGAAAGCCACCTTCAACAACACCTTTGTCACTCACCTGTGCCACGCGATCTATCAAGCCATCAACGACGGCAAAAAAATTCTGGAGGATATGAACCGGGAGCTGGAGCATCATCGCTTTGGTGCCGACCGGGAATCCTTCAGCTTTGACTGGACCTGGGTACCGGAATTCAAAGAGTATTGGGACTTCTTCAAGGAAGTCATCAGTCTGCCCAATCTGGGAGAAAGTTCGACCTTGTTTGATGCGGAGCTGACGAAAAAGGCCAGCAAGGTTCGCGATCGCCTGATGGGCATGTTGCTTTCCGATGACGAACAAAAGGCAATGCGGGAATTGGAACGCATCTCCGATTATCGTAATTATCGCAACTATGAAATCTACAAAGAACCCGCCGGCAAACAACGTATCCCGTTATCCCAATACGGCACCGGCAGTGGCGGACAGCTGGAAACACCGGCCTACATTATTCGCTCAGCGGCCATCACCTCGGCATTCCGCTTTGGTGAGGGAGACAGCCATCTGCGTATGGTGCTGGTGGATGAAGCATTCTCAAAAATGGATGAGTCCCGCTCCCGCGAGGTGATCAACTACCTGACCAAAACTCTGGGGCTGCAACTGATCTTCATTATGCCAACCAGCAAATCAGGCCCTTTCATGGATCTGATCAGCAACCAGTTCGTGTTCAGCAAATGCCCGACCACTCAGCCGGTCGGCGAATTGAAGACTCGCGTGCTAGTCGATCGGCAGAAGTGCAATCAGGAAAAAATTGCGGAACTTTGGGCCAACCATCGTAATCTGGTCAGGCACCAGTTCAATCTCGACTTTATGGAAGAGTTCAACTAATCGCGCAGTGGTGCCTGCCCTTGAGGATGTTTGTCCTTACCAATGGAACTGTTTTTTACCAATAGAAAAACAGGCACCACCATACTCCCACTGACCAGGCCACAGCGAGTGCATACCCCAGCATCGCTGTGACCCTCTTTCTGAGCCCCGCATAGCGTTCTGTTATACGCCATCCCAACCACAGACTCCAACCTCCGGTACCTGCCAATATCAGGCCCCGGACACTCTCGGCCCAGAACACCGGCACTTGCTCCGCACGCAACAAACTGATCGTCAGCGCAGACAATCCCAGAAAGACACCGGCACCTGCGATGGGAATCAGGCCAAGGCTCAGATGATACATTCGCTGTGTGGACCAACGTCCCAGAGCTCGGCCGGAAAGTGCCAGAGTCGCACTCAGAACCAATCCGGAAACCAATGCCGTTACGGCGATATAAGCCAATAAAGCCACACCATCCACGAGGTTGAAGACATCATTTTGCTCAGGATAATAGGTCAGCAGCCACCAAGGGGCATAGGACTCCAACGGCCAGAACCAGTTGGATTCTATCAGGTTCAGCGCCAGCGCCTGTTTCAGCGTCACGAACCAGGGACTGGCACTCCAATGGAATGCTCCCACGGCCACTCCCAATAAACCAAACACAATCAGTAGAAAATCCCAACGGGTAGCCTCCGTGGCGCCACTGGTGATTTCTGAACCGGGGGCACGGGCTTCGAGCCTGATGGCATCCCTGTGCCCGGCACAACGGCCACACATATGACAGGGACTGGCACTGTTCAATTGTTTCAGTGGCAAAAAGGTGGGGCATTGAACTTTGGGTAAACCGTGGTTCTGATATTGACGATACTCCTGACGAAACTGTTTCCGGTAAAGCGCCCACTGGTCTGCATCCGACACAAAATGCAGCGGAGACAATTTTGCCAGGAGAGAAAACACGCCGCTGACCGGACAGAGATAGCGACACCAGACCCGCTGATTCCGCCCAAAGAAATAGCCTATTGCCATCGCCGCGATGGTAGAACCACCCAGTATCAACAACGCCGCCTTGGGGTACTGATACACGCTGATCATCTGGCCATACACTGTCGTCATGATAAAAGCGACCAGCGGCCATCCCGGCCATCGCAGCCAGCGGGGAATACTTCTTCCCTGCCCATGGCGGCTGGCCCACTCACTCAGGGTCCCTTCCGGGCAGAATACACCGCACCATAGCCGCCCGAACAACACCATACTGATGAGCACAAACGGCCACCAGATTCCCCAGAACAGAAACTGGGCAAACAGCGTCAGGTTATCCCACAAGTGGGCGTAGTGATCCGGTAAAGGTAGAAATGCCGGTGTCACCACCAGCCCCACATACAAAATTACAACGCCCCACTGGATTTTCTGGACCATTCCCCGGTGATCTCGTAACCATAATCCGATTCGCATCAATAAACCGGTTTCCTGAGAGTCAAGACAGGTGACAGGAATAGGCTCCATCGTCATATTCAAACCATTCCAGAGATAAACAGACCAATCATGTCCGGACCAACGTAGACTCAGAGGTACGCCTCAGACGCCAGACCACCAGCAACCAGAACCCGGCAAAGACCAGCACAGTGGTCAGTGCAGGATAGGCACGATAGCCTGTCAGGGCCGACAGAATCCCACCAATGCGGCCAGTGTCGTCCAGCCAACTGGAAGTGTCCCAAAGTGGATCAATGATCGCTGGGACCAGACCCAGCCCTATCAAGCGGTCAGTCCCCGAAATCAACAATGAACCGGCTAGAAGCAACAGCAGAATTTCACTTAAACGAAAAAAGCGGCGCCAGGACAACCGAGTCCCCTGTTGCAGAAGTAGCCAGGTGATGACTGCCAGACCAATCCCCAGACCAACCGCAAACAGAAACTGCATCCAGTCCCCCAGGCTGCTCTGCATATGGCTCATGCCATAGAGGAAGATAGCGGTTTCCGCCCCTTCACGGCCTACCGCCAGACAGGCCAGCAGCGCCAATGCCCACCCGTTCCCGGCCGCCAGTGCCTGGTCATGCAGTTGACGCCCTAACCCGGCACCGTAGCGGCGCATCCAGAACACCATATGGACGATCAATCCGGCTGCCACAAACACCATGCCGACACCAAAAAGATCCTGCCAAATCCCGTCAACGACCTGTTGTACGCCCAGCAACAGCCCTCCCAGGACAAACGCCAGCCCTATCCCGGCAGCAACACCGGCATAAAGGTAACGCAACCCTGCCTGATGATGACGGTTAAGCCAAGCATAAAGGATTCCAATCACCAGCAACGCTTCGACACTTTCCCGCCAGACAATAAATACAGCCTGTTCCACAATCGTCTCCCGGTTTCACTCGTGTTTATGATTTCAAGACTCGCATTTACTACTTGACGACAATCACACCCTTGGCATCAGGCAAATGGAACTCATCAAAAAACTCATACTCACCCGGCTTCAAGGGATTAATGACAACAAACGAAGTCACCCCCGGCCCCAGAACTTTTTCGAGGCGAAGCCGCAGGCTCTCGAACTCCGCAGCGGACTGACCTGTATTGCGGATCACCACTTTGACGCGAGTCCGGGCCGGAACTTCCAATCGATCCGGAATCAGCTGTCCATCCCGCATTTCCAGTTCAATTTCAGGCAAGGCGGCAGATGCCTGGCCACATAAACCAGCCAACAGAATGATCAGCACCAATAGAGGGCGTATCATGATGATCAGTACCCCCCTTTCTTGCCGATCCCCGCATAGACAAAGTCATATTCCACCTTAAAGGGTGCAAACCACTCCATCACACCGGTTTCCCGATCTATGTGCCGCATAAAACTCATTCCATGGGTCACAGGTGGCTTGATGGTGTAGGTCAGATGATACTTCCCCGGCCCGTTCAATTTTACGTTAGCACCGTAGTGGGGGCCGTCGCTGGCAACCATCGGATGGAATTCGCCAGAAATCGCCTTATCTTCACCCTGTTTACGTAGTTCGAACTCAATTTCCAGATAAGGCACCCAACTTCCAATGACCAGTCCATTGGGGTTGTCTTCCAGTGCCTGGATGTCAGCTTCAAGGTGGATATCCGCATCCTTGGCCAGTAATCCCATGGCTGGCTCCATCACCACAGGCTGCAGATAAACTGCTGCGATCTCCAGTCCATGGGCTTCCTGCGGCTCGCCGATGGGATATTCCAGCGCCGATACTGAAGGGGATAACATCAGCAAGGCAGCTGGAGTCAGGGCAAAGTAGAACCTATTCAAGTTCGAACGCATGTCAGTACCTCTCATCACATTTCAATTAATGAGAATCATACTTATTTGCATTCTTAGGAGATTGACTTACATCAAGTGAGAGAGTTTCAGCTATCCTGTTTTACATACATACCGGGAGTGTGACCGTAGGCACGCTTGTAGGCCGTTACAAAATTCGAGGTGTGACGATAACCGGCAAGGAAAGCGGCCTCGCCAATGCTCAGCTCCTCCCGATTCAGGGCCGTACGAGCCAGCTCCAGTTTTCTCTGCCGCATATAATTGACGACCGTCTGGCCGTATCGCTGCTTAAACTGACGTTGCAGCGTGCTCACACTCATGCCAGCCTGGGTCGCCACATCATCAAGACTGACGATACTCTGAAGGTTCGCGTCAATGTATTCCTTCGCACTCTCAACTCGACCGCAACCCGGCCCCCTGTATGATTGATCGACAATTTGCGCGATCGCACTCCCTAGAATATCCAGGGCACGGCTCTCCACAAACAGGTTCTGCAACAAGGGAGTGGTTGGTTGTGGATAAAGAATTTGCTCGGACAACTCTGCCAATCGCGCTGAGGCCTGCCACTGCCAGTACCGGTGAGGTTCTGTAAACAGGCAGGAGACTTCTTTCTGTGACAATAGACAGTCTCCAAACTGTCGTTCCAACCAGCCCTGATCCACGGATATATTCACTTTGCGTAGATAACGCCCCTGACGCAGACAACGCCTGATTTGATATGGCTCTTGCGCCGCAATGGCAAAGCCGTAGGTCTTTGGCCGGGTTTCAGTGTGGATATACTGATGTCGAGAGTTCAACCAGAACTCAATCTCGCCTCCCAGGATGATCGAGACAGTTAACCCCGGAGGTTTCTCAAAAACCGTGTCCAGGCTGGTCAGTTCCATTACATCATTGGCGTGTACCAGCATGCCGGAGGCGTACCTCGCCATGATGTATTTCCCATCCATCATCTGACTGGTTGGGGGAAGATCCCGGGTCTGAACACTTGGGTATACGGCATTCTGTGCTGCTGAGTTTCCTGAATCACAGACAACATCAGCCCCCATCACCATTGGCGATCTCTCATAGCAGTTTGACGATTTCTCATAACAGTTACTTCAGCACGAATTGTCCACTTTTTATATCATAAATGTAAATCAATCTCATTAAGATTTGCCCCCCCCCTGAAAGTATCCTTTCTTTTGCGTGTCAGTTTTGAGGCAGTTATGAAACAAACGAACATGAAACGAGTTGTCAGTGCCGGCCTTCTGGGTTCTGGTATCTGTCTGGGGGTTCAGGCAGACGACACCATTACGCTTGATCCCGTGGCAGTATGGGCGACCGAAGTCCAGGCCAGTTCCGTACACCTTGATGGCGAAGCCATCGATAGCAAGCAGGCCGATCATATCAGCGATCTGCTACGGACGATTCCCGGTGTTGATGTCGGGGGAGCTCACTCATTGAATCAGCGGATTACGATCCGCAGCATGGACGATAAAGATCTTAAAATCAGCATCGACGGAGCCAACCAGAACACCTATATGTACCACCATATGGGAAATCTGCAGATCAACGCGAACATCCTTAAATCTGCAGAGATTGAGGTGGGTAACAACTCTGTTGTCAACGGAGGACTCGGCGGAACGATACGATTTGAAACCAAATCGGCAAGTGAATTGTTGCGCCCAGGGCAACAATTTGGCGCTCATGTACAGGCGACTTACGCCACCAATGCCTCAGAAAGTTATTCCGTCACAGGTTATGGGCAAATCACAGAAAGCGTTGATGTACTTGGCTACTACAATCTGATCCAGCGAGATAATTACAAAGTCGGGCGTGGCGAAATTCTCGATGCTGACGGCAACTCTGTCGATGGAACTGATGGAGAAGTCCGGGGACTGGAAGGCGAGCTTGATGATGCCCTGCTAAAGTTCGGCTGGGACATCACTCCGGGACAGCGTATTACACTGGGGTACGAAACCTACAAGGACGAGGGTGATTACAGCTATCGGCCGGATATGGGCATAGCCACAGATCTCGCGATTGCCAACAGCCTGATGGTTCCACTCACCTACCCGACGGAGTTTACCCGCGACACCCTCACGCTGAATCACGACATTGAACTCGGCGAAACCACCCTGGTGAAAACCACACTTTTCCGTAACGAAAGTTATCTGCGGCGGGATGAAACCGGGTTCTCGTCGTCTCCGGTTTTCTCAGCATTCGCAGGAATCGTGGAAGGCGAAGCCAGCAACACCGGTCTGAGTGTTCTCGCCAATACCCCGATAGAGAGTAATAACACGCACGAGCTCACCTACGGCGTGGAATATATTCAATACGATACCGACTACTCCGCCCGATACACTAACGGCAATTCCGACGACTCCAGTGAGGAGGCCGTTAATGCCGCTGTCTTTATTGAGGACCGTATCGGTTTTGACAACAATGTCTCGGTCATACCCGGGGTTCGATACAACCATTACGACATTGATTCGACAGTCGTCGATGATACTTTTACAAAAGTCACAGGTGCCCTGGCTATTGAATATGAACCAACACAGGAAGTGCTACTGAGAGCCAGTTCAACCCAGTTGTTCAAAGGTCCTGAAATCGGAGAGGTATTTACCGGCGCGGGACTTGGAGATACCCCAAATCCGGATATCGAGGCAGAAACAGGGTTTAACCATGAGTTATCCGCAGCCTATCAAAAGGTGGTAGGTCGTGATCGCTTTCATACCGGCATCACGTTATTCCAGACCGATATCAATGATTACATTTACGACTACGCATCCACAGCCACTTTTACTGGCAAGGACAATATTGGAGACATGCAGATCCGCGGGTTTGAGGCCTACTTCGGCTTTGACGTGAATCAGTTGAACGTCCTTTTCACCTACTCCAGAGCCCGTAGCGATCTTTCCGCATTCGATGAATATTCATCGCTTGAAGGCGCCAGACTGGACAGACAACAAGGTGATACCATCAGCATTCTGGCAGACTATGCCATCCCGGAATCCGGCCTGACATTGCATTGGGATATGCTAAGAGTTGCCAAAGTAGAAGCTGCCCTGGACCTGGATGGTGCGACCAAGGACAACAGCAAGGATGCCTATATGGTTCATAATATCGCCGCACGCTGGACTCCCGCAGAAGTGGAAGGTCTTACCCTGACACTGGGAATCGACAACTTGTTTGACGAGTACTATGCATCTCAATCTTCCAGAACCGGCTTGTCCTTCCATCCAAGGTTTGGCGACCTGTATCTCCAGGATTACGAACCCGGCCGCAATTTCAAAGTGACTGTGGGCTATCAACTTTGAGGCCCAAAAACAATTCACTATAACGAATTAATTAAACGGCTCACCCTCAGGGTGAGCCTTTTGTCGTTGGAGACTCAAGCAGATGTTGCTTCGTACTTTTATATTTCTGGCGGCCTGGCAATTGGCACAGCCAACACTGGCCAGCCAAGTGGATATTACTGATATCAGCGGGCGTAGTGTCACACTCGAAAAGCCGGTGGAGCGGTTCGTTGTCAGTGAAGGACGCTATGTTCTGACCTTGGGCCTGTTACTGCCGGATCATCCCATTCAGGGCCTGGTGGGAATGATGCAACCGGTTTCATGGACCTATCCGGATCTGGAGAAACAACTAAAGGCCCGATACCCGGAGTTCTCGGAAGTCGCCATTTTCGGGGGACAGGATCAGTCTAGTGTGTCTGTGGAAAAAATCATCGACCTGAAACCTGAGGTTGCGATATTCGGCATCCAGGATCATGGTCCGGGTGCGAAAAATGCAGAACTGCTCAACCAACTGGAAGCCGCAGGCATCAAAGTAGTTTTCATCGATTTCCGAATGGACCCTTTACAGAACACCATTCCCTCACTGGAGATTCTGGGCAAATTATTCAATGCAGAATCCCAGTTATCCGGATATCTCGAATACTACCGCCAGCAAAAAGCACTGATACAGCAACGTGTCAGCAAAGTCGAGCAGCGCCCCAGAGTCTTTATCCAGGCCCACCCCGGTCGATTTGAGTGCTGCGTGGGAATGGCTGACGGTATGCTGGGTCCTTTCGTTGAATTTGCCGGAGGGATCAACATTGCCGATGCCGTGGCTCCGGGTCCGACGTCACGACATACCATGGAGTTCTTATTGATCGAGAACCCGGATATCTGGATCGGCACCGCCTCCGGCACACCTGAGGATGTCAGCAGTGGCAAGAATATCGTGGCCCTGGGAGCCGGACTTTCCCGGGATCAGGCCCGGCAGAGCCTAAACCGTTTCCTGTCTGATGCCTCGTTTCAGGCGTTGGATGCCGTAAAGCAGCAACATGCCTACGCGATCTGGCATGACTTTTACAACTCCCCTCTGAATATCGTCGCTCTGCAGGCTTTTGCCAAATGGCTCCATCCCGGGGAGTTTCAGGACACAGACCCCAATCAGAGCCTGCAGTATATCTTTCAGCACTACCTTCCCTTTGAATGGAAAGGAACAGCAATTATTGGGAACAGTCTGTAAATCATGCATACCGTTACTCTGCAAACCCACTATCATCATGTTTTTCGCCGGCGGGCACTGATACTGATAGCGCTGGCTGTCGCACTGGTGCTCACCCTGATGCTGGATCTTTCTGCCGGTCCGGCCAGCCTCTCAATATCGGATATCCTGAGCGGCTTGCTTAACCCTGAAAACCTTGAGCTGCGACACCGAATCATCCTGTTTGAAGTGCGTTTACCTGACGCCCTGATTGCCCTTGCCGTCGGCGCAGCACTGGGTCTGTCGGGAATTGAAACTCAGACGGTTCTGAATAACCCTCTGGCCAGCCCTTTCACACTGGGGATATCATCCTTCGCAGCTTTTGGCGCCAGCATTGCCATCATATTCGCCCCCAGCCTGCCATGGCTCGGTCACACCGCCATGCTTCCCTTATTTGCTCTGCTTTTTGCCTTGTTATGTGGCGGGCTCGTGCTCACTTTTTCACAAATGCTGGGGGGGAATCGAGAGAATATTGTATTAATTGGGATCGCCCTATTTTTTCTGGGTGAAGCCCTCACCTCTGCCATGCAGTATGTAGGCAACGCCGAGGCCGTCCAGGAAATCGTCTTCTGGAGCATCGGCAACCTGACCAAAGCCGGGTGGACGGAAGTGATCGTGGTAACTCTTTGCTTTTTCCTGATCCTGCCTTTCAGTATGCGTCATGTATGGGTGATGACGCTGTTACGCGCAGGCGAAGCACAAGCACAAAGCCTGGGCCTGAATATTCGCCGTATACGGTTCTTTGTGATCCTGCGGGTCTCTATTCTGTGCGCCTTCGCCATCTGCTTCGTTGGTGTGATCGCTTTCGTGGGACTGGTCGGACCTCATATTGCCAGGCTGTTGCTGGGTGAAGATCACCGTCTGCTGGTATCCGGCGCAGCTCTGTGCGGTGCCCTGCTACTTTCGTTGGCCAGCTTTTTGTCAAAAGCCCTGATGCCTGGTGTCATTATTCCGGTGGGCATTCTGACAGCAATTATCGGCGTTCCGGTTTTTGTCCTGCTGATCGCTGGCAAGAGGAGACGACCATGAATCGTTTGCGCGTCAAAAATCTGAATGTCTTCTATGGCAAAACTCAGCGGCTCTTCGATGTTCAACTTCCAGACCTGGAGGATGGGGACATATTGGGCCTGCTTGGTCCTAACGCTGCTGGCAAGTCCACGTTGATGCGGGCATTGTCCGGTGTACAGAAACATCAGGGGCAAATCATTTATAAAGACAATCACCAAGGTGACATTCCCCTCTCAGACTGGCATCGGGAAGTGGCTTATATGCCACAGACTCCGCCACAGGAATCATCCTTACTCCCCTTTGAGTTGCTTTGGAGTGCTGCCAGGGCACTGAACCTGACCACATCAGATCAGAAGCTCGCAAAAAAGATAGAGCTGCTATTCAAACGACTCGGACTGGCGGAGTCCGCGATGTCACCCATGTATTCATTATCCGGTGGTAAAAGACAACTGGTGGGACTGGCACTGGCATTGATCCGCAACCCCTACATGCTATTACTGGATGAACCCACATCGGCCCTGGATCTGCATTGGCGTATGATCGTACTGGATCTTGTTCACGAAAGGGTTAACCGGCAGGACGGTATCGCAATCGCTGCGCTGCACGATCTGGAACTGGCCGCCAGATACTGTAATAAGTTGGTGCTTTTAGCTCATGGAAAAGTGGTCGCTTCCGGCCCGGTTAGCGACGTGCTCACAGCAGACAACATTGCAGCCGTCTTCAAGGTCAAGGCCAAGGTTGAGCCTGGTGAACTGGGTTACCCGATTATCCAGGTATTGGAACCGATGCTGTGATCAGTTGCCACTGCAATCGATTCGGCGCAATGCCGGATCTTGCTCGGCTATCATTCGGAACATCATGAATGATTCCCATCACTTTGAATCTGGAGTGTCCATCTCGTCCATGATTCGGTGACGCTCAGCATGGTAGGCTTCTTCATCAAAAGTGTCTTTCCAGTAGGGCACAGCGTAAATCATGTGACGGGGAACCTTCTTCTGGTTAAGCGCGAAGTCACGAATCGCCACAACCTGGGAATTTTCACCCGCGAGCATGATCGAAGGAATCCCCGGCAACCAGTCAATCTGGCTGACCGTCCGGATCAGACAATCACTCTCACCCGGAGTCATATTCCCTCTGATTAACCAATGCAGCTCGATTCCAGCAGGATGCTGAAAATCCAGAATCTCCTCCTGGTTGGCCACCTCCAGCAACGCATGCCCCCTCGCATCATCAGGCAGGTTTGCCAGCGCTGCAGCCAGGGCCGCAAAGGCACTGGGATCTGCGACAAGTAAATACCAGTCCGCACCAGACTTAACCCTGTCCGGACCACCCGGGCCGGCTAACCCTACCGTATCTCCCGGCCTGGCACTTCTGGCCCAATCCGACCCCGGACCAGGCGCCTCGTGAATCACAAAGTCAACATCAAGCTGCCCGATATCCGCGTAATACCGGGCAACAGAATATGTGCGAACAATCGGCCTCTCACCATCGGCCGGCCACACAATCCCGTTTTCAGAGAGCGTCGGTAATACAGGTATCTTCTGGTGAGGCTGGGGAAACATCAACTTGATATGGGCCCCATCGGAATGGTCAGGAAACCCGGATAAGGCATCGCCATGAAGCGTCACCCGTTTCAGAGTAGGAGACAACATTTGAGTCGCTTTGACTTGCAATAATCTAGGGGGCGAACGACGGGGTGCAGCGGCCATTTAAAATCCAGTCTTAAGTCACATAATACTGACAGGAATTATAAATGATAATTATTATCAATTTAATGAGAAACAACGCCGTAAAGGCATTTTCTATTGGATGCACGACTATCGATCGAGAGAAATACGATCTATCGTGAATTCTGGGAGCTATCGAGAATTCCGGGACTTGGCAAAAAAACTACACGGCAGATTTTCAGAACAGGAAAACTGCATACCTGTATTCATGCCCATCATTTATGCCTATCCTGCAGCGGACGTGGAAACACTCAAAACCATGAAAACCAGTAACACAGCCAACGCCGAAATTTCCGGCAGACCAGGACGAATATTCTTGCACTTACGCAGGAATCGATTGCCATGTCTATATGATGTCGATTCCAACGGAGCAGGCCTCATCCATGTATAGTTATTCTGTTCCATTTTATATTTCATCCTATTCCCTAAGTTTTCCTGTGAAAAAATAAAGCGGCATCCTTGCCTAGACGTCCATCCCTGCAGTTCGTCAGTCGTCCCTCTTACGTAGGTAATACCTTCTCGCACGGGTAAAAATTCTGTATCAGGGACGATGTGAATAGATCTTATTGATAATCATTCTCATTTGCAATACTTTAAATGAAAAATATTTCTCCATTGATATAACGCAATTTCTGCCATGATCCGACCTTGACACCCACATACGCTAATGATAATTATTCTCAACAAGAAAATCATCGTCGCTCACGCAGAGGAATGCTCATGCCTCATAACTCGGTTACTCCTCCTCCGATAGAGGTACTTAAGATGCAGCTAAGCTTTCAGTTGCGCAGCTACCTTCGCCAGCACACCGACCTTACCGCAAGGCGTATTGTCCTATTGCTCGAATCAATACTGACCCATCCAGACAACCTGGACCCTTACCAGGAGGTCTGTGGCTATCACAAAATGTTGTTGCAGTGGAGAGCGATGGCTTGCTGCGCTTCAAATTCCTGACCAGGGCACTGATCATACTTCTCTCCTGCTGCCAGTCTTCTCACATCCATTTTCATACTCTGGTTTTTTCCTCCATAGCTTGACTCCCTGTAGTTCCTGTATTCCCTGGCAGGCCATGAGACTTTGGCTTGCGCATTGAGGCTGATCCAGACGCACTTTGACGACTAATAACAGACATTCTCATTTGATAATGATTATTGACATCATTTAATTTTAGTTTGATGATAACGATTCTCATTTGCCAACAACCTTTCTTTCGCTAATTAACCGTCGAGTGAACCCGTGAAGAAGCAAATCTCCTTGCTGATGTTCTCCCTGGCCACAATGACCAGCCCAGGTCTGATGGCAGATAATCTACCTACAACAGACCCTCAGGCAATGAACCCTGTGGTGGTAACTGGCACCCGATCAGAAAAACTCTTGTCTGATTCTCCAGTGAAAACAGAAGTCGTCTCACGTCAGGACATCCAGTCCAATCATGCCAGAGACGTCAAAGAAGCTCTGGAAGATGTTCCTGGTCTGCTGCTTAAGCGCATTCACCGTAAAAGCGGATACGAAGTCTGGATGCAGGGGCTGGACAGCAACCGGGTCAAAGTTCTTATTGATGGTGAACCCGTCGCCGCCAGTACAGGTTCAACCGTCGATGTGACCCAGATCAGCAGTCTGAACATAGAACGCATCGAAGTGGTGAAAGGTGCCACTTCTGCCCTGTACGGCAGCTCTGCCATGGGTGGTGTGATCAACATTATTACCCGTCCGGCAGAACAGGGAGTTCATTATGAAGCCCTGGCGGAAGCCGGAAGTTTTGGGGAAGACAATCCTGGCGAAAGATCCGCAGAGATCGCCACCGGTCGCGCCAGCGGCCGTATCAGTATCGGCAATCCTCAGTGGTATAGCGCTCTTAATATCGATGCCCGCACCAGCGAGGGATTTGATGCCACACCCGGAACCTGGACCACACAAGGGGCTGAGGGTGAACGATTCGCCTTGAAAGGAAGCTTCGGGTGGACGCCTGATCAGCAACAACGTTACGAGGTCTATGCAGATTACTACCGGGAAGATCTGACTAATCAGATCACCGCCTATACGGGCGGCAAGGCGATCTTCAAACTTAAAGAGGAAGAGGCAGATCGAATCCGGCTTGGCAGTCGTTTCAATATTGACAGCACCAGCGGTGAATGGAGTGGCAGCCTGTTCCACGAAAAGTTTGAAGACGAAACCTATCAGGATGTCATAGCCACGCCAGAGAAAGAGGATCGGCGATCAGCGGAAATTGAAACCCAGCGCGCCACGCTGAATTGGTCGCATCAGGTATGGGAAGCACATTACCTGACCAGCGGGTTGGAATATTTTCGCGAGACACTGGAGCAATACAAAGAGGATACAGCCGAAGTCTCCCCGGGTACTGATCGTCAGAGCTTTGAGTGGCTTATTCAGGACGATGTTTTTCTCACCGAAAATCTGGAAATAGTGCCGGGACTACGATTACAGCATGACAGTGACTTCGGCAACTACGCAGCCCCCAAACTCAACCTGCGTCAGGAAATCTCAAAAGTGGACGAGTGGGGCCTGTTCGTACGCGGCGGTGTCGGTCGGGGGTATCGGGTCCCCAACCTTAAGGAACGACACTACACCTTCGATCACAGCCACATCGGTTATGTGGTACTGGGAAATCCTGACCTGGAGCCGGAATCCTCCAACAGCTTCCAGTTGGGTTTCGGCGCCAATAACGGCAAGGGAGCCTACGTCGACCTCAACTTTTTCTACAACGACATTACTGACCTGATTGAAACCGCCTTCAGTCAGGAACGAAAAGATAGCCGGGGTGACGGCGTCGCAGTATACAGCTACATCAATGTCGCTGAAGCCGAAACCCGTGGTGTGGAGCTAAGTGCGGCCTATCCTTTCAACCCCACCTGGCGGGTTCATGGGGGCTACACCTATATGGAAAGTGAAGACAAGCGAACGGGTCTCGCACTAATCAAACGTCCGAAACACCAACTCAAAGCAGGCGTGAAATACCGCCACCAGGAATGGGGAACGGAACTTGTCCTTAATGCGGTCTACCAGAGCGAAGAGTTCACTGACGAAGCCAATACCCTGGAATCTCCTGACTGGACCACTATGGATATCAAGTTGAACCAACCCATTTATAGCCAACTCACCGTGTTCGGTGGTATCGACAATATTACCGACACACAGAGGGACTTTTCTCAGGCAGACAGGGATATGAGGCCTGAAGAGGGTCGCTTTTTCTACCTCGGCCTTCGCATAGAAGGCTGAGAGATGTATCAAAAACCGCAATCAAAAAAACGAATAGAAGGTAGATAACAATGGAAAACATCAATCATCGTTTTCCCTCCAAACTTACTCACTACCTGGCAGCAGGTAGTTTGGCCAGCATTATCACACTGACCGGTTGCTCCAGCGGCAATTCAACGCCACCCGAAGAGAGTCATTCTGACAGCGATCTCTACACATCAGCGGTCATTGACGCCAGCTCCAATGAAAATTACACCTACTACAACCTGGAGACAGGTCAGACAGTTGCCCTCACCGACGCTCAGGCTGCGACTTCTGATGCTTGGCATATCGCTTTCAGACGCCTATCGGTCAAACTGAATGGAGGTTCATCCGGCTCTGGAAATGTCCGTGGGGCACTGGCAGCCACACAAGATGATTTCTATAACGATGGTGAACCGAATGCCAATGTGTTCCTGAATGCGACAACCGATTCAGAAGAAGAACATTTGCTGGCAGATGTGGACACCGGCACACTGACTTTTCAGGCGGATTCCCAGAGCAGTGCCATTGCAACTTCCGGCACTGTGAGCGGAACGACCATGGACATGGGCTGGTATAACTATAACAGAGTCACCCATGGCATCAGCGTTAACACAGATAATGCCTGGCTATTGCGATCCAATTCAGGCGACAGCTACGCACGCTTCCATGCTTCAGACCTGACTTATACTCCCGGTGGAAACCTGGATGTTACCTTCGACTTCGATGTCCAGAGCGACGGCGACACCACATTTAACGGTACAGCCACGTTCAATGCCTCGGTTCCAGTCAGTGGTGGCAGTGCCTGTTTTGACTTTGATACCGATACCGAGGTGGATTGCGCCACTCAAACCAGTTGGGATCTTAAACTGGAAATTGACGGACGTGACTGGAATCTGTGGACCAACAGTGGCGTATCCGGCAACGGCAACGGTGGCGCTCTTGGTGACCCATACACCTATGCAGAACTCTTCGATGATGCCCAATACGACAATGCGACTTCACCTACCGGCCAAGGTGGACATGATATCCGCGGATATTACAGCATTGATTCCAGCGCCGGGGTTTTTGAAGAAAATAGCTGGTACGCCTATAACCTCTCCGGTCAACACAAAATCTGGCCCAACTTCCGGGTTTACGTGATCGATACAGATGCCACAAATGAGGCCTCTTCCAAATATAAACTACAGATCACCAACTACCACTCAGAGGGTGGCGCAAGCGGACATCCCAACATCCGTTTTGTCGCCATTGAAGAGACTGAAGAGTAAGCCGGAGAAAAGAGAATGAATATGGTATTGGAACAACCAACAGACCTGAAATCCGCCTGGGCAGCCTTACGCGAGGAACAGCCCAAACTGAGAATCAGAAATGCCGCGCGGGAACTGGGTGTTTCCGAGCTGGCGTTGTTACTCACCGAACTGGAACAGGATGTCACGCCACTGACGACAGAGTTTGGCGACATGTTGATTGCGCTGGAGTCAGTGGGTCGGGTCATGGCCCTCTCCCGCAATGACCAAGTGGTCCATGAGCGCCATGGGGTGTACACAGATTTCAAGGTTGGAGGCAGTGGCGCAATGGGCCTCTGCCTGGGAGAAATTGATCTGCGGACTTTCCTCAAACACTGGCGCTATGCGGTTGCTGTAATGGACCGTCCAAAGCACCCGCTAGACAATGAAGGCAGACCCATTGAAGGGCGGCAGAGCATTCAGTTCTTTGATTGCGAAGGTGAGGCGATTCATAAAGTCTATGCAACCAGCCATACAGATATGGCAGCCTGGAAACAATGGGTTGAGCGATTCCGGGCGCCGTCTCCAGTCAGATTTGAACCCGAAACAAGAGCACTTCCCGGGTATCCGAGTACCGGCCAGGTCAGTCAGCAAGAGATTCGCGAACCCTGGTCTGCCCTCCAGGATGTGCATCATTTCAACGCTATGCTCAACAAACTCGGTATCGATCGTCTCGAAGCTCTGTCACTGGTTGGTGAGGATTATGCTCTGCCACTCCCCGTCAACACGATCGAACATGCATTGACACTGGCTTCAGAACAAAAGCAATCCCTCATGGTGTTCGTCGGCAATCATGGCATTGTCCAGATTCATACCGGTCAGGTTAATCGGCTTTTAAGGACAGGCCCTTGGTTCAATGTTCTTGATCCGGATTTCAATCTGCATCTGAATACGGATGAAATTGTCAGTTGCTGGGCGGTGCGCCGCCCCACGAGTGACGGTATCGTCACTTCCATAGAATGCTTTAACGCCGACCGCCAACTGGTACTAACCCTCTTTGGAGAACGAAAACCCGGACTGGAAGAACTGGAAACCTGGAGGCAACTCGTCGATACAGTGAGCGCAAACAACTCCCATGCACAATCAGATCAACAGTCACCCAATCAAGAGGACTCAGCATGATCTTGGCATTGTCGCGTGGATTAAGCCTCCTGCTGGCAACCCTCTTTCTCCTGGATACCTCCCAGAATGCTTTTGCAGCGGACGAGGAAGCATCATTGGTGAATGAAGCAGTCGCCTCCAGAGTGATCTCGATTGGCGGAGCGCTGACAGAAACGATTTACGCCCTAGGTCGTGAAGAGGTGCTGATAGCCAGTGATATTACGAGTTATTTTCCAGAAGCTGCAGCCAGTCTTCCCAAAGTAGGTTATCAAAGGGCCTTGTCCTCCGAGGGAATTCTTTCACTCAAACCGGACTTGATTCTCGCCAGTGAAGAAGCCGGTCCCTTATCCGTCGTTCAACAGATTCAGTCCACGGGAATACGCTGGGTCACGCTTCCCACGCCTGAATCTCTGGATGATGTTTACCAGAATATTGAGCAACTCGGTGCAATATTGGGCGCCAGGAACAAGGCCAATTCCCTGGTTGAGGATATCAAAAAGCAGGCATCTGTCCTGCAACAACATATCAACCATCAGGAAGGTTCCTCTCGAATCCTCTTTGTACTCCAGCATACGGGAGGCGCTCCTATGGTCGCGGGATCCAATACTTCAGCGCATCGAATTATAGAACTGGCGGGAGCCCGGAATGCACTGGAGGAAGTAGAAGGTTATAAACCGATGACACCGGAAGCGGTGGTCCAGGCACGTCCGGATCTGATCCTGACAACCCGGATGGGACTTGATCAGGTGGGGGGTGTTGAGGCCATGCTCGGAATTCCGGGTCTGGCGCTCACACCGGCCGGAAGACAGCAACGTGTCGTTGCCATGGACAGCCTGTTACTGCTCGGATTCGGACCCAGAACCGTATCAGCCGCTGAACAGTTGCATCAACACTGGATTAACTAATGGCGTCCACCACCCTGTCCCGGTTTTCCGCACCCCAGGTATGGTTCATCCTGCTGTTGCTTCTGCTGGTCACCGTTGTTGTCGCCGTGGGCCAGGGGGCGTATTCAATCTCCTGGCAACAGCTGCTTCCCTGGAACCTCCAGAATCATTGGGAGGCAGTAGTACAAGACGGCATTATTGTCTGGCATATACGTCTCCCCAGAATACTATTGTCAGCTTTGGTAGGAGCCGCACTGGCCATGGCCGGTTCTGCGCTGCAGGGGTTATTTCGCAATCCCCTGGCAGACCCCGGTCTGATCGGCATTTCCGGTGGGGCCGCCCTGGCAGTCAGCATGACCATTGTTCTGTTGCCCTGGAGCATGGGTTACATGGGGCTTTACGCGCTGAGTATCTCCGCTTTTATCGGTGGGCTGATGACTTGTATGGTGATTTTCAAGATCGGAAAAATAGGCTCCATGACCAGTGTCGGCCACCTGATTCTGGCAGGTGTGGCGATCAATGCCCTGGCGATGGCCGGCGTCGGGCTGATGACATTTCTCAGCGACGACCAACAGATGCGTACTCTGAATTTCTGGATGCTTGGGAGCTTTGGCGGGGCATTGTGGCCCGCTGTACTCATGCAGCTCACAATCACCCTGCCAGCCGGTTGGCTGCTATGGCGTCAGTCCAAAGCGTTAAACCGCCTGCTCCTGGGAGAGGAGGAAGCACGCTTTCTGGGCACCGATACGGAAACCCTCAAAAACAGGGTGGTGACATTATCTGCTCTGCTGGTAGGGGCATCAGTGGCAGTATCCGGTATTATCGGATTTGTCGGGTTGGTGGTCCCTCACCTGATCAGACTGCTTTGGCGAGCCGATCACCATATCTTAATTCCAGCCTCTGCGCTGCTTGGAGCAAGCCTGATGGTGTTGGCAGATACCCTGGCACGGACTCTGGTCATCCCGGCGGAAATACCGGTTGGCATTGTTACCAGTCTGGTGGGTGGCCCCTTTTTCCTCTGGTTGTTAATGAAACCTCACACAGGGATGAGACATGATTGAAGCACATAAACTCGCGGTTAAGCGGGGGCAACAATACCTCCTGCAAAATGTAGATTTTTCATTGGCCCCAGGCGAAGTGGTCATGCTGCTGGGCCCCAACGGTGCGGGTAAAACAACCTTGTTACGCTCAATGACCGGTCAGACTGAACCGGATGAGGGTGAAGTGCTGTTGGATAAGCAACCTATACAACTGATTCCATTGTCTCAACTCAGCCTGCGACGTGCCGTTGTTTCCCAGTCTGTCCACCTCAGCTTTCCGTTTACCGCCCTGGAAGTCGTACTGATGGGAGTGCAGGTGCAGAACAGGACAGAAAAAACCTCCGTTTCCTTACAAGACCAGAGATCACTGGCAACCCGTGCCCTTGTCGACATGCAGGTCGAGCATCTGGCGGACAGAATGTTCCCGGAACTCTCCGGCGGTGAACAGCAGCGCGTGCACATCGCCCGGGCTCTGGTGCAGCTGTGGACCGGAAATCAGGACCACTCCCAATTCCTGTTCCTTGATGAACCCACCTCGGCGCTGGACCTCAAGTATCAAGTTCATGTTCTGCATTATCTACGGGAGCTTGCTCTGCAGGATGTCGGCATCTGCTGTGTTATACACGATCTGCAATTGGCCGCCCTTTACGGAGATCGTCTGGTGGTCATGAAAAGCGGCAACATTGAAGCGGAGGGTCGATCAGAGGAATTAATCAACCCTACCCTGCTCAAGAACATCTATGAGGTCAACAGCCACATCCTGCGTCATCCGGAGACTGACAAGCCGTTGGCAATCGTCGGCTGACATGCCCCTGGAGACTTTTTGCCAAGGTCAGTCTGTATCCCGATATTACCGAACTCTACCGGCTCGTTTATCGGATATCCCTGAGAACCCATTTTTGGCTTTGCGCATGCTGCTGAATCTCATGATGTTCAAACCAGATGGGCCGCAGACTCACTTGCTCTGAGTAATGCTCTGTCTGATCAACGTAATAGGGTGATGCTGGATTGGTCGCCTGGGAAAAACTCAATAGGCCCCTGGCTTTCGGTCCCCTCCGAGTGTATTCCATTGCCAACATCCAACTCGAGCCGTACGTAATATGATACCCCTCACCGACAGCACTTATCTGAGAGCCCTCCAAAGGAGGATAGCGGTGACGGGGGAGCAACGTACCATCATTTTCGAGATTTGCCCTGAAGACGTTAAATCCACCTTCGATATTATTCGCACCGGCCCAAGGTAGTTTATGACCTGTCGGTGAGCCGTCCAGTTGGCTTCGTTCTACAAACTGAACTTCCCCCAAAGTTGCATCCAGAGGCAAACCGGCAGCCTCTATTTTGACCATTGCGGAAGCCAGGTGTTCCAGCACTGTCTGTCCGGCTTTCAACCCACTCGGGGTATTCACCGGGTCATCAGGATTAAACTCATTAAGCCACTGAGGCTGACGATCAAAGGCCTCGGCAAATTCCCTGAACAAATGAGCGCCCCGGCTATCGAGGTTCATCAGCCCATCCCATTGGGCAAGGGCCTGACACCCGGAAACCAGATTGACCGCACCACTATCAATGATGACCGGCGTCGAACCCTGGCTTTCACACAGGATCAGCACGTCTTCCAATATTGCTTCACCAAGATAATTGCGATTACTGAGCAGAGCCTCTTGTTCCAGCTCTTGCAGAGAGAAACGCTGATTTTCACCGGCAGCATCCTGCAGCAGCTTTTGCCCCATACGTGAACGCAGTGTCTGAGGGTTGTTTACCTTGCCATAAAGTGTGGAATAACCCGTCAATGGTTCACTGGGATTCGTCAGCCAATAGCTGTCGTTGGAGTTCTGGACAAAATCGTTGCGCGACAGCTTGGGCACTTTTTCATAAGGAACGGATTCGTTGAAATCAAATATCGAAGAATGCCCCGGTAAAATGGTAAATCCGGCCTGCTCTCTCAGCGCAATCAAGGTAGGATCTGTTGTCAGCGCCATTTCTGCATAGTCAGATAAATGGGGTACTGCAGAGTCATCGACATAGAAGGTATTCCCGTTACGATCCACCGCCATCGTGTTATTAAATATCATCCCGTCAAAATCTATAAATGCCTGCTGAAAGTCCTCCATATCACGCGCCAGATTTAATGCCAGCCAATGCTCAAGAATATCCAGATTGTTCTTGTTCGCATCCTTGATACTGAATGCAGAAAACTGCCCAGAGGCATCAGATCCCCAGGGCAACTTGCCGGGAACAACAATAACGGGGCCGAAATCGCTGAAAAATACATCCTTGGTAAACGGTAGTACTGTTCCCGGCTCCACGGCGACATCAATGGTCAAGGATCGACGCTCTATCGTTTTATTTTCCCCATCAACCGTATAAGTCATGCCTGAAGGATCAGCCTCATCAAGGCTCAGGCGATAGACAATAAAATGCTCTGCAAACGAGAAGGTGTGAGTCCATGCCATCTCATGGGTAAAGCCGATATTGATAATACCCGGCATACCGGTCAGGCTTGCCCCCATCACATCCATCGAACCCGGGATAGTGGAGTGAAACTGCCAGAACCGCAGATTACCTGTATGGGGAAAATGCGGGTTCGCCAATAACATCCCCTGCTGATTCTCAGTTTTATCCTTACCCAGCGCCCAACCGTTTGAACCCAACGCCATTGGATTCTTTTCGGGTAACCCGACCTGGTCCGGGTCCAGTTTCGAAAGCTGGAACCTTTCTACAGATCCAGGGCCGGTTGCGGCCATTTCAGGACTAAAGGATTCTCCTGGTGGCGCCGCTATAAATATCGGTGCTGTAAACTGGCCTGCACCTGGCAACAAAGCCACGCCTAGTGAGTAGGTCAGCAGATCCAGCTCATCAATCGGTTTCAACCAGGCCTGACCAGCACAACGTGGATCCTGCTGCTTTGTGGGCGCTGTTTCCAGATAGTGGTTATATCCCTTGGTATATCCAGATAACATTGCCCGAACACCGTCGCTCAATGAGGGAAAACCTGCCTCAGCTTCTGAGCGTATCTCCAGTGCTTTATAAGAAAAATCATTGATCAAGTTCAGGGAGTCACCCGAACCTGGATTTTGATCCGGGCCAAAATACCGGGATCTCTGGCTGTTAAACCTGATGATCTGGTCAGCCAGCAAGCAGAGGTTATCCTCGGCATAAGCATAACCGACACCAAATGAAAGACTTTCCAGATTGCCTGCCATAACATGTGGCACACCGAATTCCGTACGGGTAATTCGGGCCTTGAGTATGCCGTCTTCGTCAAACGCGATCGGGTCTTCATAACAACCCGCCAAAACGCACGAGCCGATGACAAGCATAACCAACGAGATTTTTCGATACAGGGAAGGAAAGAATTCCATAGGAGCGTCCTTTTCAATTGTGTTTTCCAGCCTCAAACAGACACATCATTACTGCTCCTGTGTGTGCCAATTAAGACTACCATAAGGCCTAAACATCAGAAATGCTCATCTATTGCCCGGCTTATTGGCAGCAAGAACACTTTGGTTGGTCTAGGGTCTGGAGACATTTCATATGAGGCCCAGTCCTGAGGGCAGGATTTGAAACGTCAACAGACTCGAGCACCCTGTCAATTAGCGCACCAATTTATTACGACTTTCATACCTCGGTCTTTTCATGTCGCCCAATGAAGAACATAATGCAGCCTTTTTAGACAGAGAGAGATGAATCATGACATCTGAAGCTGAGCTGCAGGCACGCTGCAACGGCCAATGCGAACTTTGTGGTTCCGACCACTCACTGGTAGTTTACAGTTTGCCTGATTCAGGTGATCGCTCGGATGCGGAGATCATGATCTGCTCCAACTGCCATGACCAGATTTCCAGCGGAGAGCTGGATACCAACCACTGGCACTGCCTGACTACCTGCATGTGGAGTGAGTTTCCGGCGGTTCAGGTCATGTCTTATCGCCTGCTGAAAAAACTAAGCGCCGAACCCTGGGCACAGGACCAGCTGGACATGCTGTACCTGGAAGACGACATCAAAGACTGGGCTGACGCTGGTGTGCAGTCAGATTCGGAAGATCAGGTTATTCAAAAAGACTGTCACGGCAACGTATTGCAAGCCGGTGACAATGTGACCATCGTCAAAGATCTGGATGTCAAAGGCACCAGCTTCGTGGCCAAGCGAGGAACCGTTGTGAAGGGGATTTCGTTGACCGATAACCCCGAGCACATTGAAGGGCGCGTCAATGGTACGCGCATTGTGATTCTGACCCAGTACGTAAAAAAATCCAGTTAAAGAAAGCAATGGTAGTCAGTGAACTCTGACTACCATACTGGCACCGAAGGTCCGATAAAGCGGCTTTCAACGAAAGATTGATCTTCCGGATGTTCGGGGTCATATACCTGAAAGACGATATCGTAATTTCTCTCCGACAGCATTTCGGGGCTGACCGACACAGCAACAGGTACTGACAGCATCGACTCCGGAGCCACATTCACCTTGTCATCCACACGTATATTCAATCCCTCAAGGCCCACGACTGATATGGAATAGGTCCGGCTCTCACGGCTTTTATTCAATACACTCAGAACGTAGTTGTTTTCTACTTCATTTTCCTGGTTAAAGCGAAATAACGTGCGATCGCGGGCCACGTCAACTGACAGCAACGGTCTGGTCGCCACCGTCCAGGAAAAGATGCCTATCAGCGTTATCAGAACAGCGGTATACCCCACCAGACGCGGCCGCAGAATACGAGTATTGCCACCGTTCAGAGCATTATCACTTGTATAGCGGATAAGACCGGGAGCATAACCCATCTTGTCCATGATCGAGTCACAGGCATCAATGCATGCGGCACAACCGATGCATTGCATTTGCAGACCGTCTCGGATATCGATTCCGGTGGGACACACTTGTACACACATCTTGCAGTCGATGCAGTCACCCAACCCCGCTGATTGATATTCCGCATTCTTTTTACGGGGACCTCGATTCTCTCCGCGTGCGGCATCATAGGTAATCACCAGAGAGTTGGCATCCAGCATTGACGACTGGAAGCGCCCATAGGGGCACATATGAAAGCAGACCTGCTCCCGCAGCCAACCGGCGTTAATATAGGTGGCCGCAGTGAAAAAGAATATCCAGAATGCCGCCCATCCTCCGACCTCCAGGTTGAGAAGCCCCATGAACAATTCGCGAATAGGCGTGAAATACCCGACAAAAGTGATCGCTGTCACCAGACTGATACTGAGCCAAAGCAGGTGTTTGTATATTCTTCTGAGGGCTTTATTGGCCCCAAATGGGCTATTGTCCAGCTTGATACGCTGATTACGGTCACCCTCAGTGACTTTTTCAGCCCACATGAAGATCCAGGTCCAGACACTTTGGGGGCAGCTGTAGCCACACCATACTCGTCCGGCAAACACCGTCAGGCAGAAGAGACCAAAGGCGGCGATCATCAGTAAGGCAGACAACAGCATAAAATCCTGGGGCCAGAATGTTGCCCCGAATATCGAAAACTGACGATGTGTAATATCCCACAGAACAGCCTGACGGCCACCCCAGTTAATCCAGGCCGTTCCGAAAAACAGCAGGAACAGGGCTGCTCCTCCCTGCATCCGAAGACGCCTGTATAACCCGGTAAAGCTTCGTGGGTGTATCTTTGTCCTGGATTCGTATAGATCGACGGAATCTGCCGCGGGACTTTCAGGCTCCAAACACCGGACGGGTATTAGTTCACTCATTGGCTTTCACTGCTTCTTGTGACTCTATCCTCACGAATTATGAGGAGTTCGACCATAGCCAAACAGATGCAGAAACAGTTTAAAAAACCATATCAGTTAGTCATTCGACGATCGATCACTACAATAACAGGCTTGTGACATCATCTACTTGAGCGATGTGGCAATTCGCCCGAGCACTTCCATCGCTTTCTCAAATTCCTGCTCCCACGGATGACCATAATTGAGTCGAACATATTGCCGAAAGCCGCGTGTTGCCGAAAATATCGGACCCGGCGCGATACTGATGCCCTGCGCCAGTGCCAGCTTGAATAACTTCAGAGAATCCACATTGCCGGGAAGCTCCAGCCATAAAAAATACCCCCCTCCTGGTTTAGTCACTCTGGTGCCGTCAGGGAAGTAACGGTTAATGGCAGCGATCATCTGGTTTTGCTGAACTTCCAAATTATGGCGAAGCTTCCTCAGATGCCGGTCATATCCACCATATTCCAGGTAGTCGGCAATAGCTGCCTGAGCGGGAATTGATGCGGATATGGTGGTCATCAGTTTGAGGCGCTCAATCTGTCTGGCGAACTGGCCGGCAGCCGCCCAACCAACCCGGTATCCGGGCGCAAGGCTTTTGGAAAACGAACAGCAATGCATGACCAGCCCCTCTTCATCAAAAGATTTTGCTGGCTTAGGAGGATGCGAGCTAAAGTAGAGTTCGTTATAGACATCGTCTTCGATCAGAGGAACCTGATGCTTTCGCAATAATGCCACCAATGATTTTTTTGAGGCGTCATCCATTGTCACACCTACCGGATTCTGAAAGTTCGACATCAACCAGCAGGCCTTGATAGGGTGGTGCTCCAGTGCCTTTCCCAATACTTCCAGATCAATACCGGTTCTTGAGTCCACCGGTATCTCAACAGCTTTCAACTTTAATCGCTCCAACACCTGCAGGCTCCCGTAGAACGCGGGGGACTCAATCGCCACCAGATCACCAGGGCTGGTCACAGCCTGCAGACACAGGTTCAAAGCCTCCATAGCCCCGCTTGTGACGACAACCTCCTCCATATTTACGGGAACATTTTCGACAACATACCGCAACGCAATCTGACGGCGTAAATCATGATTGCCCGGCGGGAGGTCAGCAACAACAGAGCGCATATCCATCAGCCTTGTCGCCTTGGCCATGGAGCGCGCAAGCCTTTGCATGGGAAACAGTTTTGGGCTGGGAAACGCTGATCCCAGGGGAATAATGGAGGGATCTCGAACCGACCCCAGAACAGAGAACACCAGTTCACTGACATCCACAGCCGTCGATGTCACTTCCATTTGTGAGTGCTCACGGTCCGGTAATGACTGCCGGGGCTGACTGCAAACAAAATAACCAGATCGGGGCTTCGATCGAATCAATCCCCGATTCTCCAGCAGATAATAGGCCTGAAAAACCGTCGACGCATTGACGCCATAGGTTTTACTGGCATGTCTGACCGAGGGAATGCGCTGACCGGCGACCAGTACACCCGACCTGATGGATTCGGCAATATCGTGCGCCAGTTGTTCGTAGCGTTTCATACTCAGCTTAACTCAGAAGCAAAAACCAATAGAATCGGAAAGTTTGCCTCTCAACTTCCCAAAGTGCAAAGCACATTGCCACACCCGATGTGATAGCTGTCATGTGGAAAGCGATATGGCCCGGCGCAAACCTGTACTATTACGCGGAAAACTCGATGCATCGATCAGATTCACTAACTGCCCTTTTTTAATCTTCCACATTTTCTCCTCATTCCTGTGCTGTAATAACTAGTAATCCTTATGGTCCACTAGCAAACAAGAATGCGAAGAGTGATATGAGAGCAGTCGTTTCAAGCAGTATTCTGATTCTGACGGGAGCATTTCCCGCTCTGTCGATGTCTGATTCGGTAAAGAGGGACATCACCGATGTGATTTTGACCGATCGAATCGCACAGTGTGATCATTATGTCGGTTCCTATTTTTCCAATGTCAGGGACATCAAGCGAGCCAAGGGGTTCTCCGGTGACATTACCATCACCGCCGATAGCAGATATTGCTATATCCGTTCTAACGACATCCCCAATCACGACTTTAATGACCACAGTGCACACTTCGCCACGAATGTGAGTGAGCAAAATCTGTCATTTCGAATCCCCCTGTATCCAGCAAATGCTCACCGTCCCACAGCATTAAGCCTGGGAACAACAGAAGCCGTTTTGTTAAACGGGGTCGTTGTCGATTTGCTCGCAGCGGCATGTTACGACGTTGGCCGGGAGCCTCTGGGAAGGGAAAAAATGGGATGCACTCACCGCTATGCCGATCATCCATGGCGATATGACCCGATGTCGCCCATCAATGATTTCGGTACTGACGCACACAATGCACACACTCAACCTAATGGAAAATATCACTACCACGGAAATCCGCTAGCCATGTTTTATACCGAGTGCAGCAAGGCAGAGAGTGCATCGCCTGTGATCGGCTATGCAGCAGATGGATTTCCTGTTTATGGAAGCTGTATCAGAGATCCTGCAACCGGCGACGTTCGCGAAGCAAAATCGAGTTATCGACTCAAAAACGGCGGAGGCCCCCGTCAGCCGGTTTCTGGATACACAACCCCTAGAGAGGGCGTCGGTGTTGTCGCCAGCAACAACTATGACGGCCAGTTTCGTGGTGATTATGAGTTTGTTGCGGGCACGGGTGATCTGGACGAGTGCAATGGAATGACTGTGAATGGCCAATACGGCTATTACATTACGAATGCTTTTCCCTGGGTTAACAACTGCTTCAAGGGGAAAGTGGATTCATCCTTTAACGGAAGAGAACAACAACGAATGCATCGCCATCAACCGGGCAAGAGACCAGAAGACGGCCCGAATGGGCACCGGCCCGGGCACCCTCCTCCTCTCTGGTAAACCCTCACCTGTGATTTACTAACAGACACCAACTTCGCTCTAAAGCCGATCAGCCCCCTGAAACCTTGGTAAGGTGTCAGGGGGCTTGCGACATCCAAGACACGTTTTTCAAATTGGGTCACAAACGGCTAAATCTAGCGTGTGACCGAGTAACACCGTCATCCCAGAACCACAATCTTAAAATTCAATAGGTTAGCCATCCTTCCAGCTTACAGTTCAGGATCTACCCCCTTCATCATTGAACTATAAATTGTAGATTGATGGACAATCTACAATTTATAGTGATAGGATCAATGTTAATTGACGCTCTTACCAGCTGTCATAAGGACCCAAACCAGCACTGGAAGTCCACTACCCACTAAAACAAAAAGAGGTGTATACAATGGGTGTTCGTACTGACTGGCCGACATTCTGCTCCACGTTAGTGGTGTTACTCGGTATCTGTGTTCCCTTGTTGGTCATGCAAGAGCAGGCCAATGATTTTATTAATGCCGCCTTTAGCGTCATGACCTCGCAGTTCGGCATTCTCTATTTATGGGGCGGCATTGCAGCCGTTGGATTACTGCTTTGGCTCTCAATGAGTCGGTTCGGGCAGGTAAAACTGGGAAGTCCAGACGATAAGCAGGAATTCTCTGCTTTCAGCTGGGCTGGAATGCTATTTTGTGCAGGTATCGGATCCGGCATTCTCTACTGGGGTACCATTGAATGGGCTTACTACTTACAAGCCCCTCCCATGGGTATCACCCCCAATTCTGATACGGCAGCGGAGTGGGCAGCCACTTATGGCATGTTCCACTGGGGAATAACAGCCTGGGCCTTTTACGGCGTCCCGGCAATCCCTCTGGCTTACCTCTACCACGTAAGAAAGCAACCGGAACTGAAACTCAGTGCTGCCTGTGAAGGAGTGTTGGGGAAACATGTTCACGGCCCTATTGGTAAAGTGATTGATATCCTCTTCATGTTCGGACTTTTAGGAGG
This sequence comes from Hahella ganghwensis DSM 17046, assembly GCF_000376785.1. Classification (GTDB taxonomy): domain Bacteria; phylum Pseudomonadota; class Gammaproteobacteria; order Pseudomonadales; family Oleiphilaceae; genus Hahella; species Hahella ganghwensis. The sequence continues at coordinate 60,824 of NZ_AQXX01000140.1, forward strand.
TGTCGGTACCAGCCTCGGGTTGGGAACGCCAATGGTCGCCGCAGGCTTCAGCGAATTCTTCGGTATTGAGAACTCATTTGGCTTAAGCATCTTTGTCATGCTTCTGTGCACCGCCATATTTGCTATCAGCGCATACTCCGGACTGAAAAAAGGCATCAAGGTCCTCAGTGACATAAACGTCTGGTTGGCAGTTGCTCTACTGGTTTTTATCGTCGCAGTCGGTCCAACACTGTTTATCCTCAAAACCACGACCAACAGCATTGGCCTCATGTTCCAGAATTTTATCCACATGAATTTTTGGACTGACCCGGTCACCAACTCAGGTTTTCCTGAAGGTTGGACGATTTTTTACTGGGCGTGGTGGATCGCCTATGGACCTTTTATGGGATTATTCGTCGCCAAGATTTCCCGAGGCCGTACCATTCGACAAGTCATTACCGGTATGCTGGTTTTCGGAAGCCTGGGATGCTGGGCCTACTTTGGAGCCCTCGGCAACTATGCCATGCACCTGGAATTGAACGACCTTTTGTCCGTGACGACGTTACTTAATGAGAAGGACGCCCCAACAGCGATTATCGCCGTCATCAATTCACTGCCAATGTCATCGATCGTTCTGCCATTGTTTTGCATACTGGCGCTGATTTTCCTCGCCACGCAATTTGATTCTGCTGCCTACACTATGGCCGCTGTTGCCACGGTAGAACTTAAAGAAGACGAGCATCCAGCACGCTGGCAAAGATTGTTCTGGGCATTCGCACTTGCCGCATTGCCTTTGAGCCTGATGTTTGTCGGTGGCTTGAAAGCTCTTCAGACCGCAGCCATCACGCTTGCATTGCCTCAGTTGTTTATCACGACCTTCATGGCAATTTCCCTGGTGCGTTGGTTACGCCAGGACGAAAAGAACGGCGTGCAGATCTACCATTCCACCGTTACCCAGAAAGGTGCAGCCAGTACAGAGCCAGCTGCCGCTGTAGCGCCCAGCCTATAAAAGCGCGTTCGCCGGAGACCTCCATTCCAGGTTTCCGGCGAACAATTGTTTAACCCCTGTTCCCAACGAGCTTATATGATGAATGAACTAGTGATTGACAACGCTGAACTGTTTGTCGTGGGTCCGGATGTTACCCGTTACCGGTTAGCTGCCGATATGAGCGAGGTATATGAGACACTGACGATCCTGCGAATCAGTACCCGCTGCGGCCTTGAGGGAGTGGCGGGTATTACCACCTACTCCGAACACTGTTTTGACGAAGCTGTCGGAGCAGCAATCAAGCCATTGCTACCAGAACTGATTGGACGAAACGCCTGGCAATCAGATGCAATCTGGCATCAGATGATGACACGCTACAACAGTATGACGCCCAAGCCTCAGTCTGTCATCGATATTGCCCTATGGGATCTGAAGGCAAAGTCAGTAAACCTTCCACTATATCGCCTGCTCGGTGGCAGTCGAAGTCACATCCAGTCCTACGCCAGCACCCCCTTGCTCGACAGCCCGGCAGAGTATGTAAGTTTCGTGCATGAACTTCAGAAATCTGGGTTTAACACTGTCAAATTTCACGTGTGGTGTGACCTGGAAAAAGACCTCGCATTACTGGATGCAATCGAGCAAGAGTTCGGCATGGACCTGGCCTTCATGGTTGACCTCGAAGAACGTTACTGCCAAAGGGAAGCCAAAGCGATTACAAAACGCCTGGAGAAAATGAACTGTATCTGGCTTGAGGCGCCGCTTCCTGACACTGACCTCAGAGGCTATGCCGAACTGCGACGAGGAACCACTGTACCAATCATTCCTGCCGGGAACACTCTGCTGGATCCCGGGCAAATGCTACCTGGCATTGAGCAAAATGCCTGGGACGCCTTGCGCACAGACGTCACCTACGCTGGAGGATTTACCGCCGCTCGGACAATTGCTTCCCTGGCACAGGCCCATGGCCTTCCATTGGAGCTTCAATCCTGGGGATATACACTCACCCAGGCGGCCAACCTTCATCTGATGCTTTCCATACCGAATGCCATGTACTTTGAGCAACCCGTCCCCTACAACAGCCACGAAGCCTATTGCCGTACACCAATCCGTACCGATAACGGCGTTGTGCATGCTCCTATGGCGCCTGGACTGGGAATCGAAATGGATTGGCAACAGGTAAAACGGCACACTCTCTGGCAATATCAGTTCAGTGGATGAGCGATGAAAATCACCAATATCGAAGTCATTGAACTGCGGGTACCTGACACACGACCACTGGATCTCGATCCGACTAATAACGGCTGTCTTATACGGCTGCATACTGACTCAGGCCATTGTGGTATCGCTGAGGTGGATAGCCTGCCTTCTGTCATAAAGGCAATTGTCGACGCACCACCTCGCATTAATACTTTAATGGGGCTTAAGTCCATTTTGATCGGGGAAGACCCCACCAATATTCCGCAGCTGTGGAAGAAGATGCATCACCACACGAGCTATTGCGGTCGACGCGGTATCGTAATGCATGCAATCAGTGGTATCGATATCGCTTTATGGGATCTTCTCGGCAAACTGGAAAACAAACCGGTTTCCGAACTTCTTGGCACACCTAAACGTCAATCCTTACCTGCATATACAACAGTGTACCCTCTGGGCAAAAGTGCCGATGAACTTTATCGGGCATTGGAGAATGCTCTGCGCTACCCGGTAAAAGCCCTTAAACTGGCAATTGACCCTTTCTGGCGGGATTCGCCACAGTTGGCGACAGAATTACTGCTCAAGGCGCGCGATTTTGTAGGGCCGGACATGGAGCTTATGCTGGATGCTGTCGCCAGCTTTACCCATCGCGATCAACTTAAACCTCTTTTACCAACTCTGCATGAGTGCCATATCCGTTGGCTGGAAGCTCCGTTTCCGCTTGATCACCTCGACCAGTACCGTCGCATCAAAGAGTCCGGTATTCCTATTGCAGCTGGAGATACCGGGTTGACCGCACCTGATGAATGGCTGCCTTATTTCAGAGACGCCCAAATAGACATTGCACAACCGGATATAAGCTGGGTTGGGGGCTTCACGGCGTTACAAGAGATTGCCATGATGGCACAGGAATTTGGCAGTCGCCTGATTCCCCATGGCTGGAATACCGACCTTACCCTGGCTGCCAACCTGCATTTTCTGGCGGTTCAACCCACAGCCGAGTATGCAGAATTCTCAACATCCAGTTCACCTCTGCGCTGGCAGTTAGCCGAAAATGGTCCGAACATCGATCATAACGGTATGATCCCCGTCCCGGATGGTCCAGGTCTAGGGATCTCCATTAACGAGGAGATTCTGCGGCAGTACCGAATTGATTAAATACCACGGTCATCAAAGCATTCCAAAAATTCACGGTAAGAATAACAGGATTTCAGCTAAGCCAATAACGGCTTTGCTTTCATACCCTGCAACTCTTCAAAACCCGTAATGTTTTTGATAGCTTCTTTCTCAGCTCGTTTCCCTTCGCCAGCACAGATAGCCGCCACCAATGCCTCGTGGCTACGGCCGACCAAGTGGGGGTCAAATGTCCGGTTCGCCGCAGCAATGTAACTTAAAAACTGATTTTCGACCATACGATACTGCTGCGCGAGCCGTTTGTGATTGGACAATGCAATGATGGTTTTGTGTAAAGCCAGATCTCCCCGCGTGATGGCATGAAGGTCGTCACCCTCACACAACTCCAGTAGTTCCTGATAGGCGCTTTGTAATTCCGACACGCCCTCTTCCGTGATTTTTTCCGCTGCCAGACGTGCAGCCAGCCCCTCAAGAGTGGCTCTGAGGGTATATAGCTCCCACAAATCCTGGTCATTCATTTCAACCACGGACCATCCGGCATAAGGAACCTGTGTTACCAGCCCTTCAGCACCGAGTTGATGCAGCACGATACGGATCGTTCCACGCGACAAGCCATACTCTTTGGCCAGAGTCATCTCAACCAAGCGCATACCGGGAGGAAGTTCACCATTGATAATGGCTTCTCGGAGAAGGTCGGCAGCCTGGTCCTCAAGGCTGCGTTTACTGATCAGTTCGGACTTTTTCACGCTATCGGAATACTCGAAAGATTGTAGATTGGCCAACAATCGTACCAAAATAACGAAATAATTGGTACATCAGAAGCACTCAATACCAAAAGCCGCCCGGGTGGGCATAAACCCGGGCATCCCCAGCTCCTAAGCAATGCAACATGAAAAGATTTGCGGAAAACAAATAGCTGTAGCAAACCTGTTGAACAGTCCCCTTCACTTTCGCAGCTTGAGCAAAGTGCGCCACGACTATCGCAAATGACAAATAAAGCTTTCAGATTTCTAAACAAATCTCCATATGTGTCAGTGGTAAAGTTTAGTGCTTGGAAGGCCTCATTTGTGGGGGCTAACCAAGAATCACTTTAGTGCCCGCAGCATAATCATGAACACAGCGTTTCTGTTTACCAAAGATAAACAAGATATTGATCAGGGAGAATAGCTGGCCGACAAGGGGAACTTGACCTGGGATAATGTATACCGCGTAACGTACGAGAAGAGTCTTGGGTGAAGGAAGGTCACCACTCAATTCAACTATTTTGATACCTGCAACTTTTTTGCCGACAGTCTGGCCGTATTTCACCAACCATCTTGCGTTGATTGCAATAAACACCACAATACCGAACAGCCCCATTCCAAGGCTATATGCGATTGAAGGCTCCTGTCCTGTTGAAAGCCCGTCAAACCCACCGGTCAGGTACATTACAGGTAATGTAATCAGCGACATTACGATTCCATCGACTATCGCCGCTCCCAACCGTTTCCATCTTGAGGCCAGTTCATCTTCGCCGGACGCACCCACTAAATCAGATTCAGGCGCAGAATAAACGTTATTTTCCATGTCATATCTCCAGTATTTTTCAAAAAAGGAAGACATTTTATTACGAAAATAACGCACCAGCCAAAAATATGAAGATCTATCGTCCAACCTCAGTGGTGGAGCATTGTCATACCCTGAACTGACCAACCTGATCCTGCAGACTCTGGCTGTCAGCCGCAACCGTTTGCGCCGTTGCGTTGTTCTGCTCGGCCAGCGAAGCAGCATCATTAGCCGCTTCCGCAATGGTATGGATCTGTTGGTTAATATCTTCTGCAACGCTGTTCTGCTCGGTCGCTGCCGTGGCAATCATCTGATTGTGTTCGGATATTTTCTCGATGGCTTCCACTACTGCGACCAGCACCGCATTCGCCTCCTGACTGAGGGTAACGGCTTCCGCACTGGCCTGCTTTCCTTCGCCGAACAGCTTAACAGCGGCCTGTGATTCCTGAGTCAAACGGGCAATTTTCTCTTTGATCTCTTCCGTGCTGGCTGCCGTTCTGGAGGCCAACCCACGAACTTCATCCGCCACCACAGCAAATCCCCGTCCCTGTTCACCTGCCCGTGCCGCTTCAATCGCCGCATTTAACGCCAACAGATTGGTTTGCTCGGCAATACCGCTGATGACATCCAAAATACCGCCAATTTCCCCAACACTGCTTTCCAGGGAATTAATCTGGGCATTCGCCTGATCCAGTTTTTCAGCCAACAGTTTTACCTTATCGGCGGATTGCTCCAGCGTTGAAGAAGCTGAACGAATCTTGGAAGTTGCTTCGAGACTGGCTTCAGCGGCGTGTTCCGCATTTTCAGACACATTGGCTGCCGTCGCTGTCAACTCATTCACGGCTGTCGCCACCAGTTCAGTGGATTCACGCTGGCCACTGATTGCCTGACTGACTTTTCCGGCCCGTTGCGATGACTCCGTTGTTTCGTTTGTAATATTGCCGGAGGTCTCAGCAATCATCCTGACCAGCTGTTGAAGGGAATCCAGAAAGGTGTTGAACTGACTGGCTAGACGGGTTAACTCATCTTTACCTGAAACTTTGACCCGCTGAGTAAGGTCGCCCCCTCCTGCAGCAATTTGTTCGATGGAGGCGGTAATTGTCGACAGGGGCTTGGTGATGGAACGGGTCAGTACCAGACCAAGGCCGATCACAATAATGCCGATCACCACCACCAGAGTTATCGTTGACGCCAATCCCGTGGCCACCTGTTGCTCTGAAAAAGCTGCCAGCTCTCCGATTGCCTGATGCATGTCATCCAGATCTACGCTGGTCCCCAGCACCATATCCCATTGTTCCAACCAGATGCTGTAATACAAACGTTGGGATTCACCACCATCTTCCAGGGCAAACCGGGCCTCCGAATAGCCATCACCACTCTTGGCCGCCTGGATCAGGTTCTGCACCCAGAGATTGCCGTTGGCATCCTTCGCGTCTATAAACGATTGCCCAAGACCTTCAAGCTCGGAACCTTTAAATATCAACGATCCGTCAGAACGGTAAGCAAACAGATGATTCCCTTCCTGATAGGTAATTTTTTTAAGCTGCTCAATGGCTAGTTGTTGTCCCATTTTTGACCTGCCCATCGCCCCTTCATAGTTGTCCTTGATCTGGGAATAGACAAGCTGCAGAACCGTTTTCAATTCCCCACGCTTAGCGTCCTGCACTGAATCTGAAAGCTTTTGGGTGGTGGCCGAAGACAAAGAGTCCATCTGTACACCGTTGGCGATCGTCAAACCAACAGAAATGACCAAAATGGGGAGAATGGCCAGCAGTAATAACTTCTGGCGGATGGTTAAATGCATACTACGCTCCCAGGCTTAACGCCCTCTCATAGAACTGGCTTGTTATTAATTAAGGGTGATTGCTGATTTTCTTATTCACTTTTGAAAGTATTGATCCTGAACCCACATCTGTACAGTCGGGCGAGCAATGACGTGCATGAAACCGACTGACCCGAAACGTATATTACACTGGCTTTGAAAAGTGATTTTCTCACCTATCATTTACCGGTAAAATCACAAGCTATTATGCTAATGGTGCCACCCAATGATGGATGCCACCATCACCTCTGGAAGTATCGCTGTCAGAGAAGGAATCTTCTTCGCCTTCATAACCACTTAAGCCTTCACAGTATTAAGGGCAGCGATATGAGCATCTATATTATCAGTAACCGTTCCATTCAGCGGATCAACAAGAAAGAACGCTTTGACCCCAACGGAAAAGAAAAAGCCTCCCCGACTTTCCGAATCGCGGAATACTTTCCTGACCGCAAGGACTACGAGCTGTTCCCTGACCGCACAGCCAGCAATTACACTGGATTAGCATCGAAACCCAAAAAGGATGATCTGACCGGAACCGGTAAGTTGTTTTTCGATCTCTTTAAACAACTTTCCAGTGCTAACCAGCGCTCTGATGTTCTGGTGTTTATCCACGGTTTCAACTACGACCTCAATTCCAATCTCAAACACATTGAACAGCTGAAGAAGCATTACCTGGACCGTTCAAGTTGTACCGTTGATCACCTGGTCTATGTTTCCTGGCCCTCACTGGGACGCCTGTGGAAATATACCGATGACCAACCGGATGCCATTGATACCGGCGCTATTCTGGGCCGAGCATTTCGCAAGGTGCATCAATTCTATGCTGACATGTTCGACAGCGGTGACCATGAACCCTGTCGGCAACGAATTCACCTGGCAGCTCACTCTATGGGTAACCAGGTTCTGCATCATTTTGCCGCCCAACTGGGGGAAACCCCTTATCCACTGTTCAGCGAAGTCCTCCTGCTTAATGCCGACTGTGATCACGACCTGTTCGAACACGGAAGAGCGTTTGCTCACCTCCACAAACTCTGCGAACGCGTCCATGTCTATATCAATCAGGAGGACGACGCCCTGCTGGTCTCTCAGGGAACCAAAAACAAAAAACAGCGAATGGGACGTAAAGGCCCCACCAATCTTTATGATCTCGCCCCCAACGTACTGGTCATGGATACGACCGGCGCCGGCCGACGGGATGACGTGGCACTGCGGGAACGCATCGGCGACCATTGGGGCTATCTGGAGCGCAAAACGGTCCGCGACGATATCATCCAGGTATTTGCCGGCGTCGACGAGGATGATATTCCCAAGCGCAAAGTCTGGGAGGCCCATCCCCAGTACTTTTATTTGCCGTAAACAGTTTCTACGGGGTCAGACCCAGCCCGGGTCTGACCCCGAATGTCCAACAACCCGCTGCCTGCGTCATTTTCATCCATGCTAAAATCAACAGATCAATACTCATTGCCTGTACAAGCACAGGAGCGCGATCATGATCAAAGCCAGCATCACCAAAGTGGATTCACTGATCAAAAACGCCGTTTCCAAAGGGGTATTCCCCACCGAGGATGCCGCTGCAGAAGCGCTCCACGAGTGGCTTCTCTACCACGAAAAACATTCCGGCAAATACGCAACCGCTTCATCGACTCACGCCGAGCCGGCTGACAATCTTGCCGACCAGGAGTTCCAACTGGACATCATGCGTAATCTGGACGCCTGATCAGCATACCTCGCCTAATTGACGCAGGCGTTGCTTGAGGGCTTCATTTTCCTGCTCCAGCCTGGCGATCTGTGCCTTCAAAGTATCAATCTCAGCCCGGTTGGCACCAAATTTCTCGGCATCCATGGATTCCGTCACCACTGGTTCAATATCGCTGGAAAACAAATGAGCATAGCGACTTTCCCGTTTACCGGGTTCTCTCGGCAAAATGGTGACCAGAGGGCCCTTTTGATGTTCGGTCAGCTCCTTAAGGGTACCCTCTACTTCATCCACTTTGGCAAATGGATGCATGCGGCTGGCACGGGAGCGCAATTCGCCCGGTGTCTGCGGACCTCTCAACAATAATTCGCACACGACCGCCACCTGTGGCGGCGATAGTTTCAGCTCACCGAATTCGCTGTTACAGAAACGGTGGGCAAGCTTTTCCACACGGCTTTTGTAACTGTCACCACGCACCAGCCCTCTTTGCTTCAGATCCTCCACCGTTTCTGCAACAGTCTGTTCTGACAAATCCAACACCGGATGGCGATTACTCTTCTGATTGCAGGCATTAGTCAGGGCATTCAGAGACAGCGGGTATTGATCCGGCGTCGTGATTTCCTTCTCCAAAAGAACCCCAATAACCCGGGTATCATAAAGCGAAAGATCTTTTTTCAACTGGCTACTCCTTTCAGTTTTTTTACTTCTAGGGTGTGTTGACGAATCACCATCATCACTTCCTAGAGTATATGCCAAATCCTTACCAGGAGCCTTTTATAAAACCAGCCAGTTGCCCCTCATCCCTTTGATATTCAGTTGATGGCATACGAACCATAGCGCATTCGCTTGGCCAGTGTGACCATGGCTTTGCGGTCATTCATCTCAGGGGCATGCATAAAGTCATGCAGTGCCCCATAAAACTCTTCCTGAACCCGGGCGGTAGTCGCCATACCATGCGCGATGCTCGGCAGCAGTGCTCCCTTCTGTTCGGCAATATGAAATTCTTTGCGACTGAGCCGCGCACATTCATCAAACTTGCTTAAATCCACATCGGTACGGGCAGGAATTGAACCCTTCTTGAGATTGAATACTTCCTGGAACTCCTCGCTCATGATGGCGCTGGCCAGGTCCTCCTGCGCCTTGCGATCAGCTTTGTCTGAGAGTTTGAACATGGCAAGCGTATCAACGTTATACAGAAACTGATTCCGTGTCCCCGGCATCGCGGCACAGATAAAATCCTCACCGGCTTTGAGGCCAGCTTTTTCAAACTCCCCTTTTGCCCAGTCTCCCATAAACTGAAAAGCAGCTTCTCCCTTAATAACGGCCTCAGTGGCGATGTTCCAGTCAGGCTTGGAAAGATCTGTTTTGAGATAGGGCTTTAATCTCCGAAACTGAGCAAACACCTTCATCATGGTCTCACTCTTGATCACCGCATACTCATTCTCTACAAAAGCGCGGCGATAAAACTCTGGTCCTCCGACAGCCAATGCAACGGACTCAAATATGGTAGCGTCCTGCCATGCCTGATCGCCATGAGCAATGACGGCATATCCCCGGGCCTGAATTTTCTTTGCCACCTGTTCAAACTCATCCCAGGTAGAGGGAACTTCAGCTCCGACTTCGTCGAGAATTTTCTTGTTGATCCACATCCAATTGGTGCGGTGGATATTCACAGGTGTGGAAACATACTGACCATCAAACCGGGTAACATCAGCGATCACATCCGGAAGATTGTCATCCCAGTTCTGCCAGGCAGCCAGTTTATCAAGCTCCTGCAGAAACCCCAGGCGGGCCCAGCGATGAATGTCCGGACCCTTGACCATCGCTGACGCCGGTGGCAGTCCCTGAATGACCCTTTGGCGAAGCTCGGCATTGGCACTCTCACCACCTCCACCGACGACCACAAAGTCCTGCCAGACATGCCCCTTCTCTTTCATCATCGACTTCAGCACGTTCAGTGCCTCAGCCTCACCTCCGGATGTCCAATAGTGCAACACTTCAAGTTCACCTGCATAAACCGGCAAGGACTGCCATACCAATATCAAAACCAGAATGAACCTGTGCATCGGGATACTCCTCATCTGAACCACATTGCCGCAGGACAGAGTTATGTTGTCTTTGTTATTTAAAGCGGACAAACCCTCATGCTAGGTCTCATGTACAGATCGATTCTTCTAGGATCTTCAGGAAAAACTACGAGATGTTCAGCTCACCACCACCGAAAAATATCTGAATATATCCCGGCCGTCATAAAGCTCCTGCTGCTATTCCCTGAAGATATAAAAAAGGAATAATTGTTCATTTTTGTAGCCATCCCCTATACAGATAATCCTTTTGGTCTATCCTGCTATGTGTTCACGGAACCATTGGAAGGCCATCCCGGTTTGTCATCAATCAACCGGTATGGGACACCTCGGATATTGGATGAGGGATGATTATGTTCAAGAAAAGTATTGCCGTAAGGCTAAGTATTGCTGTCTGCCTGGCTATCACCATTATTCTTTCTGCGAGTGGCTGGATCGTTACTCAGAATATTGGCGAAAAAGTCCTCAGACTATCTGACGCGGAAATGGATAACCTGCTCGCCTCTTCTTCTGTCACCATCAAAGCGTATAACGATCAGTTGGAAACCACAGCTGCACATCTTTCTGGTGTATTTGGCGAGGCTTTTCCTGGCAAGTTCATCCTCGACAGAAGCCGTACTCAAGATGTCATGGGCCAGACGGTCCCGGTTTTGACCAATAACGGTCAAGACATTGCCGGAGACTATTCCACTGTTGATCGCTTTGCCGAAATCACAGGCGGCAACGCCACCATATTCGTGAAGCGTGGTGACGACTTTGTCAGAGTCATTACATCGGTCAAAAAACAGGACGGCTCCCGCGCTGTCGGCACCCTGTTAAGTCAGAACTCGCCTGCATACATTGAGAACATCAAAGGGCAGCCATTTACCGGAAAGGTCACTTTGTTTGGTCGGCAATTCGTGACCAACTACACTCCAATCAAAGACCCACAAGGGCAGATCATCGGTATTCGCTATATTGGTATCAGCTTTAGTCAGTCTCTGGAAAGATTGATGTCAGGACTCGCTGACCTGTCGATAGGTAACAATGGATTTGTGTTTGTCCTCGATGCTAAAGAGGGGCAAGACCAAGGTAAATTCCTCCTGCACCCCACGGCTGCTGGGAGCAACATTATTGAAGGTCAGGAAGGGCTGTTCGTACGGGAGATGCTGCAACAGAAATCCGGCGAAATGATCCACGCCTGGAAAGGCGCGGGACAATCAGAAGCCGTACCTTGGGAGACGCATTTCACACAGATTCCTGAATTGAATTGGGTACTGGCTGTCACTCAACCCGAAGCAGATTCCCACGAAGCTGCCACCTGGTTGGGCCAACAGATGCTACTGAAAACCGCTTTGACTATCATTGTTGTCACCCTGGTATTGTGGACTGCCGTCAGGATGATAGTTGGTAAACCACTTGCCTCAGCCGTCAGCGCCCTGGAAACCATCGCCGAAGGAGATTACTCACAGAACATTGAAGTTCGTGGCAATGACGAAACCGGCAAACTCATGGCCGCGCTGAAACGTATGCAGCAACAGGTCAGAAGCATTCTTAAGGAACTGGCAACAACCGCCCAGGAGCTAGGTAGCGCGGCAAGAGCCATGTCAGAAGCCAGTAATGAAGTGGCGAAAGGTTCCGCCGAACAGAGTGAAGCCGCCAGTCAGATAGCCTCCACGGTGGAAGAACTGACCGTCAGTGTCGACAGTCTTGCCAAAAATGCCCAGGAAGCCAAGGAGCTGTCCGAGTCTTCGTTCCAGATTTCAGAACACGGTGCCACCATAATTGAACATGCCAGTTCCGGCATGATGACCATCTCCGAGACAGTTCGGTCGGCTTCGGATAATATCAGTGAACTCGGTCAGTTGTCAGAACGCATTTCCGGCATATTGGAAGTCATCGCAGGCATTGCCGAACAAACCAATCTATTGGCCCTGAACGCTGCCATTGAAGCAGCAAGAGCAGGCGAGCAAGGCAGAGGGTTTGCAGTGGTGGCGGATGAAGTCCGGGGACTCGCCGGCAGAACCACTGAATCCGCCAGTGAGATCACCACCACCATCAATGACATTCAACAGGGAACCCGTGCTGTCGTTGCGGTCATGACCAAAGGGGTTGAACAAGTCAACGAGGGCGCAGATCTCGCCACTAAAGCGGGCGAATCCATCGAAGAAATCCGGTCAAGCTCTCACCGGGTCATGGAAATGTTTATGGAAATCTCCATGATGCTCAACGAGCAGTCCCAGGCCAGTACCAACGTTGCTGAAAACGTTGAACGCATTGCCACCATGACCGAAACCAACAGCCACGCGGTGCAGGAAGTCGCCACCTCTGCAGAGCAGTTGGAAGGGATGGCCAGTTCGCTGAATCAGGCCTTGTCCCGGTTCCGGGTATAAGCGTCGACAAACAGCACGTCAACAAGCCGGTGGATCATCCACCGGCTTTTTAATTTCTAAATTTTTTTTACGTGTACGAATGTCATTGATGCTTAAACGTCAATAGGGTTATCTTCCCTTCAGGAAATCTCGATAACTTTTACAAGGCGTTTACCATGAAATCCAGTCACTATCTAGCGATTGCGGTCAGATTATTTGCCGTTGCCCTTCTTCTATATTCACTGAATCAATTCGCAATACTTTCACAGGTATTAAATATGAACGCGGAAGAAACGGCAACGCTTGCCAGAGTGATCGCTTATGCTTCTTCTCTGATCCCTTTTTTCATTGCGATGTTGCTTTGGTTTTTCCCAATGACCGTCTCAAGGAGCATATTGAAACCAGACCTGGATAAGGTTATAGAGCCCGTCTCACCGGGAAATACATTGACAGTAATACTGCTCGCAATGGGATTGTACTTTTTTTATAACGCCGCCGTTGACGCCTCGCATTGGTTAACCATCCTGTTTATGAACGCAAGATCGGCCCAATACGCACAGGACTTTTTCCACATATCCCCTGAGCATAAAGCCCAAATGGTCGCCATTGCTTTAGAGCTGATTTTATCCACCGTGCTGATACTCAAGGCAAAAACGGTTTCGCAGAAAATGTTGAAGCTCGCCCGTTAATGTTCTGGGTTTGGAGCCTCATTGTCACAATGAGGCTCCATAAATAACGTTGGCGAGGCCTTCAGAGCCAGCTTTTAACGCTAGGCAACGCAAGTGGCTTTCAGTGGTGGTTGTCAGAAGTTCCCTAGACAATCTTTGTCACGACGGTCCATCCTTTCATGGCCAATTGCTTCTGTATGCTGCTCCCGCCCAAGTGCGATAGTCCAACTGGTAACACGGTGACGCTGGCGCCTTTGACACTTGAGGCTGCACGTATCAAATGCTTGGCAATTCCCGGATTTCGTTCGTCTGACTTGGCTGCCAGTTCCTGTTCGACGACCTCCGCGGTATTCTCCCCTTCGGCGATCACCACATCTTTCAAGAGCATCGCCTTGTAATAAAATAAAGAGTGATTGATCGATCCCAGATTTTTATCGTCAGTACCGGAAATGGTGAGCTTCTCCATCTTCGTCAGTCCGGCTCCCGATCCAACGATGAAACCATTCTTGATGGGAAGTTCGATCGCCGCAATGGTCGTATGCTTGCTACCAACTTTGCCGATGGCCGTTACCACGGCTTTGGCGCCTGCAATCATCAAACTCTGGTCACTGGGTTCGAGCGGCACGACGGTTTCCGTACTATGCTGCTCACCAAGCAGGACGATGAAGCTGCTCTCCTTCTTTAGAATAACCCCGAGAGGCATGTCGGGATCAGGCAACATCAGCCCGATACCCTCGACAGTTAACCCCTTCTTATTCAAAGGCAGATAGCTTGACTTATAGGCATTTAGTATCGCATCCGCGTGATTTTTTGCCTCTAATTCTCCAGACATTAGAACTCCCTCCTTCTGTCGATTCGATAATGTCTTTCACCAAGTTGTGTTCTGAAAATAGCGCCAATGGGATCACCCATTATCTTCCTGGACGTTATTCCTCACTCGGTGAACTTGTTGCCCTGTTCATCATACTAAATAAATCTGAATTGCCCATCGCTAAATCTGACCGTTATTTTTTGTAAATGGGAAGAGGCCTTATAACCCCACTTTTGGAATCAAAGTTTTACAAGCTTCTTGTTTTATAGGCGTAATTGTAAATATATGGACTTGCCAGCGATCCTGACGATACGACGACAAAGAATGCTTATTTATTGAGAAGCAAGAAAGGTTCGGGCAGAGACAGGGAATAGAAAATAAAAAGGGGGCGCAAAGGAAACGCCCCAATGCAGCCTGAATAGCTACCAGGCCTCCCCTCCCAAGAAAGGCCTGATAGATCAGGGTTCAGGAAGACTCTGACTTATTCGGCAGACCAGTCAAACAACTGCTCAACGATTCTGGTCAGAGGCTGGCTGTACTCAGAGGCGTTTTTCGCATTACCTTTCCAGTTGGAAGGAATAGGTGCGTCTTTCGCCCAACCGCTGTCCGGCTTGGTATAGCGGATCTGGATCTGGTAGTCAGATGAAGGGTCATAGCCGTTAACACCAACAAAGTAGGTGCCTGCGCCTTCCAGTTCACACTCTTCGTTGGAACCGGTCATGTATGGACGGCATTCGTAATCCTGCAATGTAGGCTGCTGTCCTTTTCTGACATAAAGATCTGCATCGTTGTTACCCAGCAAGGTGACCTTGATGTTGTCCAGAGTCTCAAATGGTCCATAGAAATCCCAGTTGTTCTGAGCAACGGTGCCTTGGTCCAGTTCGTTCTTGGTCGTACCGGTGGTTTCGGGTGGGTTGTAGTAGGAAACCGCGTGTGCACCAGGAGCCGGGGTCCACAGGAAGTCCGGATGACGGTTGGTGTACCATTCGCCACCGGTGATTTCACCATTGGCATCCAGTTCCAGGTCGTACATGTAACGAACGGAGAATACACCGTCGTAGCTTGGACGATCGATTTCACGGTGCGCTGGACCGGTCTCAACCATGTAGGTGATCCGCATCTGCACACCAACAACGTGAGTTGCATCAGGGCCACGATAATCAGAGAACTTATCGTTGGTGTAATCGCTCATGGCGATGATGGCATCTTCTGCGGATTCGTATGATTCACCCGTCTGAGGGTTGAAGTAATTATAAACGTAGCTGATTACCGGCTGGTTCCATACTTCATAGTCATAGGTGGCATCAATCACAAAACTACGCTTGTTGACACCGATCTGGTTAACCACAGACTTGTGCCAGCTTCCTGGGTTGCTGTCAAAACAGGCCTGGTCCAGGATGCGACCGTTCTCGTCTTTTTCAGGGCGCTTGGTGTTACAACGACCACCGATGAAACGCACGCCAGGAGAGGCTTCTGCCCAAAGTAAAGTTCCCAGTGCCTTGATATCTGAAGGATAGAACTTGATGTCCCGACCTTCGGTTGAAGTCACTGTGACAGAATGCTTGGGACGTGGAAGCATATAGGCTGCCGGCGCCCAACCGTGGCAGAGCCCCATCCAGGTTTCAACGGAACCATAACGATCCCAGTAACTCTTACCGGATTCCCACATGTTCTTGGTCAGGGTGTAGTCCTGATCGCCAACCAACAGGTCGTATTTTTCTGCCGGAGACAAATATTCGATTTCGTTATTGTCGATGTATTCCTGAGGCAAATGAGTGCTGGTAGCAAAAATCCAGTGCTCGTACCAGTTAGAAGGCCATGCGTCCTGAAGTTTGGGATCAGCATAACGATGTCCCAGAGCACCTTTGTACAGTGCCCAGTAGTCATCGGACCAAGGCTGGTCAGACAGTTCTGCTTTTTGCAACGAACTGGCATCCATTTCATGGACATTGGTGAGCAACTGCTCTCCGTTATCAACCAGTTTGGCTGCATTGTCATTGCTCAACTCAACAGCCCGCATAATCATGCTGTAGCCATTTTCGTCAGAGCGATGGAGAAGTTCATTACGAAGCTGGTCTTTATCTTCAATGAACTCGCCTGTTGCAATCGAATCTTCTGAGAATGGTGAACTGACTTCCGATCCTGTAACGGATTCTTTTATCGGCATTTCGTCCATCACGGCGGCGGTGTCTTGATGGAAACGTTCAAGATATTCACGGACGTACTGTGAATCCTGTGCCGAAACCTGTGCCCAGGTTACGCTGGAGACTCCCAACGCCAGGGCAGATAAGGAAAACGTAATAGCTCTGCTTAGCCCGTTGCTTTTCATGGTTATAATTCCTTTAACCTTTATTAAAATCTGTGGTAGATCTTTCCATTGGATAGGTAAGATGTAATGCGCAGCCACTGTTATTGCGCAAATGCGTAACATCTATAAAAGGACTGGACTGACATATTAATTTTTTTTAGAAAATATGCCTGCCCTGGTAACGAATATCCTTATGTGAGGACCGTATGATTCCTTTTAACGGTGTTAAGCGGGGCGAAATCTATCAGGCATAGACCATTTGGTCAAGCATATCTATAACTTGTAACACTATATCCACTAACCACTTAAGTATTTGATATTTATATACTTTACAAAAACCACCAAGTTTTACTATAGTTTTTTCCTAGGTCTTTGTAGTAATTAAATTGAGCCAAATCAATGAGCCTGTTTTCTTTTTATACAAAAAGAAAACATAAAATCATTTACATGTTCATATTTTTAATATGAGTACATCTAAATAATATATCAGGCAGAGTAGTAGATTAATTACGAAACAGATAGTAAATATTATCATTCATCACTTTCGATAAAGTTCGATTGTATCGTTTACTTCTTATTGATCTCGACTTGAGGAGTCTGATCCACAGCACCGTGATGAAATATCTGTGGAAAATATGGTATGGAGAGATGGGAGGAGGACAAAAAAGATTGGAGAAAAGGCCGGCATCAACGAATTCCAACGTTGTATTGGACCGGCTAGCGTTTATGGATTAAGCCAATTCAGTTTGCCTATTCCACTCATCAGAGAATCCATGCTCATGGAAGTAGCGGCGAAATGATTCCATGATGTATTCATTCCATGTTTCTACGTTCTGCAATCCGCATACGGAAACGCCTTTGGCGGAGTCAATGATAGACAGGCCGACCATGTCCCAGAAAAAACGGGAAAGGTGCTCTGCCTCTTCCGAACCGGCAACAGATCCCAGGTTGATGATATCAATGGTCTTCTCGTCCTTCATCATATGGGCATAGTGGAGAACTATCTGCTTTTCTTCCTCAAATTTGTAATAGATCATGCAACACCTCGACTACTTAACGACATGCATGCTGAGAAATGCCCTGTTCAATCAGGTCCCAGGAACAGGGCTAAGGGCGAATTTTAATAAAGCTGACGACATGTGCACAACTGGCTTTATAGACGACAGTCATTTGGCCTAGCCCGCCATAAATTATCGCAAACTGCCTTGGAGAGCCTGCTTAAAATTCGATGGATATGCCTTTGTTCACGACGTTTATGGCCTTAGGATTCAATGGCAGACCCAGATTCATCTGTTTCACATCGAATAATACGATAACCGGCAAATCCTGCCCGATGTAGCGCCTGAGACCGTCAATCAACGGTCCTGCGTTTTCAACATCACCCTCACGCACCTCAAAATCCACCAGTCTCGGACGAACCAAATGAAGCTGCTGCAGTTCTTTATTGAACGCCAGTTGGCCGCTGACTTTCCCCCAACCTCTGGCCTGATTCAGGCCTTCTTCCAGCTGTACATCCACTGCCAGAGCCACTTGTTGCTGACCGGGGTGGAACTCTGGCACAGGGTTCAGGAAGGTCACTTGCCAGACCCCCATCGTCTGCTTGACCGGAAACACCGCTGACATCAAACCAGCCACCTGCTGATCGCTGATGACAATACCAAAGGCGTGAGTCACAGTGGGCCAGACGCCGACTCCAAGCACCAAAACAACTACTGCCAGCAATCTTCGCAACACCACACCAGTCTTCATTAACATCGTTATCTACCAGAGAAATCTCTATAACAGGAACAAAGTTCCCAATCCGAGAAAGGCTACAAACCCCACCACATCAGTCACGGTCGTCAAAATGACAGAGCCTGAAAGCGCCGGGTCCAGTTTCAGTTTATCCAGAATAAAGGGAATCCCGACTCCGGAAAATGCCGCCGCCAGAATATTCACCAGTATGGCAATGGCAATGACGAGACCCAACAGGACCTGTTCAAACCAGACACCCGCTACAATTCCGATAACCAATGCCCAGATTACCCCATTCAATGCCCCCACACTCAGTTCCTTTTTTAACAGAGCCTTGAGGTTGGCACTGGTTACCTGACCCAACGCCAGGCCACGAATCATCAGCGTCAGAGTCTGGCTGCCGGCGATACCACCCATACTGGCAACTACCGGCATCAACACAGCCAGCGCGACCACTTGCTGCAAGGTCATTTCAAACAACCCGATAAACCAGGACGCAAGAAAAGCCGTCAGCAGGTTGATTCCCAGCCATACAGCTCTCCCTTTGGCACTTTTTTTCACGGGAGAGAACAAATCCTCGTCTTCATCCATACCCGCGTTGGCCATCATCTGGCCTTCGTAGTATTCATTCACCAGTTCCCCGGCGGTGCCAATATCCAAGCGACCGAGCAGCTTGCCACTCTCATCCACAACCGGTAACGCTCCAAAGCCGGATTTTTGTACCCGAAGAGAAGCATCAACAGAATCCTCCTTGGCCTGAATACTGGCAAAGTCCTCCTGGGAAAGGTCTACCAGAGGAAGATGGTCAGGCGATCCGATGATCTTGTCAATTTTTACTGCTTCGGCAAACTGGCCGGTACGGTTCACCAGAAAAATGGTATCCACATAGTGTGGGATTCCGCGCCTCAGCATTCTCAAACCATCTCTCACCTTGGCATTCTGAGGTAGCACCAGCGGTTCATGGTCCACCCAGTGCCCGGCTTCATCTTCATCGTATTGCTGAGCATCTTCATAGTAACGGCGTTGTTGCTCGTCCATCGCCGCCAATGCTCTGCCCACCAGGCGATTCGGCAATGACTCGGACAGTTCCACCAAATCTTCTGCGCTGATATCAGCGAACAGACCGTCCCATTCTTCCGGCTTGGTTTCATCAAGCAGACTTTCCCGCGGATCACTCCGCATTTCCACCAGTATCGGTAGTCGCTCATTGAGAGGAATACCGCTCCAGACTTCCAGACGTTGCTCCAGCGGCAACGACTCCAGCAGCAGGGCCACCTCTTCCGGTTCCCGGGTCGCGATAATCTTATCGACCAGGCGACCTTGCTCATCGGCCTCTGCATCAACCACTTCTTCTATCAGGTTGGACAATTCATCATTCATAGACCACCAACTCTTAGCCATGTATGCATGGCAGGGATATATCAATACAATCGCGTATTATTCGATGCTTTCAGGTTTTACATGTCCGTCATATGAAACGCCAACAGACCCTATTGTCTTGACACCACACTCTGTGTCATAACTTACAACCCAGCCGTCTTGTGAAGCTTGGCTCTCACCTGAAAATAGTTTATCAGGGTAAGCGCGGATTTATTCATACGGGATTACTGTCACCATAACCCACCCAGTGACGACACCAATTCCAGTTACGACACCAAATCGAGGAATCATTTATGCCACACTCATATTACGCCGCTCACCTCACCACCTTGAGAGCCCGATATGAGGAGGCATTGGAAGCCACCGGGTACGACGCAGTCATCCTTCCCTCCGGCGGCCAGACCTATTACCACGCTGACGATCATGCCCACCCCTATCACGCTTCGGCCATGGCCCAGCAGTGGCTTCCGTTCAAGTTGATTCCCTACCTGCATATTTTAATACGTCCACAACACAAGCCTGTCTTGTTCTGGCCGGGCCAGCGGGATTTCTGGCACGTCGTTCACACGGTGCCCGAAGGCGAATGGCAAAACGGCTGGGACGTACAAACGGTTAAAGATGCCGGGACAGCACTTGCCTCTGCCAGTCAAGGTATCGGCAAAGTTGCCTGGGTCGGTCCGGATTTACCATTCACGTCCCAATTAACGGGCGTTGAGATGAATCCACAATCATTGATTCATCACCTGAATTACCAGAGAGCCTGTATAACTCACTACGAGATCGATTGCCTCGTCGAGGCTAATAAAGCGGGAATGCAGGGACATCAGGCAGCTAAAGAGGCGTTCCTGAACGGTGCGGATGAGTATGAAGTCTATCAGGCCTTTCTGCAGGGAAGTCGACAGCTTTCGATTGATGAACCTTATCCCGGCATTGTCGCTCTGAATGAAAATGCCGCCACCCTTCACTATGAACAGAAAAGCCGAACGTTACCTGGGGAATCCCGCACTTTGCTGATCGATGCCGGTGCAGACTACCTGGGCTATGCCAGTGACATTACCCGAACCTATACCCGTGAAAACGGGCTTTTCGGCAGCCTGATCACTGCAATGGACCAATTACAGCAAACGCTTGTTCAGAGCGCCACAGCGGGTGCCAGGTTCAGTGACTTGCACCAGCAGGCACTTAAAGGCATTGCCATCATTCTTCAGGAAACAGGGATTTGTACACACTCCATGGAGATCCAACTGGAAAAACGGATTCCCCAGGTATTTTTCCCTCATGGGCTGGGCCACTTGCTGGGCCTTCAGGTTCATGACGTCGGAGGTCATCAGCAAGACCCGGAAGGAACGCTCAAACCTGACCCTAATGCCCCCTTCCTGCGTCTGACACGGTCATTACAGGAAAACATGGTTATCACCATTGAGCCCGGCCTATACTTTATTCCGATGTTGCTGGAAAAGATGATCCAGGATATTCCACAACATGGTTGTGATCTGGAGTTGATTGACACGCTGAAACCTTATGGTGGCATTCGTATCGAAGACAATATTCTGGTAGGCCGGGACACCATCCGAAATCTGACACGTGAGTTCAGCTTCGACTGAGTCGATTAATACCTGGGTCTGATAATGTGAAATTAAACAGACCCAGGTCAGTCATCCCAGCGATGTACCCGATTATTCGTCCACGTCCATTCCGGTATTTCCTCCCCCTCGGAGAGTTTTTTGAGGTTTTCGTATGTAAGGCGCCCCATTTCCCTGAAATCAATCGCCACATAGGCATGCACATACTGCTTTTCCAGCAACGCCTCGTGGGCAGCTTCCGGCGTACCGATACCTACTACAACGATTTTCCCTTTGGCCTCAAGAAACAACTGTCTGGCGGGGCTCATAACATCCTGGTACAACGTTGGGTTGCTCACCGGCCAGGCACCGACGGAAATAAAAACATTAATTTCCGAACGGTAAATGGCCTCCCACATTTGCTGTAATGCACGTTCATAATTGTCCCAGTTATACCAGGGGCAACGGTCTGGCTCTGACCAGCCGTTCTGACCATCCAGTTTGCGCTTCCGGTCCCAGGCGCTGTCACCACTTAACTCTTCACGGATGCCCTGAATACGGTTATTGAGATTGGGGTCAAACACCGCCCCGCTCATCAGGCACACATTGCCGCCTTCAGGCCTGTAACGCTTCGCCTCACGTGCCAGGTTATGGCCAAACGCCTTATTATCCGGCCCTATATAGGCTTTTCGCAGGTACTGATGTTGGGGCTCCAGGTCGGAATCAAAAGTGACAACAGGTAATTTCTTTTCGTAAGCAAGCTTCAGGGAATGACTGGCCAGATATTCGGAATTCAGGACGGAAACCGCAATGCCATCCACAGGCTCTTCCAGGACCTGACTGATCACACTGTCCTGAATCCGGAAATGAGGAAACTCAGGCTCGCCGACATGCTTACAGGTATCACCATTCTTCTCGGCTTCCTCCTGGCAACCCTGCCAGGCATTGATAAAGTTAATATCGTTGAGATTCTTGCTGACGATCGCAAATAACTTGCCCTCGGCATGGACTCCTCCTGTCAGGAGCAGGCCTACAAATATCAATAACAGCCCTTTAAATTTACTTGTCCACAGTGACCTTGGCCAAAATCCTTGCATTGGATTCTCCCTTTACAGGCATGCCGGAAACATTACGCTGTCTAAAGCGTTTTGTTCTTTGATTACCCTCTTGACCTTTGTTTCGCTTACTGCATCTTTGACTAAGATATAGCCGAATAAGCCTGAATGCCCCACTTTGATTCCTGTTTGCCCTAAAAAGTATCGGGGCAATTCAAAAACTCAATACCCGTATTCACCATTTCGATTGACCAAATATGCACCACTCTCCAAACTCAAATGCCATTTCATGGTGGATGAGCGTGGCCACCGAAGGACTATACGAGCATTCACCACACCCGGATTATCGGGCCTGCCTAGGCATGTGGGGCTGTTCACATCAAATAAAAGCAAAAACGCTAGCGATAAAACAAAAATACCGCTGCGAAGGACATTAACCTAGTAAAGGGGATTTCCTATGATATTTAACCGACTTGGTAAACTTTTAACCGCCACGACACTCAGCTTTTCTCTTCTCGCTTCCCCCATTGTTCTGGCTGATACGACCATCCGGATCGGCAACCAGGGCGAGCCTTCCTCTCTGGACCCGCATTACCTGAGCGGCGACTGGGAAGATCGTATCATCAGTGATATGTTCATGGGACTGACAACCGAAGATGCCAAAGGAGATGCCATTCCAGGCATTGCCGAAAGCTGGGAGATCAATGACGACGGTACCGTATACACATTCAAACTACGCGACAGCAAATGGTCGGATGGCCAACCAGTAACTGCCTACGATTTCGAATATGCCATGCGCCGTATCATGAACCCGGAAACGGCGGCGGAATACGCTTCACTACTCTATGTCATTAAAAATGGGGAAGAGGTTAATACGGGCAAAGCTTCCCTGGACACTCTGGGTGTCAAAGCCATTGACGATAAAACCCTGCAAATCACCCTGACTGGCCCCGCACCTTACCTGTTAAGCCTTCTGACCCACTACACGACTTTCCCGATCCCCAAACACGTTGTGGAAAAATACGGCAAGGAGTGGATCAAGAAAGATCACATTGTTTCCAACGGACCTTACGAACTGGTTGAGTGGATTCCTAACACTCATGTGAAATTGACCAAGAACGAAGACTTCTGGGACGTTAAAAACCTGAAAATCGACAACGTGGTTTACTATCCACAAGAGGACGGCCCTGCACTGATCAAGCGTATGCGTGCCGGTGAAATCGATATTCTTTACAAGTTCCCTTCCGGTCAGATCGACTGGCTGAAGGCCAATATGCCGAAGGAAACCCGCATCGCCCCTTATCAAGGCCTTTACTACTACCCTATCAATACCCAGAAGCCGCAATTTCAGGACAAGCGGGTACGTGAAGCACTTTCCATGGCAATCGACCGTCGACTGATCATGGATAAAGTTCTGAAAACCGGTGAGATTGCCGCTTACAGCGTGGTGCCACCCGGCACCAGTAACTATGGCACACCGGCCTACGTCAGTTGGAAAGATATTCCAATGAAGGACCGTATTGACCTGGCGAAAAGACTCCTGCAGGAAGCAGGTTATGACGAAAACAATCCTCTGACCTTCCAGCTCAAGTACAACACTGATGATAACCACAAGCGTATCGCAATTGCTGTGGCGCAAATGTGGAAGAAGATTGGTGTGAGAGCCGAACTCTTCAACTCAGAAGTCAAAGTCCATTATGCCGATCTCAAGCAAGGTAACTTTGAAGTTGCCCGTGCAGGCTGGGTCGCGGACTACAACGACCCACAAAACTTTCTGTTTCTACTGGAAAGTCGCTCCAAGTCTCTCAACTACGGCAACTATGAAAATGCCAAGTATGATCAGTTGATGGAACAGGCTTACATCGAGTCAGACCTGACTAAGCGCGCGGCTACCATGAAAGAGGCGGAATCCATCGCCATGGAAGATCTGCCGATCATCCCTATCTACTACTACGTCTCCAAAAACATCGTCGCCAACTATGTCAAAGGCTGGCAGGATGCCGTCAACGACAAACACAGAACACGTTGGCTGAGCATCGAGAAGTAGTCTTCCCGAAAAAGTGGTTGTGCGTCTCAGGATGCGCAACCACTTTGCTTCTGTTGTTGTATTGAATCGTTGTACTGAAACGTTCTACTGAACCAATGTACTGACGTTCGTTCCAACAACAGCACAGACTTTCACATCTACCGTTTTCCAACCTGACGGATGCGACTATGTGGCATTATTTTTTTCGTCGATTGCTGACTGCAATTCCGACGCTTTTAATCGTTATTACCATTGCTTTCTTCATGATGCGGATTGCGCCCGGCGGTCCCTGGGACCAGGAGCGTGCCCTACCACCAGAAATAGAGGCCAACATCCTCAAGGCTTATGACATGGACAAGCCTCTGGTGCATCAATATTTTCTCTACCTCGGCAACGTATTGACCGGGGATTTCGGACCTTCATTCAAATTCAAGGACTTCAGTGTCAATGACCTGCTGCTCAGCGGTTTCCCTGCCAGCCTGCAGATAGGTGGCATCGCCATATTGCTGGCCTTGGTGGTAGGCACACTACTGGGCTCTGTGGCGGCTCTTCGCAAAAACAGCGCAACAGACTATTCCGTGATGACCGTGGCCATGACAGGAATAGCCATCCCCAACTTTGTCATGGCCCCGATTCTGACCCTGGTTCTGGGGGTGTATCTGTCCTGGCTGCCTGTCGCCGGCTGGGGGGATGGAGACTTCAAATACAAAATCCTGCCCATTCTGTCTCTGGCGTTACCACAGGTCGCCTACATCGCCAGACTGACTCGCGGCAGCATGATTGAAGTGCTTCATTCCAACTATATCCGCACCGCACGGGCAAAAGGGTTACGAGAGCGCCTGGTGTTACTGCGTCACGCACTGAAAGGTGCCATGTTGCCGGTTGTTTCCTACCTGGGTCCGGCCACAGCCGCTGTCATTACCGGATCGGTCGTGATTGAAACCATTTTTGATATCCCCGGCGTGGGCCGCTACTTCGTCCAGGGAGCCCTGAACCGGGATTATCCACTGGTCATGGGTACCGTCATTTTTTACGGCATGTTGATTATCACACTTAACCTGCTGGTTGATGTGATCTATGGCTTGCTGGACCCGAAAGTCAGGCTGCAGGATTAACCGTAAGAGGGATCGACACATGACAAGAACAGACAGACTGGAAGCGATGATGCCCGGCCTGGGTATCACACAGCCAGACAGAGAAATCAAAGGCCGCAGCCTGTGGCAGGATGCCTGGCGCAGACTGCTGCAGAACAAGGCTGCCGTCGTCTCCATGGTATTGCTCGGCATTATTGCGCTCATGGCCATCTTTGCACCCTGGCTGAGCCCATACCCCTATGATGAAATCTACTGGGACTATATTCAGGCACCACCCAACTTTGACAATGCCCACTGGTTTGGGACCGACAGCAACGGTCGCGACCTGTTTATCCGTGTACTTTATGGTGCCAGGGTATCGTTGATGGTGGGCTTTCTGGCCACCGGTGTCAGCCTGATTATTGGCGTCACCTATGGCGCTATTGCCGGATATTTCGGCGGCCGCATCGACAACCTGATGATGCGCTTTGTCGACATCATGTACTCACTGCCTTTTATGTTCTTCGTTATTCTTCTGATGGTGGTGTTTGGGAGAAATATCTTTCTGATATTTATCGCTCTGGGTGCCGTGGAGTGGCTGACCATGGCCAGAATTGTCCGTGGACAGACGCTTTCAGTGAAACGCAAAGAATATGTGGAGGCCGCCCATGCCGGCGGGGTCAGTAACTTTAAAATCATTGTCCGACACATCATTCCGAACGTGCTTGGGCCGGTTATTGTATACGTCACGCTGACAGTCCCTCAGGTCATTCTTACGGAGAGTTTCCTGTCCTTCTTAGGTTTGGGTGTACAGGAACCACTGACCAGTTGGGGCGTGCTGATTTCAGAGGGCGCCAAACTGATGGAAGTCGCTCCATGGTTGCTGATATATCCGGCCATATTTCTGGCCGTCACCCTGTTTTGTTTTAACTTCATCGGCGATGGGCTACGTGACGCCCTGGACCCCAAGGATCGATAAGGAGCGCTGTATGACAAAACCACTATTAGATGTCAGCCATCTGAGCACCACTTTCAAAACACCGGATGGTCTGGTCAATGCTGTCAATGATGTAAGTTTTCAGCTTTATCCTGGTGAGAGCCTCGGAATCGTGGGCGAATCAGGCTCCGGGAAAACCCAGGTTTTCATGTCACTGATGGGACTATTGGCAGACAATGGCAAAACAGAGGGCAGTGTGAAGTTCCTCGGCGAGGAAATCCTTGGTCGCTCGGCACATGATCTCAACAATCTCAGAGGGAATCAGATCTCCCTGATCTTCCAGGACCCCATGACATCACTGAATCCTTATCTCAAAGTATCCCGTCAGTTGACGGAAGTGCTGATGGAGCATAAGGGAGCCAGCCAGGGCGAAGCTCGCAAACGCAGCCTGGAAATGCTGGCAAAGGTGGGAATTCCTGAGCCCGAAAAGCGTTTTGACATGTATCCCCACGAATTTTCAGGAGGCATGCGACAACGGGTGATGATTGCCATGGCACTGCTATGCCAGCCGCAATTACTGATCGCCGATGAACCGACTACAGCTCTGGATGTCACTATTCAGGCTCAGATTCTCCGCCTGATGGGAGACCTGAAAGAGGAAATGAACACGTCCATTGTCATGATCACTCATGACCTTGGCGTGGTTGCCGGACTATGCGACCGGGTATTGGTCATGTACGGAGGACGTATCGTTGAGGCCGGTCCGGTCAGGGAGATCTTTTACACGCCCAGACATCCCTATACCAAAGGTCTGCTGGCTTCAATGCCGCGTCTGGATGAGCTGGGCGAATCCCATCTTAACTCTATTCCCGGACAACCACCCAATTTGCAGCACCTGCCCAAGGGCTGCGCGTTTCATCCGCGCTGCCCACAGGCTGAAGAGCGCTGCCAGAGCGCCCACCCACCGTTACGTCGGGTAGCGGATCAGCAACTCAGTGCATGTATTCTGGAGGCATAATATGGAAGGTGCGATGAACGTCTCGACGGCCAATGCCGTCTCACCGGATCAACCCATTCTTTCGGTCAAGGATCTGAAAGTGCACTTTGCTCTGGGAGGAGGTTTCTTTAACAAAGTTACCCGGCATGTGAAAGCCGTCGACGGCGTTTCCTTTGATCTGAAACCGGGAGAAACGCTGGGAATTGTTGGCGAGTCCGGCTGTGGGAAATCCACCTTGGGGAGAGCTGTCCTGCAATTGATCACCCCTTCGGACGGTCAGGTGGTGTGGCTGGGTGACGATATCACCGGCCTGCCTCCCAAAACCATGCGGCCGCATCGTCAGAATATGCAGATTATCTTCCAGGACCCACTGGCGAGCCTGAATCCCCGAAGAACAATCGGCGACATCATTGCCGAACCACTCATGACGTTTCACCCCCATTTGAACAAGACGGAACGGAAAAAGAAAGTTCAGCAGATCATGGAAAAAGTCGGCCTGCTGCCACAGATGATCAACCGCTATCCTCATGAGTTCTCCGGCGGACAATGCCAGCGTATCGGTATTGCCCGTGCAATGATCCTGCAACCCAAGCTCATTGTTTGTGACGAACCGGTGTCTGCATTGGATGTCTCTATCCAGGCCCAGATTATCAACCTGCTGACAGAGCTGCAGAAAGAGTTTGGGATGTCTTTATTGTTCATTAGCCATGACCTCTCAGTGGTCAGGCACGTCAGTCATCGGGTTATGGTGCTCTATTTGGGGAAAATCATGGAGCTGGCAGACAAAGACGACATCTACCGCTCTCCCAAACACCCTTACACACAGGCGCTGATCTCGGCGGTTCCCATTCCTGACCCGGATCTGGAACGAAACAAGAGCAGCATCGTACTGAAGGGTGACCTGCCCTCACCAATCAATCCTCCCTCCGGCTGTGTTTTCCGCACACGCTGTCCGTACGCCGATGAACAGTGCCGTGACATCGTTCCGGCATTAGAGGGAGTCTCATTCAGCAATGATGACGTCACACCCAGCCATGAAGTCGCCTGCATTAAATGGCAGAACCTCTAACTGGTTACAGAGGGCGCTTTACCGGCGCCCTCTTTTTCAAAACTGGGACGATTTAACTCTGTATCAAAACCCTTCCAGCACAATCTTCCCGCGGGACTGATTCGACTCCAACAGGGCATGCGCCCGTCTAAGGTTCTCCGCATTGATCCTGCCAAAGCGGTTGGCCACCGTTGTCCGTAGGAGCCCGGCATCCACCAGCTCCGCCACCGTCGACAATAACTGGTGTTGTTTGATCATATCCTCAGTCTGGTATAGAGAGCGGGTAAACATCAATTCCCAGTGCAGAGAAACGCTCTTCCGCTTGAGCGGCAGCGCATTCAATGTAGACGGGTCGTCAATGAGCCCAAATTTACCCTGAGGGGCAATGGACTCAATGATCGCCTCGAAATGCTGATCCGTCTGATTCAGCGACACGATGTAATTAACCGTCTCATGTCCGATCGCCTTGAGCTGTGGAGCAAACGGCTGGGTATGGTCGATCACATGATGGGCGCCCAATTCCAACAACCAGTCGCGGCTTTCTTCCCTCGATGCAGTGCCGATCACCGTTACAGAGGTAAGTTGCCTGGCCAATTGTGTCATGATGGACCCCACACCACCTGCCGCACCGATAATCAACAGACTTTCACCGGCAGAATTTCCACCGGCCTTCTTCTGCTGATTCGACCAATTGTCGTCTTGCCCCAATTGCAGTCGGTCAAACAACATCTCCCAGGCGGTAATCGCCGTCAGCGGCAGAGCTGCTGCTTCATCAAAACCGATCGAGTCCGGCATTTTTCCCACAATGCGTTCGTCCACCAACTGGAACTCCGCATTGCTGCCAGGTCTTGAAATGTCACCAGCATACCACACTTTGTCTCCGGGCTTAAACAGCGTGACATCAGGCCCCACAGCCTTGACCACGCCACTGGCGTCCCACCCCAGTACCTTCCATTCCCCCTCTGCAGGGGACACTCCCATGCGGATCTTGCTGTCCACTGGATTCACAGAGATAGCACGAACTTCGACCAGAAGGTCATGCCCGCTGGTCTCAGGCTCCGGTAATTCAATATCAAGCAATGACTCCGGATGGTCAACGGGATGAGCCTGTTGGTAAGCAATCGCTTTCATTTTTAGCCTCGTCAGTAAATATTCTGATAGTCGATAGAGTTTATGATTTCAAACGAATGTCTGGGCTTACACCGGTGTATAAGCCGGATAATCCGAGTACCCTTGTTCCGTGCCTCCGAACAGGGTGTTTCCATCAAATTCAGCCAGTGGCCAGCCATGGCGAATTCTTGCAGGAAAATCAGGGTTGGCGATGAACGGGCGACCAAAAGCCACAAGATCCGCCAGTCCACTTGAGAGAATATCCCGCGCTTTATCCTGATCATAACGGCCCGCCACAATCAGGGCGCCGTCGAACACCTGTCGGAGTTGATGACGAAACTCCAGTGGCACCTGAGGTGCGTCATCCCAATCCGCCTCAGAGAGATGCAGATAAGCAACAGAAAGCTGATTCAGACACTCGGCGGCATACTCAATGGTGTCGACAATTTCCGGGCAGTTCATTCCCCGCGCAGTGATATAAGGAGCCAGACGCACACCGACACGATCAGCCCCGACTTCCGACTGCACCGCCTCGGCCACTTCCATCAGAAACCGTACGCGGTTTTCGATACTACCGCCGTATTCGTCTATTCTGTGGTTGGAAGTGCTGCGCAGAAACTGATCGATGAGATAACCGTTAGCAGCATGAATCTCCACCCCGTCAAAACCGGCTTCCAACGCATTGCGAGCGGCCCTGCGATAATCCTCAACGACGTTCCGGATCTCTGGAACCGTCAAGGCTCTTGGCATGGAACAATCCAGCATTTGGCCGTTACCCTGTTCATCAGCGACCCAGACCTGGGCATCGGCTTTGAGCGCAGAAGGTGCTACAGGTGGCTCTCCATCAATGGAAAGAAGCGTGTGACATCCGCCCCACGTGCCAGAGCTGGAGAAATATTCTTCCACCGGCCTCATGGACAGCTCGGGTAACCAGTTTCCAGCCCTGAATCTGCTCCCTTGAATAAATACCCGGCGTAAAACTGTAACCCTGACCCTGCTGAGAAATCTGGGTCGCTTCGGTAATGATCAGGCCGGCACCAGCACGTTGGGCATAGTATTCAGCCATGGTTGCTGTAGGGATATTCCCCGGCTGGGCAGTCCGGCAACGGGTCATGGGTGCCATCAATATCCGATTGGGGAGGTGTACATCGTTTAAATGGTAGGTTTCAAAAAGTGTTGTCGTCATGATCACAGCTCCTTTAGCTGATCCAGAGATTCAAGAGGATCGTGAAGTTCCGCGGTATCGTTCATGGGAATATCCAGCTCTATCAGCAGACTGTCCGCCACGGGGATAAAGATCTGTATCTGCCTGTGTTCGGGAACACGCGCAATCTGGTGCGGAAGGCCAAGAGCCCTCACGATGGCAAGCACATCATCGAGACGGGCCTCTGAGCGAAAGGCGATATGATTTAGCCGGGCCGACTCGGATGGACCACTTTCCACCATATGGAGCACGGCATTGTTGCCCTGGTAGTACCACTCGCCCGGGAAGGGAAACGGTGGGCGATACCCGAGCTGCAACCCCAAAACCGCGGCCAGGTTTTCTGTCACCGGGTGGTTGGCGGGGGCCGTTACATTAATATGGTCGAAGACCCATGCCACGGGACTCCCCTGGGTAGAGTAGTATTCTGCGGCATGGCTACCGGGCCGGTCGGCAGACTCTTTCATCGTCAGATTATTCATCGCTCAGTCAGTGATTAAGTGGATTTAAAGATTGTGATCAGAGTATTTCACTGATAAATTTTGAAAAACCACCTAGATAGAGAATCTATTTCAAATATTATTTGAATATGCGAGCGCTTTTTATTTATGAGAGCACTACAAGACCTGACCATTTTTAGAAAGACCGCCCAGCTAGGCAGTCTTTCGGCGTGCGCCAGACAACTGGATCTGACCCCCGCCGCTGCCAGCGCCGCTGTCAAAAGACTGGAAGCCGAGATCGGGGTAGCCCTCTTTATCCGCTCTACCCGACATCTGAGACTGACCCAGGAAGGGGAGATATTTCTCAAACACTGTCAGGAGGCTCTGCAGATTCTCGAAGAAGGTACTCAGGCATTAACCCATGGCATTGCTGTCGTCAGGGGAACCTTACAGTTATCTGCTCCCTCAGATCTGGGCAGAAACATGCTGGTGGAATGGCTTGATGCCTTTCAGGAACGTCATCAGGATGTCCAGGTGAGACTAAGACTTACCGACCGTATTGCCGATATATACAGCCAGCCTGTGGATCTGGCATTGCGTTATGGCGAGCCGCCCCTGTCCAATCTGGTGGCCTTACCCGTTGCCCCGGGGAACCGGCGTATACTCTGTGCATCACCGGGTTACCTGAAACGACACGGGACCCCATCCAGCCCGGAGGAGCTTCGGGACCATAACTGTTTGTGTTATATGCTGAGTGAATACACCTACAACCGCTGGAGATTCTTCAGGGATGGACGGGAATGTACCGCAGAGGTCAAGGGAAACCGGGTATCGGATGATGGCGATGTCGTCCGGCGCTGGGCATTGGAAGGCCGGGGAATTGCCTACAAATCCGCTCTGGATGTGGCCAGAGATCTTGGTTCAGGAAAACTTGTGGCAATTTGCACGGACTGGGCCGGCGAAGCCTCTCCCCTGAATCTCATCTGCGCTGACAGACGCCAGTTAAATCCAGCCGTGCGGGCTCTGCATCAGACATTGATAAAACAATGCCGCCAGTTATACAGGAAAAATGCCCTGACACACCTGGACCGCCGCTGATGAACGCGGCTCACACCACCCATTCCACGCCTTCTGATTCGGACTGCTCAAACGCACATAGATTGTTAATCGTTATTTCAGCAATAGCGGATAAAGCTTCCTGAGTGAAGAAGGCTTGATGCCCGGTAACTACAACGTTAGGAAATGTGAGCAGACGGGCGAAGACATCATCCTGTAACAGTACATTGGAGTAGTCCTCAAAGAATAATTCTGCCTCTTCTTCATAAACGTCCAGGCCCAGATAGCCGATCTGTTCAGACTTCAGACCATCAATCACCGCAGGCGTATCAATCAGACCACCACGGCTGGTATTGATAATCATGACCCCCGGCTTCATCATTTGGATCGTCTCGGCATTGATCAAATGATGTGTTTGCGGCAACAAGGGACAGTGCAGACTGATGATATCCGCTTCACGAAGCAGCAGCTCCTGATCCACGTAGCGGGCAAAACCCTGCAAATCAGGATTTTCAACAGGATCACTCGCCAGCACCTGACATCCAAAACCAGACATGATACGGGCAAAAGCCACACCGATTTTTCCAGTACCGACAACACCGACCGTTTTACCATGCAGGTCAAACCCCAATAGTCCGCTCAGCGAATAATCATTCTCACGAACCCGGTTGTATGCCCGATGAATATTCCGGTTCAGATCCAGAATCAATGCAACGGCATGCTCTGCTACCGCATAGGGAGAATACTCAGGGACTCTTGCCACTCGTATCCCGAATTTTCTGGCCGCCTCAAGATCCACATTGTTATAACCGGCACACCGCATGGCGATCATCCTGACTCCTGCCTCACCCAGTGTCCTAACGGTTTCAGCATTGAGAGTATCATTCACAAAGCAACATACTGCATCGAATCCTTTGGCCAGAATAGCCGTCTGTGGGTTCAGATGAGCCTCGAAATAGGTCAATTCGTGCTGTCCCTGATTAGCGGGATTCAGGTGTTCCTGATCATATGGTTTGGCAGAAAAGATAGCGACTTTCACGGTACTCCCCTTATCTGATAATCCGGTATAACGCTTTGATCATTCAATATAATCATTTGTCGCGTATAAAGATCCTGTCGGGCCTATTATACGCCATAGTTTGTCTCGCCCAGGAATTCTTCTGGGCCTAGCATTGCTATTGATATCCAGTCAAGTACTTGGGGGTCATCCAAACGTTTAGCCGAAACACCTTAATCGTTTCCCCTTATTGTACGGAATTCTCAATGCCGTAAGATCAATACGCATATAACGGCGATCTTATATGACCGCCGATTCAGCCATAAATAAGGAGCACCCTATGGCAATCTACATGAATTACAACCAGTTGAAAGTTAAAGGTAATGTCACCGCAGAAGGTTATAAGGACTGGATCCGGCTGGACACTTTCAACTTCGGCTCAGGTCGCCATATCACCATGGAAGCAGGTCATATGTCTAACCGGGAGGCTACTCGGCCTTCATTGAGCACAGTTGCAATCCAGAAAATGATGGATTCTGCTTCTTCCGGCCTGTTCAAGGAATCCGTGACTGGAGATGCTGGCGTCAAAGTCGTCATTGATGTTGTCAGAACCGCTGCCGATAAAATCGAAAAATTCGTCAGCTACGAACTTGAAGATGTCATTATCAGCAGCTATTCCGTCAGCGCTGGCGCAGACTCTGCTCCCACTGAAGCACTATCTTTGAGTTATTCAAAAATCACGATGAGTTACACAGCTGCAGATCGAGCCAACAAAGGCGCCTCACCGGAGCGTGTTGGTTACGATTTGGAAGCGGGCAAAAAGCTTTAAATTTCAGGTTATCCATCTGGCGATTGCGCTCCTTAGGGAGCGCCCTTTTTCTCGTATTCTGGTCATCACACAGTAACCCTTCCGGTATCTTCCCCACTCCAGGTTCATCACCTGCGATCAAACTCCTTCCATAAAAGCTCAAATCTCTCCATGAAGTCATTGATCAGACTCAGATCGTCCGTCACCACAATGTTCTCCTGATTGCGAGTCGTCGCACTACGTGTCCAGTTAAAACTACCGTTAATCAAAAAGGCCCCGTCAACAACACAGAACTTGTGATGCATATGGTCCGGTGTGTTATCGACCCTCACCGCCACACCATGACGCTGAAGCATGGTGATGTCACTGCCGGTGTCGTCTCTTTTGTCATTGTCACTGATGATTCTGACAGTCACACCCCGATCATGGGCTTTCTGTATCGCCTCAGCAATATCATTGTCTGAGATG
The DNA here is from genome assembly GCF_000376785.1 of Hahella ganghwensis DSM 17046. GTDB lineage: Bacteria > Pseudomonadota > Gammaproteobacteria > Pseudomonadales > Oleiphilaceae > Hahella > Hahella ganghwensis. The sequence continues at coordinate 95,296 of NZ_AQXX01000140.1, forward strand.
GTGAACACACAGATATTGATATGGCGCCGGGCACCGTTCAGATGAGAAATGATTTGCCTGCGGCAGTCCTCTCCCGGGCTGAACCAGGCAGAGCTAGTGGATTGCCGGGCTTTGAACGTCGCATCAAAAAGCTTTACACACCGCTCGAGCCAGCGCAGATGCTCCATGGCACCAGCAGGCTGTTCTACCAACCTTGCTCTGGCATGGTCGAAAAGGCGGTTTCTCAGGTAACTGATATCCTCATTTGGCAGATTGCCCAGCGCTGTTCGTAGAGTCTTGGATTCCTCTTTGCTCAGATAGTCATCCGCCACATACCCAATGAGTTGTTTTTCCAGCTTACGGGTCGTTGGAAGCATCGTTGTTCCTTATGCCATGACGCTGTGAGTTTCGAGACATTCCCACATACCCACAACAAGAATTAAAACTTCAGGTAGACACCAGCCACGCGCCAAGTCTCAGATTCTAATCGGGGCTCAGGCTGAAATTATATCCGGACCAGTCTGATTGGTGGAATCGACCATAGCTTGCGATAGGAAACTTATCCCACTCATGGTTTCTGAGAATTCGGAACGCTTCTGTATCGGGTTGAATAATATCGAAAAGGGATTGCTGCAACACCGTATTATCAGCCAGTCCGTCATATCCGTGATGGTAATCATGGGCTAGCAGCAGTGCCCAGCCTCCTGCCGTGAAATGGCCCGCACCCAGCGCTGCGATTATACCCTTGTCCAGATAATCAAGAACCTTTTCAGAACTGTTCACCGTCCCGATGAAGACATCCTTGCCGGGAACCAACCCAAACTCATCCAAAGCAATAATGGACCCGAAGGCCATGTGATCATTGGCCGTCCAGATGCCATTGACATCAACCGATCTTTTCAGCAAAGCCCGCACAAGATCTGTTGCTTTCAGCTCATTCCATTCACCATAGACCACATTGACGAGTTCGATATCCGGATGCTCGCTGACATAAAGACGCATCCCCTTTTCACGTTGTATGGAAGCTAATGTCAACCTGTCTCCGGATATGGCAAACCACTTGAATACTTTTCTATTCGGATCTGCAGTCCGCATCGCGTGATGCATCTTCCTGGCAACCTGATAGCCTACCCATTGATTGTCAGGTACCAGTGACCCCAACCAATGGACAAATTGCTGTCTGGGCTCACCAAAAACCTTTTTCTGATCATCAGACAAATCATTCAGTATCAGCAGGGTGGGAACTTCCTTCCTGGATGTCAGTTCCAACAACCTTGGGCCGGTATTTTTCTCGTTAACCAGTATGATGAAGTCCTGAGACTCCCTGGACCTTCCTATTTGTTCACCCATCTCAAGTGTACGAAAAACATCCCGGTTTCCATGCATAATCGTCAGATTGATATTCAACTGACGGGCCGCTGCTATCATGAAGGCATCGACATCTCCCCAAAAGGATTCAGCGGCCCACCCTGGATTCAGGAAGGTGACATGAATGGTCTCATGATGGGCATTAGTGGGAAGGCATATCCCTAAGGTCAACCATAACAGGCAAATTCGCAGATATCGGTATTTCACTCTTCCAACAGACTTCCAGGAAAGTTTTTATTTACTAATTACAGCCTATATGCCGAATAAGTCCACTTTTTGGATCGGGTTCATCCAGGTAAAAAGGCGTTAGGACCGGACCATAACGCCTTTAAATTTCGTAGGAAGTTAGACAGCGTCCTCAGAGAAGGCTATAAAGATTATTATTATCAATACTTTACCACACAGGCAATGAGTTACCAGGTACAAATTGTATCCGGTTCGTAGTAAACCCCACTGATCCCGGCGTAATCCGACAACACATTGTCGTAGGAATCATTTCCGCAGACATTGGACTGGGGAGAGGCCATCACTTTTACCGCAGCATGACCGTTGTCAAAGAAGACATTACCGTAGATGTCATTCTCGACACCATATTGATTCCCGTTGACCATATGTCCCCCAACCCGGATGCCCGCGCCATTGTTGGCAAAACTGATGTTATTGCGCACTACATTGTAATCGCCCTGAACATTAAATCCCCCTGAATTGGGGTCTTTCTGTCCAGTACAGATATTATGTTCTACCAGGTTATAGACAGAGCCATCCTTGATATCAACACACTCATTTCCATTGGTTAGGAAGCTGTTGTCGTGAATCCAGATGTGGTGAGTGCGATCAGGGTCCGACGTCAGGTTTTTCCCGTTGGCCCATTGATCGGGAGCGGTACCGATGTAGATGGCTTCACCATTCTTGCTGCCCTCATTGAACTGAAAATCAAGCACCCCACAGTTGTAGAAGGAGTTGCCGAATATTTCTGCTTCGGAGACGAAGTAACGCATTCTGAGGCACTCTCCGGCGGCATTGCGTAACCGCATGGCCCTGATCACTACGCCTCTGGGACCGGACATCAGTTCCATACCCTGAACCCAGATGAGTGATCCCCGATAGCTTTCAGGAGTCTCTTCTTCTGCAAACTTACCATCAATGGTAAAGCCGCGCAGGTGGATAAAGTCGTGATGAATCTCAACAACATGAGCATCAAACTCACCATGCAGCTGGGCCTCTTTGGAACCGTAGATCAGAATGGGTCGATCGGCCTCACCATCACGAACCGTTCTGACGTCCTGATAATAGTGCCCATCATGAAGGAAAATCCGCTCGCCAGGCTGAGCAAGTTCCAGTGCCACATTGATGGTCTTCATGGGTTCGCTTTCAGTACCGGAATTGACATCATCTCCGTCTGGAGAAGCATGGTAAGTGCGCACATTCGGATAGGGAAAGTTTTCGTAGGAATTATCAAAGTACGCCTGAGACAGAGACGTCTGCAAAACACTTAAAACCAACACCAGAAAAACAGATAGAGTTCTCAATTTCACATCCCTCGCTATATCGCTGTCATTAACAGAACTGGATATCCGGGATTCGGAAAAGTCAGATACTACGGCGCATTACAGCCAGGTCTCAGAAATCCATTGGCCGCAAGATTAGTGAAATATGATTCTTTTCTGGGTAATAAATTGTACACAATTCGTACAACTCTATGACGGGCTGTTTGCTTTCTTAACCCCTTGTTAACCCCCCGTTTATCTATTCTGTCCCCTGATTTGGAAGGAGTAGATAACGATGGGCCATTCTGGTCGCATAAGTCCGTTAGTCATTGTTTTAGGTTGTCTGGTATTGACCGGCTGTGTCGGTATGGCGACGAACGAGCGCAGCCAATTGGCCACTGAGGCCAATGCGTCAGTGACTGAGTGGGAATATGAGCAAACAACCGCAAGCTATGTCACTCAGCTTAACGAAATGATCAGTATTCCAGAGCTGGACGCTCTGCTGTCAAAAGCTCTTGAAAACAACCCGGGGCTGCGACAAACCGCTCTGGCACTGGATATCGCCCAACGCCAGTACGACCTCACCTCTGGCAGCCGCCAGCCGTCGTTGACAGCCTCACTCAGTGATACACGGCAGGACAAACCAGAAGACGTATTCAGTGCCGGCCTCAGCGTTAGTTGGGAGCTTGATCTCTGGCACAAGCTATCGGATCAGACTCAGGCAGCCGCTATGGATGTTGTCGCCACAAAGGCCATTTATCAGGCTGCTGAAGATTCACTGGCGGCCAGCTTGATGCGTAACTGGCTGCAGATTTCTTTATATAAGCAGCTGGTAACCATCGAAACTGATCGTTTAAAAACGTTAGAACGCAACCAACAGTTGGTAACCCAACGTTACCGTAGCGGTCTTGGGGATCTGGAAGAACTGGATAATGCTCGTACCAGCAGTGCTTCTACCCGCGCCACCATTGCCGAATACCAGGAACTGCTCGCCCAGAGTATTCGTAACCTGAAACAGCAAGTGGGTCTGCTTTCCTCAAACGACAATGAAAGTCTGACAGACATGATCGATGCCCTCGCCACGTCGACAACAAACGACTTTCCTGAGGTATTACTTCCCCTGTCTGCAATACCGGAACAGGATCTGGCTCGTCGTCCGGACCTTCAGGAGGCTTATGCCAATATCCAGGCGGCCCAGTATCGTTCCAAAGTGGCCTACAAAGAGCTGCTACCCAGTATCAACCTGTCTGCCTCTCTAACAAACTCCGGCAGCTCCATCAACGATGTTCTGACCGGCAGCCCTGCCTGGACCCTGCTCGGACAAGTGACCGCGCCACTCTACAAAGGCGGACAACTAAGAGCTGAAGCGGACATCGCTGAGCTGGAAGCAGAACAGGCCTACTGGTCTTATCAGGAGACTCTGCTTGCTGCAGTGAAGGAGGTAAACGATGCGCTCGGACAGGAACGTTCTCTACAGCAACAGCAGCAACATATCCGGGAAGCGCTGGTGAGTGCCCAGCGCAGTGCAGACCACTATCAGTCCAAGTATCGTCAGGGTTTGGTCGACATTATCGATCTTCTTTCCGTGCAGCAACAGACATTCGATCTGCAGGCACAGTTGATTCAAAACACGTTTAACCGCCTGGCCAACCGCATCGACCTGGGGTTGGCATTGGGTCTTGAGGTAGCTTCATGAAATCCACCGCCGCAACATTCATCATCACCACCATTGCCGTCATCAGCATTCCGGCGGCTATTGCCTTCAACAGCACCCAAATGCAGGAAACGACCATCAATCAACCCGCTGAGACCCAGACTCAGTATCCCCAGGTTGCGGTCGTCCATGTTAACCAGGACAACTACCAAGCCCACGTCAGAGGTTACGGCGAAGCGAAACCTCAGTATGAACTTTCCCTGACGGCAGAAGTAAGTGGCCATATTCTCAGCATGGCGAAGAATTTTGCCACCGGACTACACGTCAGCCGGGGTGATGTATTGGTCAGCCTGGATACCAGCAACTACGAACAGGCAGTGGCCAGTGCAGAAGCCAATCTGGCAGACGCCCGCCTGGCTTTACTTGAAGAGGAACGCCAGGGGGAGCAGGCTCGTCTGGAATGGAAGGAGTCAGGCCTGAACGGAGATCCCGATTCTCCTCTGGTACTGAGAGAACCCCAACGCCAGGCTGCAGAGGCATCGGTCGCCCTGGCAGAGAAAGAGTTACTGGTAGCCCGCAGAGACCTGGACAAAACCCGCATCAAGGCCCCATTTGATGCTGTTGTCGTCAGTAGGAACGTTCAGCCCGGAAGCTATGTCCAGACGGGCACGCAGATCGGTATGCTCTACAGCACGAACCGGGTGGAAGTTCAGATTCCCCTGTCTGCCTCACAATGGGGGAAACTTCCCTTAGGCCAGATCTCTGAATCACCGAACTGGCCAGTCACTCTTACCAGTTCAGACGGCAAGGCCTCCTGGCAAGGCAAGGTCACCCGGGTTCAACAACATATATCCAGCAGCGACCGCCAGAGATCTCTGATCATTACAGTGGAGAATCCGCTGCAACAAACTCCGGCCCTGTTTCCCGGCACCTTTGTGGAAGCTCGGATTACAGGTGCCAGCCAGGACAATCTATGGCAAATACCGGCGTCTGCCGTTACCCAGGAGAACAGCGTCTGGTATGTCGACAACCAGAATCAATTACAGAAATTTGCCGCCAACACGGTGTTCTCGCAGGGCCAATATACCTACGTGACCCCACCGCAGGGATTGCAACAGGCAAATATTGTGATTCGCCCCCTGAATACTTATCTGACCGGCATGGTCGTTGAACCGACAACAGAGGGATAAGGTTGATGCAATCGACTGAGCGCGGAATCATTCAATGGTTTGCCACCAACCCAGTGGCGGCCAATCTGTTACTTATTACGACGATCGTACTGGGTCTGCTGTCACTGAGCGAACTGCGCAAGGAAGCCTTTCCCAGCATGGATCCTGACTCGATTTCAGTATCCGTTTCCTACGACGGAGGCGATGCCAAACAGGCTGAGGAAGGTATTGCACTGAAAGTTGAAGAGGCACTGGAAACCGTGCCGGGCATCAAACGCATCACCTCGACCTCCAATGCCAGTGGCAGCACCATCAGTATCGAAAAAACCAGTGAATGGGATCTTGATGAACTTCTGGCTGACGTCAAAACTCAGGTCGATGCAATCAACAACCTTCCCTCTGAGGCGGATAACCCTGTTATTGAAAAATCGCGGCGCCAGGATCATGCCATCTGGGTACAGCTTTATGGGGACACTGACAGAGGCACATTGCAGGCGCTCGCAGACCGCCTGAAATCGGATCTGTTGGCAAAATCAGCCATCAGCGATCTGGCGGTGTCAGGAAAAGCCGACCCCATGCTGTCGATCGAAATAGACGAAGCCCGTCTTCAGGCTTACGGATTAAGTATCAGCGACATTGCAGGCGTGATCAACAACGAGTCCTCGTCGGCATTGAGCACCAGTCTTCGCAACAGTGAAAAAACCGTACGTCTGAAAGCTTCCGAGCAGGCTTCATCCACCCAGGAGTTTGCCAATATACCGCTACTGACCACCGCAGACGGTGCGGTCATCAGAATCGGAGATGTCGCGATGGTCGCGGACAGCTTTGAGGATGACACTTTCGTATTGTCCCGTTACAACCAGCAGAATGCGGTCGGTATCCAGATTCTCATGGACGAAAACGGAGACGTTACCAACATCGTCGAACAGACCCAACAGGTCGTGGAATCCTGGAAGGCCAGTGGCTCTCTGCCAGCGAATGTGGCGCTGGAAACCTGGTATGATAAGAGTACGCTGATCAAGGATCGACTGACCCTGCTGACCAAAAACGCGATGACCGGCATCGCCATGGTGTTTATCGTTCTCGCCCTGTTTCTCAATCTCCGAGTAGCTTTCTGGGTGGCAGCAGGCCTGCCGTTTGTGTTCTTCGGAACGCTTTATTTCATGACGGATAACTTCACCGGCCTCACCATTAACGAGATGACCACGTTCGGGTTTATCATGGCCCTGGGCATCGTCGTGGATGATGCAGTGGTAGTGGGCGAAAGTATCTACACCACACGTAAAACCGAGGGAGATACGCTGAACAACACCGTCAAAGGTACTATGAAAGTTGCGGTTCCCACCATCTTTGGTGTTCTCACCACGGTGGCGGCCTTTATGTCCCTCTCTAATGTCTCCGGTAATCTGGGGAAAATTTATGCCCAGTTCGCCACCATTGTGGCTATCTGCCTGTTGCTTTCTGTTGTGGAGTCCAAGCTGATTCTGCCTGCTCACCTGGCACATCTGGATACTCATCGTACACCCGGACGCGGTTGGAAGGGTCTTTGGAGTCGCATACAACATGGTGCCGACGCCGGTTTGCAATGGTTTAATCAACATGCCTATCAGCCCTTTATTCGCCTGGCGTTGCGTTTTCGCTATGCAGTGATTCCCCTGTTTCTTGCTATGGCGATACTGGTGGTGGGGCTGCCTTTAAGCGGTAACGTTCGCATTTCCTTCTTCCCGGGTATCACCGGCGATGTGGTTGCCGCCAATATTGCCATGGAACCGGATGCCAGCTTTGGTCAGACAGAAAAAGCCCTGCTGCAACTGGAACAGCAAGCTCTCAAGATCGACCAGGAGCTTTTGCTGCAAAGTGGCACCAGTCAGGCTGACACTGAAAGCGGTATCAAGAGTCTGCAAGTAGTCGCTGCCAATGATCTTGAAGGAAGAGTACGAGTACAGCTTCATGAAGACACCCCCTATTCCATCAGCGAATCCGGCAAACTCTGGGAACAGAAGGCCGGATTACTTGAAGGCGTGCGCAAGCTCAACATACTTTCCACTATGGCCATGGTGGATAACCTGCGAGTGGAACTGAAAGCCTGGAACGAAGATTCCGTCATCGCTGCTGGCGAGCAACTGAAATCCGCTCTCAGCCAGATATCCGGTGTTAGCGGTATCGATGACAATCTGAGTTCAGGGCAACCGCAATACCGTTTCCAACTCACAGAACAGGGGCGAGCCCTTGGACTGGACACCGCCACTCTCTCGCGCCAGTTGCTACAGGCATTCGGAGGAGAAAGTGTACAACGCTTCCAGCGTGACAAAGACGAAGTCACCGTTCGCATCCGGTACCCGGAGTCCCAACGCCAGACCTATGCGGATATTGAACAGGCCAGCGTCAGAACCAGTTCCGGTCAAGTGCTGCCGTTAAGCGCAGTGGCTGACGTGATTCAGGAGTATCAACAAAAGGAGATTACTCGGATAGATGGTTTGCGGGCAGTGACGATCAGCGCCTCCGTGGATAAGGATCAGATCTCCTCTAACGAGCTGGTCAGCCAGCTTCAAGCGGAGCTTGTTCCACAACTGAAGAGACAATACCCGGACCTGGATATTCATTTTGGCGGTGAGGCAGAGGAACAGGCGGAAACCACCAGTTCCATGACCAGCATGTTCCTTATCACGCTGTTGGTCATCTATGCACTGCTGGCTATTCCATTGAAATCCTATGTGCAACCGCTTCTGATCATGACCGCCATACCATTTGGGATTGTCGGCGCGATCCTGGGCCACTGGCTGAATGATCTGACCATCAGTATTCTATCCTTAAATGGGGTACTGGCACTGAGTGGTGTTGTGGTCAACGATAGCTTGCTGTTGGTATCGAGCTTCAACAATCTTACTCGGAAGAATGAGCTTGAGGGTACCAATACGGACATACAGGATATTGTTATCGATGCCTGCAGCGGACGCCTGCGAGCAGTTCTGCTAACCTCTATCACGACATTCGCCGGACTGGCACCTCTATTGGGAGAAACTTCCATGCAGGCCCAGTTCCTGATACCGGCTGCCGCCTCATTAGGGTATGGCATCCTGTTCGCCACCTTGATTACACTGGTACTCATCCCGGTTCTATTGATGATCAGGGAAGACCGGAGAAAACTACCCCAACGTCTGTGGTCAAAATTCCGGACGGGTCAAGAAGAGGTGAGTAGCACATGTTAACCGATAGCCAACTGGATGTACTCCTGGTAGAGGATGATCTGGATCTTGCTGCCACCATTGTGGATTACCTGGAACTGGAATCGATTCTCTGTGACCACGCCGCCAACGGTGTGGCAGGCCTTTCCCTGATCCGCCAAAACCGCTACCAGGCCATTATCCTGGATATCAATCTGCCGCGTATGAATGGCCTCTCAGTGTGCGAAGCCATGCGCACTGAGGGCATTGATACACCGGTGATCATGCTCACTGCCAGAGACAGTCTCGACGATAAACTGGAAGGCTTTGGTTCCGGGGCGGACGATTATCTGGTGAAACCCTTTGCCATGGAGGAGCTGGTGGTCCGGGTCCGTACGCTGTCAAAGCGCCGTAGTGGTCAGGTCAACAGATTTCAGGTGGCAGACCTTGAAGTCGACCTTCAGCACAAACAGGCCCGGCGTGGGGAGAGAACACTAAAACTTTCCCCCATCGCCTTTCGCATATTGGAAGTCCTGGCCAGATCAAGCCCGAACCCTGTCAGCCGGGAACAATTGGTACAGTCGGTCTGGGGTGAGGATCCCCCCGACAGTAACAGCCTGAAAGTTCACATGCATCACTTGAGAAAACAGGTCGACGACAATACCTCTGCCAACCTGATTCATACCATCAGCAGCGTGGGCTTTGCGCTGAAAGACCCGACGACCACATCCAGTTCCGGTGAATAGAGTTTCCATGAAAATCCGATTAAGCCTGCGTTTATATGTTCTGGGCACCCTGCTGTTCCTGATTAGCAGTCTGGCCGCCGTATACTCGGTTCTCACCGTTCAATACTTCATCCAGGGCCTGGATGCCATCACCCAGCGAACCATGGTGGAAGTTGCCAACAGTGTTGCGCTGGATGAGGCTGGTCATGCCCAATTACTGGGTTTCCATGTTACCAACAGCGTCGACAATATTCCTGACGACATTCTCCAGCATATCCCCACAGCGCCTCAGGCCCCATTTGAGTTCAAGAAAAAAATTCTCCAGAGTTCACTGTTCACCCGGCCGGATGGCGCTTATTTTCTGATGCTGGTAGAAACCATGGACAATGAACAGCGTTATGTGTCGAGGGCTCTGACCGAAGAAATGCCCAGGATCATGCCGCCTCCTATGAGAATCAACCCGATTACCGGTTCGATTCTCATGGCGGTAACAGTGATTCTGGTCTTCGTACTACTTCTGTTTTTCATCATGCGCTCGGTTGCCAATCCTGTGGAGAACCTACGTCACTGGGCGAGATCCCTGACACCGGAACGATTGCGTCAACCGGCTCCGGATTTTAGATACAGCGAGCTCAATTCATTGGCAGACCTGGTCAGAAACAGCTTATTGTCAGTCCAGCAGGCCCTGGAACGAGAGCACGACTTCCTGCGTCACGCCAGCCATGAACTGCGAACGCCGATTGCGACTGTACGCAGCAATATTGAGCTGCTGAAAAAGATTAATCCCACCCCGTCGGAGAAAGAGGGCAAAGTGATTGACCGTATCGAGCGGGCCAGCTCAACCATGAGCCATCTCACCGAAACCCTGCTCTGGCTGAGTCGCGACGTGGACGGCCCGTTACCGGAAGAACCTGTAGAGTTGAACACGCTGGTGGAACAGATCAGCCATGACCTGGCCTACCTGCTACAGGGAAAATCAGTGTTTGTACACACCCAGACAAGCCCCATGGTGATCCCTCTTCCCAGGATTGCTGCTCAGATTATGTTGGCGAATCTGATCCGCAATGCCTTCCAGCACACTCAGAATGGCGAGGTCTGGATCGATCAGAAAGGGGAGCTGGTCACGATTATTAATCGCAACCAATCAGCGGAAACAGACGAAACCAATGAACTTGGTTTCGGTCTTGGGCTGGATCTGACCCGCAAACTGGCGGAGCGCTTTGACTGGCACTACCAGAACCAAAGCACCCCATGCGGTCACGAAGTGGTGCTGCGTTTTATTGCCTCCAAAACGGTCGACTAGCTTTCGCCGCCTTCACCACCTTCGACCCGTATTTCCACCCGCCGATTCAGGGGCTTTTTGGTCGGATCAGCAACATCATCGTAGGCTGGCTGAGTTTCGCCGTAACCCAGTGACTGCATACGCCCTCCATCAATCCCCTGTTTCTGGAAAGCTCCCTGAACGCTTAATGCCCGCTGTTCCGACAACCATTGGTTGTAGGAAGCGCTGCCGTCGGTGTCGGTATGCCCTTCAATGTAGACCAGCGTATCAGGTGACTGCTTGATCACATCCGCCACCTGATTCAGGGTGTTCGCAGAATTCCGGGAAATATTGGCGCTACCGGATTCGAAATTCACCGCGTTGCTGTCCATCGTGACACAGTATGCCTGGCGGTTTGGATCATTCGCCACACACTCCCTGGCCTCCACGTTCTCAATCGTCTGTATCTCCTCCAACTGGCTGCGCAAATAGAGGTAGGTGATCCCCCCGGCCACGACGGCGGCCCCGACACATTCCTTATCCGTGCCGCCCATCGCTTTACACAATGCACCAGTGATAACTGCCGTACCGGCAGCAGTACCGCCTGGATTATCTTTCATCGTCTCACACCCGGTCAGGGCCAACATGGTGGTCGCAATAATAAGTGTTTTCAGTCTGAATGCAGTGTTCTTCAACATCTCATAATTCCTTGATCTATCTCTGGTTACACTAGCCTCTGTTCACATTAGGATCTGTTCACACTGGGCCTGTTCTGACTCATTGAATACGAATGACATGAGGCTTCTCTTCAAAGTAGTAGAAACACGCCTTTCCCTGATCAGCAACAGCTCCGTTTGTTATATAAGTATATTCCTGCCAGCCAAAGCTGCCTCGAATTTCATAACAATTTGATGTGGAGCACAGATTCCGGAATGGATCAGACGCGCCCACCCGGCGTATCGCATTGGGCTGAACGGTAAAACGTCCCAGTTTTATTCTGAAATTTGATCCGGTATTGCCAGTATCCACATAAACCCGCCCGGTAAGCGCTGCAGCTCTATTGGACAATTGCTTACACTGACGCCATTTCTGCTGTTGAGCGAGGAGTTTTTGCTCCTCTTCTCGACGCTGCTGTTCAAGGCGCTCCTGTTGGAGACGTTCCTGCTCAAGGCGTTGCTGTTCCTTACGGGCTTCCTCTCGTATCGCCTCCTGGCGAAGTGCTTCATTCAGCAAGGATTGCACCTGACTAACATAACTGCCATTCGGGAACTGTCTCAGATAGGCTTTTAAGTCTTCAATCTTCCCGCTATTGTGCCCTTGCTCATAGGCCACCTGCTCTTCCCGGGATATGACGGACTCCAATGCAAAGTGTTTGCTCACGGCTTTATCGACTATGCGAATCGTGGTACTGACAGACTTAAAACCCTTTTTACTGATCTGCAGCGCATATTCTCCTTCAGGTAAGCGCATCCCTCTGACGTAAGGCTCCTGAGTATCCGCTAAAATGATCTCTGCATTGTCAGGCTCTGTGGTGACAGTCAACGCATACTCAGGCACCGGAGGATCTGGTTTTACCGGCTCGTCCTCTCGCACAGGCTCTGTCACCGGATCTGGGACTTGCTCCGATTTTTCTGGCACAACCTGATCAGGCACCAGGGAGTCCGTTCCATCCGATTGTTTGGAAGTTTGCAGAAAACCAGCAATAAAATCCGGAAGTAAAAAAACTGCTCTCCCGCCATATCCCACAACAACCACCGCCGCAATAGCGACACACACAACCCCCAGCGCCCAGGGCCAGAATGAACGCCCATTTCCATCACCTTGGTTTCCGCTTTCCTGTTTGGATTGCTTGTGAGATTGTTTACCTGGCTGCGCTTTTACAGCCCCTTTGTTATCCGCAGGTCTGGCAAGGGTGGCGGTCTGATCCGAGTCTGCCGCCTGTATAGCAGAGGCTGACATTAACCGGGTGCCATCGGCGTCTGCTTTGCGGGTCTTATCATCATTTTCGTCGCTGGCAGTTTTGCTCTGCGAAGGCTCCCAGTCTTCCCCCGCCGCCAGCATGTCTGCCCATTCCTCAAGCGTTTGGGGGCGATCGGTTGGCGCGACGGCCAGGGCAGTATCAATCGCCTGCAGAAAAATCGGACTCCCCTGATTCGGCGCAACTTCTTCCAGAGGCTTCAGATGATCCCCCACCACCCGATCTGACGCATCTTCCGGCTTTATCTGAGTCAGACAGTAATAGGCCACCGCCCCCAGTGCATAGATATCCGACCAGGGGCCGACCTTGCTCTTGCTGCTGTATTGCTCGATGGGGGCATAACCAGGCGTGATAATGGTGGTAATTGAACGGCTTTTGGCCCCCAAGGCCTGACGCGCGGCACCAAAGTCGATAAGCACCGGTTGGCCGTTATTTCGGATCAGGATATTGTCAGGCTTAATGTCCCGGTGAAGAATCTCGGCATTATGAACATCAGACAATCCATCCAGAATAGGTAACAAAAGCGGCATTAGCGCGCGCTGGTCAAGCCTCCCCTGTTCCTTGATCATTTTACGCAGGGTTTTCCCCTCAACGTACTCCATCACGATATAGGCTGTGCCGTTGGCATCGAAATACCGGTATACCTGAACGATATAGGGGTTCTGGAAACGTGCCAGAGTGCGGGCTTCATTGATAAAGGCATTCAGTCCCCACTCGAAAGCCTCTTTCGTCGACTCGGTTCGGGGATAAACTGTTGCATCCGTTGCCCGAACAGCAAAGTCAACGGGCAGATATTCCTTGATCGCAACCCGCTTCTGCAGGTTTTCGTCGAACGCCAGATAGGTCAGGCCAAATCCACCTTCTCCCAGTAACGATTCGATCCGGTACTCCGCAATTTTGGTACCGGTCGCCAGGAAATGGTTGCTATGCTCAGTCACTGAATACCCCCGTGACGATCGCGATTAAAACCAATAACACCACTATGCCCAGTCCATACCATAGCCCATTCGGGCCAGGCAGCTTCCATCCAGCTGAGGAAGCAGAACTTCGCTGTTGAGGAACCTCTTTCAACTGGCGGTGACCTGTCCCATAGGGCGAAAGAGTATTCCACGCAGGTGCAGAGACTCTTATCAGGATAGCACTGGCATTGTCCTGTTCCTCGAAATTCATCATTTCTATCTGCTGCATCAATTCATTCAGTATCCGCTGGCAACTGTCCGATGGACTGCTGATGAGAAGATCCCGAATGCATTCATCAGATAAAGACTCCACACCGTCACTGGCCAGCATCAGTAAATCTCCGGGAACAAGCTCCAGAGGCTTCTCCACAAGATCCACCAGGCGGATATCTTCCCCATTGACCGCCGAACGCAGAACATGTCGCTTGATATCACTATCCGCCGACGCCTGGCTCATTTGCCCCAGATCCACCATGCGCTGAAATACCGGCGCCATCGAATGATCTTCATTCAAACGAGTTAACTGCCCTTTCCGAATCAACCAGAGTGGAGAATCGCCGATACTCACCCACCAGATCTGGTTTTCCTCCAGCCACACCGCCACCAGTGTTGATCCCATGCTTTTTTTGTCCGGACGCTGGGCAATATATTCTGCCAACGCCAGGTTTGCCTCGTTGACCGCTGTCGCCAGACGCTCCCTGATTTCGATGGAATGGGCACGGAAGCTAGCAACAAAGTGATCACAGATCAGTTGGCTGGCCACTGCACCGTCTGCGTGTCCCCCCATGCCGTCACAGAGCACGTAGAGATGACCCCGCCTTCCTTCTCCGGAGGGAAGATCAGCCACAACCTGATAGCAGTCCTCCTGGTAGGATCGGGCACCGTTAATCTGGGCAACTGAACACTCAATGCTGTTCATTAACTGTCAACGTCCTCTTGCCACCGATGTTCCCGGCTCCGAACAAAACATCACGTGGCTGTTGTGTCAGATTGATTGTCATCACGCTTTCATTACGACTTCCTGTCCCGGCCAATTATCGTTCAGCGACTCTCGGGGAGTCTTTGAAAAACGTTGGTGAGGCGGTCATTGCTTGTCACCCTAATGAAAACCCAAGTCGTTTTTCAGAGGCTCCTTCGTTTTTTGCAGTTACATAACTTTAGTCCAGCCCCGGCATAAGCAGTATTTTTCAAACTCATACTCAAAGCCTGGCAACAGATTGGGGCAACCTATTTCATTCAAATTCCGGCACAATCATACAGGCTTCCCGATATCTTCTATACTGAGTGAATGGGCCACGCAAAAGGATGACTTAGGAAAGCGGACACCATGGCTGAACTGGATGAACGGACTGGTAGACTGACTCTTAAGCTGGTGTATTACGGACCGGCAATGAGTGGTAAAACCACAAATCTCGGTGCATTGCATGAACTGGTGGCGCCTGAACTAAAGGGCGACATGATGGTGTTGGAAACACGTAATGACCGTACCCTCTTCTTTGATCTGTTTCCAATGGGGTTTGCCACATCAGGCGGGCTGCTTATTCAGTTAAAACTCTATACCGTCCCAGGCCAGGTCGAACATGACAGTACTCGCAAGGCGGTATTGTCGCGCGCAGATGGTGTCGCCTTTATTGCTGACTCACGTTCCAACCAGAGTTATACGAATCTTGAATCCTTCGAAAATCTGGCGGCCAATGCAGGCCGTGTGGGGCTGGACTTTGACAAGTTACCACTTGTGGTCCAGTTTAATAAGCGGGATCTACCCAATATTTTGTCGGAAGATGAAGTCCAACAGCGCTGGCAAAATACTCCCTGGTGGCCGGTAGTATTCGCATCGGCTCTTCAGCACCAGGGCGTTATGGAAACCCTGGATTTACTTCTGCAACGGGTCTACCCGGCGCTGGATGAAGAATTTTCCCTCGTAAAGACACACCAATTAAGCCGGGAGGCTTTTGTATCAGGTCTACTGGGCCAATAGCCGACATGGAGTGTTCCAACGATGACAGATTCGGATTTTAAAGCTTCACCAGCAACGGAAAAACTCAGTAAACCCATTTCCGATATTGATCCGGATTTCACTCTCAAGGATTTGCTCAGCGACAAAGAGATAGAACAGTTGGAAAATAAACTGTCTGTTCTTCTGAACACCTCCGCTAAGATTATCGACGCCTGTGACATGGCAAGCGACATCAACACTTCCTACCCGATCAGATACCAGATCTGCCCGGTTGCCTATCTGGTCACGGAAGCTCCCTCTGAATCGGCGAAGGCTGCAGCAAATCTGTTTGAATCCGTACTGTTTCAGGCCTCGAGATACCGGCTGGCAGCCGTCGCGCATCATGCGGTTGTACTTCAGGATTTCGACGATCTACAAACCAAGCACCAGCGGCTAATGGAATCCGAGGCCAAATATCGGGAGCTGGCAGTACAACTGGAACATCGGGTTCAAGAACAAGTTGGGCAGATCGAACTACGCCAGCGACAGGTTTATGAGGCGGAAAAACTCAGTGCCCTGGCTCAGCTGGGTGCCGGAGTTGCTCACGAGATCAATAATCCATTGGGGTTCATTCAGTCCAACATGAATTCGGGTAAATCCTACCTGCGAGAAATTGACGAAGCCGTCACGGCATTAAGACAGGGTCAGAATATCACGGCAGTGTCGGAGAACTTCGACCTGGATTTCGTCATCAGTGACCTACAAACCCTGATGAAGGAAACCATTGACGGGGTGGCCCGGGTCACCAGAATCGTCAGAGATCTGAAAGGATTTGTCGGTGCTGAGACCAGTGCCAGGCAACAGGTCTTGATGCATGAGATTCTGGAAAGTATCTGTTACCTGTCACATCCGCTGTTGGAAGAGCGCATTGAACTCACTCGGGAACTAGCAGAAGTGTCGCCGATCATGATGGACAAGGCCGCTGTCTGTCAGGCGCTTTACGCGATTCTACTGAATGCCGTCCAGTCCATCGAAAACACTGGAAAGATTCTGGTACGCTGCCATGAGCAGAACCATAGAATTTTCATCGATATCGAAGACTCCGGGTGCGGCATGGATACCAAGACCCTCGGTCGGATATACGAACCCTTCTTTACGACCAAACCTGTTGGATCGGGTACAGGACTGGGTCTGACGGTCTGCCGAGATATTATTCAGGCTCACCAGGGTACCATCAAAGTTATCAGTCAACCGGGAGAGGGAAGCCGCGTTCAGATTGAATTTCCGGTAACGGCCCATGAGCCGCCGGAGACAAACTGATCACCACAAGCCTCAAACCCACCAGGTGATATATGTCTCGTTTCGCATCATTATTCGTGAATCAGGAGGAGAACTCTAATTCCCCTCAGGTGACAGACAAAGGGATCGCAGAATACAACCTGCTACTGGTTGATGACGATGCGGCTGTGCTCAACGCACTCACCCGGGTATTCAGGAAGGAAAACTACCGCATCTATACAGCAGGCAATGGTGTTGAGGGTCTGCAGATCATATCAAATACTCGTATTCACCTGATGATATCAGACTACATGATGCCTGGCATGAGCGGTGCTGAGCTGCTCCACAAAGTCAAAGAGCAATCGCCGGACACCATGCGTATCATGCTGACCGGACACGCCGACACCACGGCCGTCATGTCGGCCATCAAAGAAGGTGCTGTCTATCGGTTTATCCTCAAACCCTGGAATGACGATGACCTCCGCGTCACTGTTGCTCTGGCGTTGGAACAGTATGACCTGATCCAGAAAAACAAACTGCTGGAAAAAACTGCAGCGCAACAACAAAAAGACCTGGAAACATTTTCCAAGCTGGCTCAGCAGAACCGCAGCCAGTTGGCTTTGATGTTGCACAAGCATAATCTATTGAATAAACAACAGGTACAGCAAATATTTAAACTTCAGCAGTCCCGCAAGCAACCGGTTGTCAAATTGCTTCTGGAAAAGCAATGGATTCAAGAGAAGAAACTACTCAGCCTGCTAAAAAAAGAAATGTTCTTCGAAGAAGTGGCCTTGGCGGAATTTCAGGTTGATCCGGCAGTCCTGTCACTCATACCCAAATCCTTCTGCCAAAAACAACTGATCATACCGCTCAGAGTCACCGGCAAACGATTGCTCCTGGCCATGGCTGATCCGCTGAATGTAGAACTGATTGATGAACTCGGCTTTACCACCGCTCTGCAGATAGATCCCGTGATCAGCACGGTTTCAGAAGTGGAAGGAAAACTCCAGGAACTGTATGGCGAAGACGAAACTTCGTTCAAGGATCTTGAAAGCATTGTCTCCGGTGTCGATCCTTTTGAAGGCATCGAAGTAGTCATCGAAGATGAGGACGACGAATCCCTTGAGGAATTACTCAGAGAAACTGAGCAGCCTCCTGCGGTAAGACTGGTGAATGCCATCATTGTAGAAGCGCTGCGTCTGGGCGCCAGCGACATCCACATACACCCGCGCACCAATCAAATCGTCGTGCGTTATCGTATTGACGGGGTTCTGGAGGATAAAATCCGCATACCCCACAATATGCACATGTCCCTGGTATCCAGAATCAAAGTAATGTCAGAGCTTGATATCAGCGAGCGCCGACGTCCCCAGGATGGCAGGATCACAGTCAAAACCCCCATGCGAGTGGTCGACCTCCGAATTTCCACACTGCCCACCCTTAACGGTGAAAAGGTGGTGATGCGTGTGCTTGAGCGCAACTCTTCGGTGAAAAACCTGGGTAGCCTTGGACTCTCGGAGTTCAATGCCAAGCGTCTGGAAGCTTCCATTAACAAGCCTCAGGGAATGATTCTGGCTACCGGCCCCACAGGAAGCGGTAAAAGCACCTCCCTTTATGCCCTCTTGCAGCATAACGCCACAACAGAAAAAAACTACGTCACCATCGAAGATCCGGTCGAGTTTTATCTGGATATGGCAGGTCAGGTTTCCGTTCGGGAAAAAATAGGTCTGAGCTTTGCGTCAGTACTCCGGGCAATTCTGAGACAGGATCCGGATATTATTCTGCTGGGGGAAATCCGTGACTTTGAAACCGCAGAAGTTTCACTGCATGCCTCACTCACCGGACACCTCGTTTTTTCAACCCTGCACACCAATTCTTCGGTAGGTACCATTGCCCGCTTGCTGGACCTGGGAATTAAACCTTTTGTTGTTGCCCAGGCAATGGAATGCATTATCGCCCAAAGACTGGTCCGAAAAATCTGCGAATATTGCCGGGAAGAAATCACACCCAATGAAGAAGAGGTCTACCTGCTGGGTCCGTTATTTGATGATCCTCAAATGAAAACCTATCAAGGCAAAGGATGTCCCAAATGCAACCATGGCTACAAAGGACGTATCGGTATTTATGAAGTTTTGACCTTCACTGAAGAACTTCGCCATTACATTGCCGCGGGCGCTTCGAGCAAGGAACTCCAGGAAATTGCCGTTGCCAATGGAATGACGACTTTGGCAGAAGATGCCAAGTCCAGGGTACAGAATGGCCTGACCACCACTTACGAGGTGCTGCGCGTCCTGGGTACGCAAATTGAGATATAGCATTTTGCAGCTTAGTGCTCTAATTTCACTCCGTGGTGATCAGCGATTTCCTGATACCTGCCATTCTCTATCAACCTGTTCAAGCCAGTATTGAAGTTATTCAACAGCATCTCGCTTTCTGGATATTCCTTCGACAGGATCAAATACTCCCGAACCACATAGATCGGCTTTTCCAGGGTTTTAAACTGATCCGCATCTCCTGTCGCTCTGAAAGCCTCTTCCCAGCCTACTTCAGAATTCAAAAAAGTTGCATCCATACGTCGATTAGCAATCATCCGGAAACAGTTCTCAATTTTCGGCACAGTTGTAATCGATATTATCTTCATATCCCGCGCCTCTCTTAACGGCGGAAAAATGTTATAGCCCAACCCAGTACAAAATCTCGCTCCATGAAGATCCTTCAATTCCTGATAACGCAAAAGCGAATCTCTATGCACGAAAATATGCACTGTATTTATGCGCAATGGTTCTGAATACTTAAAATGCCTAGCCCTTTCCTGACTATAGCTGTAGGGGAATGTAGCAGAATATTTCCCTTCCAGAGTATCCTGATAGCCACGCTTCCATGGTGCAAAACTGATATCAATCGCGTAGCCAAGCTCGTAGAAAACAGTGCTGACTAGTTCAGTAAAAAAGCCGCCATTGGGCAGGTTTTCCCCCGTAAAAGGGGGAAACTCTCCTGTGACTAAACGAATCTCAATCTCCGGTCTAGCAGTTCCGCAATAAAGCACCAGGCAAAGAAATATACCTAGCCTCCGGAGCCAGCCTTGACACATCATGACATCTCCTGTCCTGCACGAATGCTGTTAAGCATAGTTGATTATCATCGCCTGAGAGGCAATTACTCTACTGCCTTACACCAGGGCAAGAGATATCCGATTAAAAAGTTCCGACGGTACTAACACCCTGAGCCGCCGTCACCGTATTATTGGCACCGCTTTCCCACTGAATAACCTCACTGGGATTGGCTTCACTTCGAATAATGCATTTCCATTCAGAAGAGGAACCACTGTTCAATGTGATCGTTCCAGTCCACGTTGGGTAGGCGGTAGGATCAAGCTTGATCGCCGAAGCGACATTCCAGTTACCGAGATTCGCATTATTCCCGACCACATAAACACTGTTACCCGGTGTTGTAATGCCGTTGTTGCATTGAAAGTCAACCGGCACTGTCGTACCGCCGCTGGCCCCCTGTGACCAGATTTGAATCTGTCCATTATCCTCATTCACCACCTGGGTCCAGGAGCCTGAGGCAACTGCTGTCGGGTCGCTAATATTGGAATCCAGCGCAAACAGGATCTTGCCACTGTCACCAGTCGTGGTGCCCACCAGGCCACTGAACCCATCATGGAAGTTGATGGGAGAATAAGCCTTGATACCTGCATTTTTGCGAACCTGAATCAGATGGCGAATAAAAGACTCCAGTCCCCAGTCATACATATGCGACCAATACACCACCGGTGTACCCGGACTTGAAAGGATAAAAGCATAGGCCATCTTACGTTTCGCGTCTGGCAGAGCCCAATGGTGCTGACCACCCAGAGGTCCCGGAGAATATCCGGTGTCGTGGTTATCCACAAAGGTGACAGCAACCTCACGCCAACGGGCATTCGGATTACCGTTTAGGCCATTGCGCCAATCAGAGATACTGCCGTTCTGAAAACGTTCTTTCAGGGCAAAATCGAAGACAGAGCAATTCGAGTTATCCGCAAAATCCTTGATAATTTCCTGCCAGCTGGCCGAGTGACGCCAGTCAGAGGCGGGATATTCACCCGAAGATTTCCAGAGCTCCCCGACACAGTAACTACTGTCATGGGAGTTCCCCACCCAGGCATTAATCCTGGCCGGGTCATAACCACGAACGAAATCAAAACGAAAGCCTCCTGCCTGATAGTTATTCTTCAGGTTACTCATTTCGTTCAGAAAGAGGTTATAGACCGTACTGTCCGCTGTATTGAAATCTGAATCACCGCTGATGAATGGATCACCATCATCACAGAAACTACAGTCTGAGCGATAATGTCCCTGCCAGGAAGGTAAATCCAGCTCATCTCCCGTGTGGCCGCGATTATGGTGATTGGGCACCATATCGTAGAGAACTTTGACGCCCTGCGAAGTTAACGCCGAGGCAGCCGCTTTAAGCTGGGCATCATTACCGTAACGACTGTTTTTATTGAAATCCGACCAGAAATATCCCTCGCCACCGAAGGTGACACCTGATCCGGCGTCATAGGACGACTGGTCCCGCCAAACAGGCGGTAACCATATAGCGGTGAACCCGTCAGCGGCGATATCTGCCGCTTTACTTTGCAAAACGTTATACCAGTTATTTTCTGCGGTTCTCACGACATTCCAGTGAAACCCCTGGAGAATGATTTCATCACCGCCGTGGAATCGTACCCCCTCACCGCTTTTTCCAGGGACATCCGCAACCGCCAGAGACGCCAGACTTACGAGAGAAGAAACACAGGAAACAGACAATACCTTTATACAGAGAGAAAGGCGGCTCGTGCCTGATTTGGTAGACGCGTTGGCTTTGATAGGTGCGTTGAAATTGGAAGACATAGCAGCATGCTCCTTTGGAATTTTGTTCTTGTTTTCGTTGGATATTCCTTCTGGATATCCGGTGTTGAGCCAAAGGCCGTCGTCAAACAGTCAACTCGGCCATAGAGCCTGACTAATACTAAGAGCGAGACTATTGATCACACTATCCTCCCAGGGGGGTATTTTGCGGGGGAGATTATCCGGTAAACGCTATCCTCGAATAGATGAACACGAATTCATTATAGAACACTAAGTCTTATATCAGAAAAGCAATACCAATTTCCTCAGCAGTTAAATCGATCAAGTCTCAAAAATTCATTATTTATCGTTTATTTTCCATAAAAATGATTGATTTATCCTCAACAGACTAGGCACTACGACAGATTGTCAGCCCTCATTAAGAGCCTAAAATGGTATTTACCACTTTCGTCACGAAGTATACCTCTTTAGTTATAAATCCAATTTCAAGTGAGAACTTCTGGACCCTTTACAATTCCATTTGTCAAAATATGAACAAATTATTGCCATTTTTGGTATCTATTTGGTATTTTGAACTCTGCTCGAAAAATGAGCAGACACCACCAGGCGCCTGCAGGGACATTTGTTCAGCGATGGATTACGCAGTACTGGCAATTGAGTGAATGGAAGAGCGCTTTGTGCTGGTAAGGGCTTTCACAGTGAAGCCGGGAGGCTTTATGGGAGCTCCATCGGGGTTGTGTCGGTTGTGGTCGTCAACATGGCGAACGGACTTTTCCTGCTTTTGACAACGAATCAATTGACTAAAGGATATCCCTATGTTCACAAACTTAAGACATAGTAAATCCGGAATGATGAAGTCAGCGCTTTGCGCAGGCCTCATTGCCGCCTCCCAGATTGCCTGGGGTGTGGATTGTAGCCAGGTCTCCGGGCCCTGGCAGGAAGGAGATACCTTCACCGCCGGCCAGTACGTCACCTACAACGCCGGAATTTATGAAGCTTTGACTACCCACACAGCCTATCCGGGCACTGGTTGGACACCGGAAGTCGGATCACTCTGGCGTTACGAAGAACCTGATCACTGCAGCGGCGGAGACAATGGCGGTGATGACGGTGGTGATAATGGCGGAGACGATGGAGATAACGGTGGAGACGACGGCAATACCGGCGATCTTACCGGCACCAAGTTCGTCCCCTATTTTTATTCCTGGAGCCTTCAAAATTCCTCTTACTGGCTGAATGACATCAGTCAGATGCCGGCGAATGTAGATCACGTTCTGATGGCTTTCGCCTTGGCCTATGGTGACGAAATCAAGCTGCAGTCAGACGACGCCAATGAACTGACCAGGCAAATCAATGCAGCCCGCCAGAAAGGCGTAAAAGTCGGTGTTTCAACCGGCGGAGCGACTGCCGGCTATCTGACCGATATGCCCGGAACTGCCCAGGAAGTTGCCACCAAGTTCGTGAACTTCATCCAGGACAATCACTTTGACTTTATCGACGTGGACTTCGAGGGGTCCTACACCGAGAACCCGGCTGCAGTCGATAAGATGGTCGCCATCATGGCCGAAGTGCGCAAGCAACTACCCAACCACGACATTACCCTGACCGTCCCCAGCTATGGCGGCGAATATGGTCTGTCTGACTCAGTCATCGGCATGGCGAAAAAAATGTACCAGGCAGATGCCCTAACTGCCGTCACGGCCATGTCATTCGATTACTACAGCCTTAACCGGGACGTTTATCAGGCAGCGAAAGTATCTGTCGGCATGATCGCCAAGGAGATTACCGGTGAATGCTCAGAACCGGTTGCCAGAGACTGTGCCTCAGGCTTCGATAATTTCCCGAAAGCCCGCAACATGTATGGCATCATCAGCATGATCGGTATGGCGGATGACAGCCATGTGACCTCGATTGAAGAGCAGAAGAACCAGGCAACCTTTGCCCGCGAGAATGGTCTTTACTCGATCGGTTTCTGGGCAATCAGTCGTGACCAGGGCCAGAACTGTAATGGCGGCCTTGATCTGTGTTCAGGTATCGATTCCCCCGCAGGTGCCTTCACTCAAGCCACACTGGAAGGTCTGAACGCCACTGACGGCAATGACAACGGTGGAGACACAGGTGGCGATGATGGTGGTGATACCGGCGGAGATAACGGGGACACTGGCGGCGATACCGGTGGAGATAATGGGGACAACGGCGGTGATACCGGAGGAGACTCTGGTGGTGATTCCGGCGACTGCGATACCACCGCGCCCGAGTGGAGTGCTTCGGAAACCTATACCCAAGGTATGCAGGTCTACTACGATGGCGCCATCTACAGTGCTAAATGGTGGACAAAGGGCAATGTACCCGGCTCAAGCCAATGGGGTCCATGGGAGCTGGTAGACGATTCCGGCTGCCCGGGTGACGGCGGAGATGATGGTGGTGATAACGGCGGTGACGATAACGGCAACGATGATGACGTCGATACCACCGGCTGGCCAAAACCTCTGTACGAGAACAACAAGCCTTATGAAAACACTACTGGCAGCGTTGTTGGCACCTACTTCGTTGAATGGGGCGTTTATGGCCGTAACTTCCCGGTGGAAAAAATTCCCGCGCGTAACCTGACCCACCTTCTGTATGCTTTTATTGCAGTCTGTGGGCCCAATGAATCTCTGCGAATCGCCAACCCACAAGGCCATTCGGTACTGATGAATGAGTGCAGCGATCAACAGGATTACACAGTCACGATCCACGACCGCTTTGCCGCACTGGAAAAAAGCTATCCAGGCGACAAATGGGATGATCCAATCCGTGGAAACTTCGGCCAACTGCGCCGCCTGAAAAAGACTCATCCAGATATCACCATCCTGCCTTCCATTGGTGGCTGGACCCTGTCTGACCCATTCCACTATTTTGCCAACGACCCTCAAAAACGTGCTGTTTTCGTGGATTCCGTCATCGACTTCCTGAAAACCTACAAGTTCTTTGACGGTGTGGATATCGATTGGGAGTATCCCGGTGGTGGCGGAGCCAATCCCGACCTTGGCTTGCCACAGGATCGCGATGGTTATGCAGAGCTGATGCACGACCTGCGTGCAGCCCTGGATACCCTGGAAGCTGAAACCGGACGCGAATATCAGCTGACTTCAGCTGTGGGTGCCGCGCCCAGCAAGATTGACTCAGTCAATTACTCCAACGCCGTACAGTACATGGACTATATCTTTGCCATGACTTACGACTACTACGGTGCCTGGAATAACGAACTGGGCCACCAGACCGGTATCTACCCGGCTGATCACGAAATCCATGAAGGTTTCAGCGCTGAAGCCACCCTGGACAACCTGATGGCGGCCGGCGTTCCTGCCAACAAACTGGTAATTGGTGCCGCCATGTATGGACGCGGTTGGAAAGGTGTATCCGGCGGGACAGAAACTGACCCATTCGTAGGCACCGGTGGCGGTAAACATGCCGGCACCTGGGAAGACGGAGTCCTGGATTACCGTGCGATTGAGCAGAACATGCTGGGTGGTGCCAACGGCCAGGGTGTTAACGGCTATAAGTATTTCTATGACGAATCAGCCGAAGCTCCTTATCTGTGGAACTACTCCAACGGCTCCCTGATTACCTTTGATAACGCTCGTTCTGTCAAAGCCAAGGGACAGTATGTCCGGAATAATGGATTCGCCGGCATATTCAGCTGGGAAATCGATGCGGACAACGGCAATATCCTGAATGCGATCCATGAAGGACTTGGCCATCCGCAGCAATAGCACCAAAAGAACATAAGCGGTAACAAACCACGGAGATACCGACTCGTCCCGGTGTCTCCGTTTTCGCCCACCCTCCATCGATCAGCGCAATTCCACCTACCCTTGCCTTCCCTTTCAGTGAACACTTGATCTTCGTTCATGCCCGACAACGAAATTCAAACTGCTTAAACTCAATGCCAACGCCTTGTCGCTTTTCATCCAGTGTCTACACTTAACTTTGTCGTCCTCTCATTTTGGGGCAATCCTCGGGAGTATAAAAAACTTTGGCGAAGACGCTAAAGCAAGGCAAAAAGTTGGCCTGGCAAAAAAAAACTGAAAGAAAGTGCAGTTGAGTCGGGATAAATAAACACTTTATCCAACTTCTGACGTATCAATGGCAACACAGATGTTTTTCTGTGAGTCCCTAGATTAACCGGAGACAAATATCCATGAGCTGGTATCACAACCTTTCCATAAAAATAAAGCTAATTGGACTAGTGTGTATTTTACTGCTCCTGCTATTTCTGAACTCAGGATTTGCCATCGTCACCATGACAGGGATTGGAAAAAAACTGACTGAAGTCGTAGAAGCCGATATACCTCTAACGGAAATACTGACAACGATTACCATCCACCAACTTGAACAGGCTGTAGCCTTTGAAAAGGCTCTTCATCTCTCCAACGCGGCTGACGTTCAGGCAAGTCAGAATCGCTTCGACAAGCTGACATCAACCATCCAGCAAGAATTCAAAGAAGCAAATTCATTGGTTAACTCTGCGCTCTCAACCATTGAAACCCAGGAAGCCCTGCAGCAGTTCAAATCAGTCCAGACCAAACTGAACAATATCGAAGGGATCTATCTGAATTACATCAGGCATGTCAAAGAACTCTTCGGTGCCGGTGCCAACGCCGATAAAAATCTGCTTCTAACCACTGAAGGCGAGCAGAAAAGGCTGGATCAGCAGCTGTCATCACTGGTCCGGGAAATCAGTGGGTTTACCGAGAAAAGTGCGCTGACTGCCAGGGACAAGGAAATCGCCGCCGTCAAAGTACTGTGGATCATCAGCCTGATCAGCACAGTGTTCGGGTTGGTATTGGGTTGGCTGATTGCCAGTGCTATTGTCAAAGCCATCAGACAATCAATTACCATCGCCTCCGGAGACCTGAAGCAGGAAATACAGGTCACCAGCAAAGACGAGATTGGTGAGTTGCTCAACGCCATGAACGGAATGCGTAAAAAGTTACTGGACATGCTGGGCGCGATCAGCTCGACAACCGATGAGCTTTCTTCCGCTTCAGAGGAACTCTCTGTCATTACGGAACAGACTGGCAAGATCATTAACCAGCAGCAGCACGAAACCGAACAGGTCGCTTCCGCCATGAATGAAATGACCGCCACCGTTCAGGATGTGGCAGGCAACATCCATGCGACAGCAGGCGCAGCCAGCGAAGCCAATCAGCATTCCCAGACCGGACAGGATGTCGTCGCCAAAGCGGTTGAACAGATTAACGAGCTGGCCATGCAAATTGAACGCTCTGCTCACACCTTCGAGCAGGTGGAGACTCATAGCACGGAAATCAATTCCATCGTTGAAGTGATCAACGGCATCGCAGAGCAGACTAACCTGCTGGCGCTTAACGCTGCCATCGAAGCGGCCAGAGCCGGAGAGCAGGGTCGTGGATTTGCTGTCGTGGCTGATGAGGTCAGGGCTCTGGCGGCGCGAACTCAGGAATCCACCGAAAAGATCAACGAAATGATCTGTAAACTGCAGGAAGGATCACGGGAAGCCGTCAAGGTCATGGAAGAAAGCCGCCAGCAGGCAAAGTCCGCTGTCGATTACGCACAGAACTCAACCACTCTGCTGTCCACCATTGTCGAGTCCGTGAGTCGGATCACAGATATGAGTACCCAAATCGCCAGTGCAGCGGAACAACAGGCTCAAGTGCTGGAAGGGCTGAACCGAAATATCGATCAAATCAACGAAATGGCAACGGAAACGTCCACCAGCACGGCACATACGACATCTGCCAGCCAGGATCTTGCCCGTATGGCGAGTAATCTACAGGCCCTGGTGAATCAATTTTCCACTTGATAGGTTTTCAACATCATGCATCAGGCTTTAGCAGCGAGCAGGACGCCGCTGCAAGCCATGATGCCACCGGCCGTACGGTTGACATTGCGCCGGGCTCGCTTGCTTGCCAGCATCTGTCGGGTTTTGCCCGTTGCATAAGCATACCCCAGCATGCCCCCCCCCAATCGCTACGGTGGCGATCAACATAATGATGAAGTATGTTGAGATGTCATCGTTAATCTCAACTGGCTCTGGGTTGTTAATACTGAGAACTCTATCACGAAGGGACAACAAAAAAAGGGTTACAGAGTTTGACACTGTTCAGCCAGATAACGCGCTTTCACATAAAACCGAATACCTTCCGGCTCCAGTTGAACAGGATCAAAGTTAAACAAATAGGGCGAGCCGTAAAGGCAGAGGCTTTCCCCGGAATTGACCGCTTCAGCGATCAGGTCGGAGACTTCAAGGTTGTTTGAGGCAGGAACAATGACGCGCTCAACCAGGGTTACATCGGTTGCCGCTTCCACTTTCAGGTGATAGCAATTCTCACAGGCATGCTGGAGATACCTGACCTTCACGATCTGATCCTCACCCTTGATGTTCAGTGTGGCGAAAACGGCCATTGCGAATACCGCCAACCACGCACCTACCTGGGCGATTGACCAGGAATCCTGATTTACCGATTCACCGGACTGCGCTGCCAACACCTGTTTCACCTGATAACGTCGAGCCTAAGGTTTTCCGCATTCTCCAGATTGGTTGGCTGACCCTCAATCGGTAGGATCGTCTATGGCGATCGGACTATTGATCTCTCGAAAAGATTGAATCAACTATCGGCACCGAAGTCAAAAACTGTCCCCGACGTCACATTCCTGTCGTATGCAAAGGATATATATTGGTTCCGCAACATAAGTAATCACTTACAAGGAACTTCAAAGGAATAGAATAAGATGAATAATAGCATTCCCCTGACGGCCCGACTTTCCGCTTTACGACTCACCGTCTTACCTGTCATGACCTGCACTGTCCTGGCTTTGCTCATCACCCATCACGCCCAGGCAAGTGATTTTGCCAAACTGGACGAAGCATTACCGCCCAACGGCGTGATCAACAACCTAGAACCCGTATTTGATTTTGATGGTGACGGCTGCCTTCCAAGCGCAGGTATCAGCCGTAGCGGCGAACAAAATGCCGGACTGAAAACTTCCGGTACCATCACCGGCGGCTGCCGTTCAGGCAATTTCCTGCTGACTTCCAATACACTGCACCGTTATGTGTGCAAAACCAGCAACGGAGACACCTATTGTGGACACTTCTATGCCCTGTATTTTGAAAAAGATCAGGTGTTCCACTATTTTGGAGGCGGACATCGACATGATTGGGAACACGCTGCCGTATGGACGAAAAATGGTGTTGTCACTCATGGCAGCTACAGTGCCCATGGCGACTTGTTCACCAAACCTGCATCTGAGCTCCCGTTTGAAAACGGCCACCTGAAAATTGTCTATCACAAAGATGGCATCACCACGCATGCCATGCGCTTTGCCAAAAGTAATGAATATGCCGAAAACCCCTATGGATCATTTCTGACACCAACCATCATCAGTTGGTATCAAGTCACTGGAGACGGCCTAGATAACGAGGCAATGCGCCAGCGGCTGAACAGCTACGACTATGGCTCAGCAACCATTCCCATGAAGGACAGCAACTTCCTGAACAATATCAACGAATACAAACCTTCTGGTTATCCGACATTTACCAGCTCAGATGTCACTGCTTCGCAATAACAGACAGCCTGTATGCGCCAGAGCATGCTGCCGATAGCGATCCAGGCCCGGGCGCCGACTATGACATGTTTATGCAGATCTTCTCCAAAGCCTGAAAATTTTGACATCTCTGGCAGTTGCCAAGCGACTGCCTCAAAGCGCTCGATATCGGGCGCTTTTGATATGAGTTGTTACCACCATCCTTTTTTACGAGCGAGCTCTTTCTGGTGCTGCTTTTCAATTTGCTGGAAGATCTCCTGCTGCAAAGAAGAGTACTGAGGATGTTTAGCGAAATACGGGCCTAGCCAACCCTCTTCATGAGTGAATGCCATAGTCCATGCGAGATTTTCCGGGAAGACATAGTAATCTGATAATGAACAGCTTGTCGGCTTGGCATCAGTCAACACTGCACAGCCACCTGTATTAGGCATGATCACATAAAGTGTCGCTTCGTGTTGTCCATAGGCAGCACGAGCTTCTTCTCCAGACACACTGGGATAGCCTCCACCACTGAATATGTGCCATTTAAACGCTTTTGTATTGTAACCTTGCTCATTCTTGCAATAGACCGACATCCAGTCTCTTCCAACTTGCCTGGATTGGTTAAGGTCAAATGTCTTTACCACCTTACCAGGGCCAAAATCGAATTCAATCTCCACTCTACCAAGACCTTTAAAACCGATAACTAATTGATGCAGCTTATCATTCGCTCCTGTCCAGCTCATATTCATAAATGAGAATTTGACTAATTTCTCACCAACCAATAAGTTAATCCCATTAACTTAATTTGATTAACTTATTTGAAGGAGCAGGAAAGCATGGCCAAACCATTGGACAAACATCGTACACTCGCTATCAGCGCTTTGCTCGGACTGGTCATGCTCAAGCTGATTATGCTGTCAGCCTTGTTCACTCAGACCATGCCTCATCCACCGGCATTTATCGCGCCAACTCTGGCTGCCTCAATGGCACTCAGTGCTCTCTGTATCGGACTGATATTGACAGGTTCACGATGGCTTCCGACAGTCGCCGGGATCATCGCCCTGGAATCTTTATTATCATTTGGTCCACACAAACTTTATCCGGGTGAATCCCCTGCTTTCTTTGCACAAACGCCTGCGGTCTATCCGGTGATCATTGTGGGCACAACACTCATCCTGGTGCTGATTGTGAATGTGTTTAAAATGAACCGGTTAATCAATTCCAGTCAGCCCCTGGAAGCCAGTGCCAGCAGGAGTTAATGTGGCCCGCCCCCGCAAAGAAGACCAAATCGATATTCGCCAGGCAGCCCTCGAAGCGGCATTGAAACTGGCAGAGCAACAAAGCCTGGACAGCCTGTCGCTGAAGGATGTGGCCGCCGCCGTGGGCTGTCGGACACCGGCACTTTACCGCTACTTTGCCAATAAAGAATCTCTCCTGCTGGCAATTCACGATGAAGGGTTCAAGCTGTTGTACGCCTACAAGAATGAAGCGGCTATCAATGCCGGTGACAATCCCTTAGAGCGATTACGCCTTGGCGGCCTGGCCTACATCCGTTTTGCCTTGGAAAACCCTGCACTATATGAACTCATGTTTCATCTGCCGGGACCCAGAAGAGCACTCAATGAAAGACTGCAGGAAAACCCTTTCTCACATGATGATGGCCTGCGCACTCTCTCATTTCTACAGGAAAGCATCCGGCAGTGTCAGGCAGCCGGATACCTTAAAGAAATACCTGTGGAGCTTGCCGCCTTTACACTCTGGTCCAGCGTTCATGGCATGGCTTCTTTGATCCTGCAGGGCCGGTCTCCCCTGGCACCTGATGGGGAACACCAGAATAAAGATCCCATGCAGTTGGCTGAGGAGGCAGTTGACCTGATTATTCAACGCTTCACAGAATAATCAGCGCAAAGCCAAAGACCGTGATTCTCAAAACACTTGCCTGCCAACAATTGCATATCATTTATTACACAAAAACTGTTTGTCGTTTCAATTAGCTAATAAATGGCGACGGTGGCTTACAACCCGACCATGCTAACATCAACATTAAGGGACTAATCGTCGCGAATTCGCGATGGATGGAAAGTGGTATTGCAGAAGAGAGCTTACGACAGTTGATCCTGCAATAAAGCACTATGCCGCTGGCGGCGTGATATCGCTGGCTAAAAATGGAAGGGACGCTATATGAAAGAAGTGTATATACATATCAATGAAGAAAAGGAAAAGCTCTCCCACGAAAACTTTTTCCTGAACTTCAGTCAAATCGATAACGATATACTTTTACCGATTTGCGGATTAGGGCTGAGCTTCTGGATCATGACATTTCAGGATGCTCTGCGTCTGAATGCCAGCAAATTCAACGACCCTTCACTCGGAAAAATTGCCGAACAACACCGACAGGAAGATTCGGGGCACGAACTCTGGTACCTGCACGACCTGGCCGCCCTTGGTATCCAGACACCCGACCTATATACCCTTTACTCTCCCTGCCTGTCATTTGTCCGCGACAGCTCCTACGAGATCATGAGTCAGATCATCAGCACTGATGACGACTACACTCGACTGGCATTGATTGAAGCTATCGAAGCGGCCAGCGAAGTATTCTTCTGCCATATCGTCAAAAATACTTCATCCGGCGATAAACACCTGAACCTTCTATTTTTTTCAAATCATCATTACCAGGCGGAACTATCCCACAACGAAGAGAATCTAATGGCGGTATTTCATAGCCATCATCTGACCGAGAGAGAGCGTGAGCGGGTTATCGCAGCCGTTGACAGAACTTTTAAAGCCTTTCATACCATATTTGATGGACTAAACAATATGATTGCCACCTATGATCCCAGATTGTTCAATCGTCGGGATTTCAGGGGGTCTGTATTGACCCACTGAGGAATCGACTGATTTCCTGATCGAAGGTCTCGTAAAGTTGCAGGTCGTTATGGCCTGCACGCTCAATCAGACTGACCTCCTTACGCCCTTTCCACAAATTATAAAGTGCCATGGAACTGTCCATTGGAATAATCTCATCCTGGCCAGCAATCAGCATTAACACAGGCACATCAATTTCATCAGCATACTTGGAGGACGGAAACGTCTGTGAGAGAAGACTCTGCACGGGCAGGAATGGAAAATGACGCTTGCCCACTGAAATCAGGTTATCGAATGGCGTCACCAACACCAATCTTTCAAGACTTCTCTGGGAAGCCAGATAAATCGCAACAGCCGACCCGAGACTTCTGCCTAGAACCACCAGATTCCTCCCATCAACCCCATAGTCCGATACCAGATCATCAAAGATTTTCAGAGCATCAGCATATAACGCATCCTGTGAGGGACTTCCAGTGCTGTTTCCATAACCTCGGTAGTTAAATGTGAAGACGGTTTGAACACCCCAAAGGCCAGCACTGCTGAACATCTGGGTGACGTCTTCAGCATTCCCACCAAAGTAAAGCAGTATTCGATCACCAGAGGGCTCAGCAACATCATACTTCCAACCCTGTAGCTTGGCTCCGTCACTCTGCAGCCAGATTTCGTGGGGCTTATACAGCGCATAGGAGGGGATATCAGAAGGAACGCCAGGAAATATAAAGCTGTTTTCCAGATAACGCAGCATTGAGCCTCCTGTGGAGCCCGCTAAAATAAAAATGACCGCCAGAAGGAGCGAAGATCTAATCCCCTTCCTCAGCTTCCCACTGTTCCGCAAAACCATTGCGCTCAAGATAACCACCCACAATATTGATCAAGTCTTCCATGATGGACTGCATACCAACAATTCCATTGATGGCTTCGCTGTTTCTGTCCGCCAGTACGGCTTGATCTACCATACGCCAATAAAATCTAGCAAGATTGATAGCATCTTCTTTTGTCGTTACTTCCTTCTGATGTTCCGCTACCGCAACAGCGAGATCGTCATTCAAGGCTCGCGCAAAGTGTAAAAAGACGTCTTTCTGCTCTTGGTCTCTAAAGTTAATCATCGGTTATTACCTTGATATTCATTTTCCTTCTTTTCCACCAACGCAAGCAACTTCCAGTATTCGGCATTATCCGAGCTGCCTGAATACCAGTTACCTTTAAAGTGAGACAGTCTGATGAGTTCAAAAGCACTAAAATCCTGTGGCAACCCGTATTTTTCAGCAATTTGTTTTCTTAAATCATGCAGCCTATCTGACGCTAACTTATCCGGGTGGCAGGCTACTGCATATCCAAATTCCGCATAATGGGCGTTGAACTTCCACCTGACTATCGCGCTTTCAACTTCCTTTTTGGAGTAATACTTTTTCACTCCAAAGCTTCGCATTAGATAGAACGGAAGCTGGCGTACATATTTAGATCGGTGAAACCGCCTCGTGAGAGCATCTAAGATTTGCATGGTTCTAGGATGGGTCCTGTCATAGGTGTAAATGGCCTCCACAACACAATAATTTATTCAAATAGAGCTCTCAAATCCGGCGCTACCCAAGACAAGCGAGCCTCTTCCCGGTTCAATAGGTCCTGACTGTAGTACTGCTGAACCACGCCCAATGCATCATTGACCAAGTCCGAGTTCTGTTCAAGAAACGCCTGAAAACTCTCTCCCGTCGTTTCAGACAAACGCATCGCCATAATCCTCACCAGGGCATCGGTCAGCGTATGGTGATACTTGCCGGCGGCCCCCAGGCTTTCAGCATAACTTTTAATGCCCAGACAGGTTTTCTGTAGCGCCGTTTCCAGATCACATTGTTGGAGATACAACCAAGCGATTCTAAGGTGCCCGACATGGTCGAAACATTCAGGATTCAAGGTGTTGTTTTCAAACTCAGCCTGAAAGACCTGATCTTCCAGATGTCCGGATTTGATGTTCATTTGATGTCCTCTCTTTGACCCACTCTTGTTATTCAGCGAGCCAAGCCTAAAGGATGAACCTGTAGACGGGTCAAGCCAATACCATCGAGCCAAACCCCTAGGTGGTAATACTGCACAGAAATTACGTCCATTACCGCACTGCAGACAGTCTTCTGATCAGCGATAACTGGAAGACGCTCAACAAAGAGCGATTTCAATGATAAAAGATATGGAGACCTGATATGAAACGAGTCGCATCCCTTTCCATGATCCTCACGGCTGTCTTGGCCAGTCATCAGGCGGTTGCTGCTGATCCAGCCGAAGTTCGCGAACTGACCCCTCAAGTTCCCCTCAGCTATCAGTTAAACGATGATCTCAAGGCAAATCTCAAACTCGAAGAATACGACTACGAGATCTATACCGCAGGAGCACACTACTTCAAGCGGGCCATCACCAGTACCAAGCCTCGCACCACGACGTCTGAAAAGTTCATACCACTGCCTGGCGCGGCCACAAAAATCGTGGTTCCTGCTGGAAAGAATGTTCTCGTGAACGTGGCGTTTACCGCAGAATCCCGTTGTCATGAACCCGGTAGCGTCGCTCAGGATTGGTGTGAAGTTAGGGTGCTGGTTGATGGTGCTGAAGCCGCACCGGCGGCTTCAAGCTTCCCACCGGACACCTATGCATTTGACAGTACTGACAGCGGTTCAGAAACCGTCGCTTCCTGGGAATCTCATGCACTGGATCGTCACAAGTGCATTATCAACAGCCAAGGTGACACCGCAAAGGTGGTTCCTGTTGTGCTGGAATGGAAAGTCACCAACTTTGACGGTGGTGCCGCGCCAAACTTCTGGTTGGACGACTGGAGTTTCACTGTGGAACTGGCCCAGGGATGCCGTATGCAAAAGGGTGAGTTCTGACAATCAGATAGCCACTGATACGATCAGGGTGCCCATGCCAGGGCACCTTTTCTGATTTCCACAATCGTTATCCTCCCGTTGTCTACAATAAAACAGTCATATCTTCTTCACAGACACCCGTTAAATTAAAACACTTGTTTAAATACCAGAGCCTCACCAAAGGCCTGCCTCTGATGAATCACATTCCGTAAGGAGATGACTGTGAGCACTTTCAACCGTCGGAAATTTCTCGGCATCATGGCTGCCGGCATGGCAACCCCCTATGTCTTATCCACAAGCCAACAGGCCAGCGCCGCAGACAGCTTGAGCTGGACAGGAAATTCTGCCCAGGCACCATTACCCCTGAACAACAATGATCCTTCGAATATCTTTGATCTTTCCATCGCCTCAGGCGACCCTACCGCCACCGGTGTTATGCTGTGGACGCACATTCGTGCCAGCCAATACGATCCTGCACACCACCTTCAGTTCCAGGTAGCCGCAGACCCTGACTTCAATTACGTCGCAATTGAGGGCATGGTCAATGGACAGGATTTCGGCGCTGACAGAGATCATACTGTAAAGATTGATCTGGAAGGACAGCTTCAACCCAATCGCAATTACTATTACCGCTTCCTATACAAGGGTACGGTCAGCCGGACCGGCCGCTGCAAAACCGCCCCTGCCATCGGTTACGACCTGGATACCGTCAAATTTGCCGTGTTGACGTGTCAGGATTACACCAACGGGTATTACGGTGCTCTGAACTATGTCGCCGATGACAATAATATTGATTTTGTACTGCACCTCGGCGACTTCATTTACGAAAGTGTCGGCGATCCGCGCTTTCAGGATCTCCCTTTTGAAGACCGTCTGATCACTCTGCCAAGTGGTTTTTCTGTCGCCATGAATCTCGATGATTACCGTCACCTGTATCGCAGTTACCGACAAGATCCCTATCTGCAAAAAGCTATGGAGAACCACACCTGGATCATTATTACAGACGATCATGAGACCTGTAATGACTGCTATTGGGATTATGAACTGGATACCCTCGGCTGCCCGGACCACCCTTATACCAACGACCCCCAGTTCAACAATAACCTGGACCTGAAGCGTCAGTTGAAGCTCGATTCACAGCGCGCCTGGCTGGAATATGCTCCCGCACGTGTTCAGGTCAATAAGAGCGCCACCCACCCGTTCGACTACAGTCGGATCTACCGCAATTTCCAGTTTGGGGATCTGGTGAATCTGAGCATGCTCGACACCCGCACCTACCGCACGCCACATCCCTGCGGAGAAGGCGACTTCCTGGAACGCTACCTACCTCTGGGCTGCACCAATCTGGAGAATCCCGAACAAAGTATGATGGGCCAGGAGCAACGGGAATGGTTGATCAATACCTGGAGCGCCTCACATTGCCGCTGGAATGTCCTGGGGAATCAGACCTACATGGGACGCATGGGCATCGAACTTGGAGATAAAGTAAAACTCCCCTTCAATGTGGATGCCTGGGACGGGTACGAGGCTGAACGTCAGATTCTGATGAATGAGGTGAAGTCCAACAATGTGGATAACTTTGTCGTCCTTACTGGCGACCTGCACACCTACATGGCTTCCCAGGTGAAACAGGATTACGCCGATCTCAGTTTCTGGAATCTGAGTAACCAGGTCGGCGTCGAGTTCATGACGCCTTCCATCACCTCTGCCGGGCTCTCAGACATGCTGTTGAAAACCTGCCCGGATCCGGAAGTGGCCAACTTCCTGTTACAGGCGTTGAGTGAGTCGGCACTGCGAATTACCAACCCGCATATCAAGATGTTCAACAGCACCCAACACGGTTACTCCACCATTGAATTCAAAAAGGATTACTGCGAGTGGATTGCCTATCGCGTGGATAAAAATACCAACGCCGGGAACCATGGCAAAAAGGCCATCTCCCGCTTCAGAAAGTACGAGCACTGGCCTTGGTTGATGCGGCTGTCGACCTGGGGCTATTGATGCTTTTCGGCCTTCCACTGGGCGGTTAATCCCGCCCTTTTTGATCACTATTTTTAATGTATTTTTATACAGTATTTTATGGTTTTCGGCACCTGCTTCTGGTATAATATCCGGACTTTATCGACAACGGTAAAGGCTTTATTTATCAAGGAGGTAGCTGCATGATGAAGAGCATTTCAAGCTCTATTACCGCACTATATTCCAGGCTGCAACATGCCTACTGGTGTAAGCAATTTGATCGCCAGACCAAACGCCAAAGGAATGGTAAAAAACCTCTCCCCAAGTCGTTCGCCAGAACGTCATTCAACGCCGATGTCAGATCGGTCGACGAAACCTTAAGAAGGTTCTGATCCCAGCAGGCGGAAACGCCTTCTGTGGCCATATCAACGGCGATTCCCGCCACATTATTCACCTCTAAATTCAGCGAAACACAACCGCAACAACACTTAAATCAGAGCAATCACATCAACTTGTAGGGAAACCAATAAGTATGGACCTGAAATACTTGTTGTTAGCCAGCGCGATGCTGGTTAACACCAGTGGCCAGGCGTCTGCCTCGTCACTACTCTATTCTGATGATTTTGAATCCGGACTGGGAAACTGGTCCAACGTTAGTGCTGACGACAACAAGAACTGGACTCGGCATTACGGCATGACGCAATCTGTCAGTACGGGCCCCTCCGGCGGTGCCAATGGCAGCCGACATTATGTGTATCTGGAAACGTCCTCCGGATCGGCCTACAGTGCGGGGGATTCTGCCATCCTCCTGAGCCCTGAGATATCCAGCACCGACGATATTCGCCTGAAGTTCCAATATCACATGTACGGCATTCAGATCGGCACACTGTCTGTTGATGTATTGAGTCATGGAAACTGGATTAACGATGTCTGGACTTTGACCGGGCAACAACAGGCCGATGAGTCCAGTAGTTATGAATCCGTTGCACTCAACCTGGGCACTTATGATGTTTCCCAAGTCCGTTTCCGTGCCGTTGCAGCGGGGGGTTATCGTGGGGATATTGCCATTGATAATGTCACTATTGAGAGCATCGTCAACAGGCCCGTAGCGCCGGAATTCACTAGTGATCCGGTGACTAAGAAAAATGCTGTTCCAAACCTTCCCTACAGCGACAGCTTGGCCACAGACGCGAGAGACGCCAATGGCGACGAACTAACATTCAGCAAAGTCTCAGGTCCTGCATGGCTAGACATTGCCTCCGATGGAACACTCAATGGCACACCGACAGAAAGCAACCTCGGCGTAAACACCTTTGTCGTTGAAGTCTCCGATGGAAGCTTGGTGGATACTGCTGCACTCAATATTCCTGTCATGGATGGCCCTATTGCCTTTTCCGATTTCGAATCGGGTTTTGGTGATTGGAAAAACGTCAGTACCGATGACAGTCACGACTGGATCAGGCATTCCGGCCCAACTCCAACCAACTATACGGGCCCATCTACCGGCGCAGATAACAGTAGCTATTATGCCTACCTGGAAACCTCCCCCGGGGGCGCAAACAAATCCGGAGACACAGCCATTCTTGTGGGCCCAGCGGTATCAGGCTCTAATCTCCATCTTAAATTCAAATACCATATGTACGGATACGACTCAGGCAGGCTATCAGTCGACGTGCTCTCAGAGGGACAATGGGTCCGGGATATATGGTCTGCCTACAGGCAACAGCAATACAACAGCTTTGCCGACTACCTCCCCATAGACATTGATCTGAGCGAGTATACCCAGCTACAAATCCGATTTCGCGCCACAGCCATCGGAGGATATAAAGGGGATATCGCGATCGACGACCTGGAGATCATCAACGTCGATCCCAATACCTACGATACGGATACAGACAGTGTGGTAGATGCCCTTGATCTATGTCCCAAAACACCTGTTGATGAAACGGCAGATGACAACGGATGCTCTGCCTCTCAGCGGGATTCTGACAACGATCGAGTGAAGGATAACCTTGATGCGTTTCCATTCGACCCCACGGAGTGGATCGACCTGGATGGCGACGGCGTCGGCGATAATGCAGACACGGATGATGACGGAGACAACGTACCTGACAGTGAAGATGCCTTTCCCCGGGACGCCTCAGAGTGGCTGGATACTGACGGCGACAGGCGAGGTAATAATGCCGATACCGACGATGATAACGATGGCATCAAAGACGTCGATGACACATTTCCGCTCGATGCCTCTGAATCAATAGATACAGATAACGACGGTATCGGCAATAACGCTGACACAGATGATGACAACGATAACGTGCGCGATGCCGAAGATGCCTTCCCTCTGGATGCGTCCGAGTCCGTTGACACTGACCAGGATGGGATCGGCAACAATGCAGATCCTGACGACGATGGAGATGGCCTGTCCGATACGGACGAAGCAGATCTCTATCATACCGACCCTCTGAATGCAGACAGTGATGCCGATGGTATATACGATGGATGGGAAATCCGGCACTCTCTGGACCCATTTACGCAAGATGCAGAGGCAGACCTGGACGGCGACGGTTACACCAACCTGGAGGAATTTGAGTCTGATTCAGACCCAAGAGACAGCACCAGCATACCCGTCCTTCTGATCGATGATCTTTCACTTGGAAAGTGATAACACTTGTGCCATTGTGGAAGGTGAAGTTATTTGTTGGGGACTAGGAACAAGTGTACAAGTACCGACGACAGTAACATCACCATCCTCCATAAAAGCTTCCAGTCGCTCATTCTGTGCATTGCAGAATAAAGAAGTTATCTGCTGGGGAGACGAAACATTGATGACGGAGTTGTCCTCTAATCCGATCACTGATGCCGTTATGATCGATATGGCTCGTTGGCCCAGTACACTCTGCGCGGTCACCAATTCAGGTACCATCGAGTGCAGGGGTAGCAATAGTTATGGGCTATCCTCTCCATCACTGGGAATAACCAACATCACTCAGTTGGATATGCTCGATTATCATGCCTGCGCCCACAATGGCACTGACGTAGAATGCTGGGGGAACAATAATTCTTTCCAAAGTGATATCCCCGACAATCTCGGTGTCCCCACAGAGCTTGCTGTCGGAGGTCAACATACTTGTCTCCTGCAAACCGATTATCAGGTTCGCTGTTGGGGAAATAATGACTGGGGGCAAACAGATGTTCCCGAAAACCTAGGGAAAGTCGTCAGCATTGATGCAGGTTATTTCCACACATGTGCCACTAACGACATTGGCCAGGTAACCTGCTGGGGAGATAATAGGCAAGGACAATTAGATGTGCCCGACGATCTGGCACCCGCCGCCATTATACGCAGCGGTTCCTTCAATAACTGTGCGACGACAATCAAAGGCTACAATATATGCTGGGGTGATAATCGATATGGTCAGTCGTCAATCTGGTATGACCTCAAAGACTTTGCTGTGGGAGATGACCATGTCTGCGGTATCAACGACGAAGAGGTCTTTTGCTTTTGGAATGGAAACAACTCACCAGAAGTGTTAGATATCCCTTCTGATATTGTTTCCCCCAAAACCATCGGGGCAGGACGCTATCACACGTGTGTATGGGCAGAGAGTGGCTTCCACTGTTGGGGTCGAGACTCAAAAAACCTGGACTACCCTGCAGGCCTTACGAATGTATCGGCCATCGATGGCGCCATTTATCAAACCTGCGCCATTAATGAGGGCAAAGTGACATGTTGGGGAACCAATTACGACAGCCTTGTATTGGGTGTGCCTAAAAACCTCACCAATCCAACCCATATTGCTACCGGTGTTGGCCACAGCTGCATGATCGATGATGATGACGTCAAATGCTGGGGTAACAACCGACGAGGGCAATCAAGTTCCAGGAGCAACCTGAATAACCCTTCCGCGATTGCAGTGGGGGGAACTTACGCCAATACTTCAGAAACTGGCCACAGCTGTGTCGCTGATGATAATGGTGTGAAATGCTGGGGATCCAGTACCAATGGTGTGCTGAATGCTCCACAGGGATTGAGCAATGTCATTGATTTACACGCTGGAACCAGCGTTTCATGCGCCCTGCAATCAAATGGCCATATCACCTGTTGGGGAGACATATTCGGGCCTAGAATGAATAAGAGTCTGAATATCGGTTCCGTGACCGCGATGAAAGGGTTTGGCAACAATGCCTGTGTCAAAAACGCCCGTTTACTGAAGTGCAGTGATTACAGAGGAGCGTTACTGCTGGACTAGCCAATCACTATCTGAAAACACCATGGTATAAACAAAAAAGGAGCGGGATATCCCGCTCCTTTGCCATTTGAAATGGTGTCTTACATAGCTTTCGGGAGTTTCTGCCCTAACAGGTATTGCTCTACCAAGAGCAACGATATTCCGACAACATTTTCAGCGCCCGAAGTTGATAAGCGTTGCTGGCTTTGATCTCATAGGTGGCGTCTATTTCACCGAAATGAAACTGAACTCGGCTAGTGTTGGCTGAATCCAGATCGATATCTGCACTATCCAGCAGGCGGAACAGGGCCCAGTCGCCGGGGAACTCATACTTTTCAGACGAGCCATCCAGCGTTTCTACCACCAAACTTGCCCCGGGTTGCGGAGCGGGCCACGGAAGTTCTCGCCAAAACCTTGGTCCCAAAGAAGCAGATCCCTCAGTCCCTCCAACATTCAACAGAAGTCGTCGGATGGAGGGCGCCATTGTTGACGGCTTAATGCTAATGGGAAAGTCGGCTCCCTGTTGCTCTAAAAAGAACGCCAAGTGAATGAAACGCCCAGCATTTACCTGTTCCACAAACGCCTCTGAAAAGACTCTGGTCTTTTCCTGTGGACCAGTTTGGTCATCCCAGTATGACTGCAGGTTTTCCAGATAGAACTTGTGCCAAACACTCTCTGGTCCAAAATAGTCTTCGAATTCCTTCAGGGAAACGTCTTCACTGGCTTCAGGGTTGAATGGATAACGCTCCTCAAGAGAGGCGCACTCGGGATAAACGCCTTCTTGCCATTCTTTTTCAACTTGGAAAGTTGCCACTGGCAAGACATTTGAATCTGGCTCTTTGCTTGGTTTAACAGCACTGCACCCAACGCCGAAGAGGGCCAAACATAAAATCTCTATCCGAACTATCTCGAAATATTCCAACGACCGTATTTGCATTACAGACTTATACCCGGCGACAGCAAGTAACCCTATCTAGTGGAGAGATAACACCTAGGGTTTACCCCAGGTTATTCAGAGAACGGAAAAACCCTCTCACCTCACCACCTCAAACGTCCCTTTGTATTCATAGACTTTACCCCACCAGGGGTGCGAAATATTCGTACTCATCTCGAAGGTATGGTCATCAATTGCCCGTTCTTCAGCGTAGCTTTCTCCCATGATCCAACCAAGAGGGAGTGGGATAAACCGTCCAAACAAATGTAGCACATACCCTCGATGGGAAAGTTCCACTTTTTCGCCATTCCAGGAATACCCCATTCGCCAGCCCAGTCCAAAGCGCATGATCTCAATCACCTCATCATCCTTGACATGAACCATCCGCGAGTGAAATACATAAGGTCCGCCTTTAAAGTCAAAGCGACGAACGAAATGGAAAGCGTTGGTGTGCGGATCGCTCCTGAATTCCACCGTCACCGGAACATTATTCTCGCTATAGGCGGGAATCTGCCCCATCAACTTCATCACCGGAGCAATCCATTTCAAAGGCGCTTTGCACATCACATTCAACGTCCCCTTCACCACAGAAACATCATCTGTGTACGGACGATTGGCATAATGTTTCTGCATCACAACGGGCAAAGTGTTCCAGCTCTGACCAAAAATCGGCTGGAAAATGGGTTCACTCATACAAACTCTATCCCTTAAGTTGAAAGCACCTTGGATTAAGGCGATTTATCAGGTTGGAGATCCTGACAGAAGGTCTGGTCGTTTTAAAGGTTGAGATAAATCTTTGTATGCTATTTATTGCCCCAGGGTGTCTGACCTCTGCGAGTCTGACACCTACCCTCAATCTATTCTTGGCTATTTCTATGCTCACCCCTGCGCTTACCAACATTCACCACAAGCACAGCCATTGTAATAACGAGCATGATCACAAAGGCATACTGCCCAAGAACACTGAATAGCATCCAGGCCAGTACCACCAGCAGAACACAAACCAGTAGGAAAACGATATTTTTTACCATGCTGTTAACTCAGAGCTGGTCAGGATAAGGAGCATAAATCATGGATTCAGCTCATCCGAGATCCGTTCCCATTCAGGCCAGCCTGCCTTAATTGCATTCATGAAATCCTGGAGCGTAACCCATCCAACAACGGTTACAGGGTAATCAATCACCCATTTTTCACCATCCCATTCCATAAGGTCATAACTGCCAAGGCCATAAGAGTTTTTGTATTTAACAGCGACAAAATACTGACCAATATAAGGCGGTGTTTCTTCCGGCTTATGCCAATCTACGTTTACATTTTGCGTGCTCATTACATGCTTTTCCTGACACTTTCCGCGTGTCTGATCTCAGCGAGTCTGACACCTACACAGGTTCTTAGCCCTAATTTTCAGAGGCGATGTCTTTGACCTTAAGATTCGGCCAAAAAGAAATGGCCACAAGAAGAATCGCTATAGCCCCCAAGCTGTGCCACCAGAAACCATCCAAACCAATGCGAAGAAAAGTATAAATCAGATACACACCAACAATGCTAACCCCCAGCTCAATAGCATATATCAGACCTGGTAGCTGGTAGGACATTCCATGGCAATTGCGACACACATAGGGATCAGATTTTCTACCGCTTCCATGCAGTGAATTTAATTTGCCGCAATGCGGGCATTTAATAATCAACGGTAGCACTTGGAAATTCCTTTATAGAAATTGGCGGCTTCTCAAGCGTACGACTTAATTCGTATAGGGCAAGCATAAAATCATCAACCATTTTTCTATCAGCAACCGTAACCTTTTTTGATATATCACTGTTATCTATACAGTGATTAGACTGG
Organism: Hahella ganghwensis DSM 17046; assembly: GCF_000376785.1. Classification (GTDB taxonomy): domain Bacteria; phylum Pseudomonadota; class Gammaproteobacteria; order Pseudomonadales; family Oleiphilaceae; genus Hahella; species Hahella ganghwensis. The sequence goes on from NZ_AQXX01000140.1 coordinate 139,331, forward strand.
AAATTACCTGTAACAGCCAATTCCATCAAATCTTCAATGTTTCGATGTCCCTTTGCAATTCCCAATATTATCTGTCCATACATCGTGTATAGAAAACTTGCCGATGCAGTACCCATCGTGTAGCCAATTTTCTTGAAAATTTTTGCCTTGGAGTCATTCAGATACTTTGAGTATCTCCCAAATAATACCCGATTAGTGACCAATGCACCTCCAGACACACGCCCAATAAACCCAGCCAAGTTGTTCCGAAGCTTTCTAGCAAAAAGTTCATGTAGTCGATGGTTTCCCCTCGACTTATTGTGGATGTAGCTGTACATGACAGCAGTCATAACTTGCTGGCGCCACCACGCATTCTCTTGCTGAGCTTTCCCAAACACTCCCGCACAGGCCAATAACTGATAATTAGCAGCCCAAAAGCTTTCAGGATGACTTAAAAAACCTTGGACAAAGCGTCATGCGGCACCGTCGCATTCAATATTTGTGGTCTTTAATGATTGCCCCCTACTCGCAACAATAATCCCATCGTGGCCATCATGACTTTTATACCTCTCAACGAACCTTTCGATAGAGCCCTCGTTCACTATCAAACTCCCCTTTAAACATCGACAATCCAATATCAGCGACTGCAATAATATCCCTACATATGCAGGAATCAGCGAGACATACAAAGCAATTGCTCACTCATGCAGGTTTAACTGCAATCACTTAATCCGAAAAATAAGAGTCCAATTTACCCCATATTTTCGATACTTTTTGTATCATTTGCAGGGCCGCAAAGAGTTTCCCTGATTAGCAATGTGAAATGACCAACTACTACAACCAGAACGCCACCCAAGTCTTCAGCCGATACCAGCGTCTCAGCTTTGAAGAGAACCATAGTGCCAAGCTAAATAACCTCTCTGCGTCACTGGAAAACACTCCAGGGAATTAATTCGTAAACAGGCGGATGCAGAATTCTTTGCACATATATCGAAAATAATAACCGGCTAGCCCTTTAACCCTATTGGACGATGCTAACTCATCTGATACCGTCATCAGCCAATATCCGGTTTAGACCTCTCCGAATAGAGGCAAAGTTAGACGATGATTGAATTCAGATATGACAAAGAACGGGAAATTCTCGTGCACTATGCGTCCCTCCTTAAGAATGACACCGTTACTAAGCTTGTTGAGTCCGGACAAGTTGATAACGGGGACGATGTTGTCACTGTCGCTCGTTTTTATTGGGAGATGGTCGATCTAACCAACAAAGAAGATATCGATAAGAGCGGGAAGTTCGACAACATGGAGACGTGGCTCGAACGAATTTATACTTCACTTCATATCTACTTTAACAACATTGGCTATGGTGACGCGTGGGATGATGAGATTCCCGAATAAGAGCTAAACCTTATCTATCGTATGGTTTTGATGTAATCGTCTGAAAATGTTAACGACAGCAGAAATATTAAATCTAATTCGCCTCACGGAACTAGAAATTAGAAGGCTTCAGGATGAAATTGAAGGCGATGACCAAGTGAAAAGAGACGAGGCCGGAGAGGTGATCGTGCAGTTCGACACCATGGCCAAGAAACTTAAAGAAATGTATATCCAATCGAAGCCCGATTACGAGATATTTCCTTTGTATGAGGATTATATTGAGCTGATTGGCAAGTAAAGCAACAGAGTTCTCCCGCAACCTCCCGTCGATTGGTGTCTGACCTCTGCGAGTCTGACACCTTTACCCTCCCCCTTAGTCACAAAGTAATTAATCCTCCAATTTACCCCAAAATTGCGATACTGTTTGTATCATTTGCAAAAGCAACAAAATCAATCCGAATTAGTCAGACTAAATGACCAACTACTACAACCAAAACGCCGATCAAGTCTTCAGCCGGTATCAGAGCCTCAGCTTTGAAGCGGTTCATGGTGCTTGGTTGGATTCCCTTCCCGCATCACCGGGGAACGCACTGGATATTGGCGCCGGTTCTGGGCGAGATGCGGCTTGGTTGGCAGATAAAGGCTGGCAGGTGACCGCTGTGGAGCCGGCAGATCATCTTCGGAAGCTTGCAAAAGAGTTTCACCATCAGGGCAGCATCCATTGGGTCAAAGATTCTCTCCCTAGTCTTACAGAAATTGGTAACCGGCAACGCTTCGATCTGATTTTGGTGAGTGCGGTTTGGATGCATCTTCCTCCAAAAGAACAGGCTCACGGTCTTGACCGGCTAAGACAGCTCCTCGCCCCTGAAGGCCTTTTGGTGATTACCTGGAGAAATATCGCCGATGAGACCGAGCGGCAATTTTATCCAGTGGATGAGAGCCTCTTGATGGGAGCTAGCGTTTTTGAAGCAGAGGATTTGGACGAAAGGCCAGGGGTTGTATGGAAAGTTGCGATCATTGAGGGAAGCCAATGAGTCTCTTGGAATACGAAGCAAAGTTCTCAGAGCTTAATCCGAACCGTCGGCATGGCAACACCAGCCCGCATAAAATCGCAATGCTTTTGGCGGTTATGGATTTAATCGAATCTGGATCACTGCAAGAGAACCGCATTTACTTTGATCGACAGCTAAAAGATGCATTCACAAAACGTTTCAACGAGCTCAAGTCAGAAGCCGACAGGGATAATCCACATCTACCCTATTACCATCTACACACCAGTGGCTTTTGGCACCATCAGGTAAATCCTGGGCAGCGTGAAAGTTATAAAACTATGTCTGCCTCGGGAGCGAGTGCGATTGATCAGCACATCGCCTACGCTTATCTCGATGAGGAGTTATTTGAACTCCTACAAAATTTCACGGTTCGCAAGCTTCTCACATCAGCATTGGACAGAAATTTTGCGATCACCGAAACGAGCCGTAAGAGCATATTGGGATCAAATAACCATTGGAACTGGCTTGAATGTGAAGCGATTGTCCAGGATTACTTTGTCATGTTGGACAAAGAGTTCAAACGGGAACCATACAGCAAAGCCGACCACCGTAGAGCTCTGCTAACCAAGTTAAATAATCGCTCTGAAGGCTCCATTGAGTACAAGCACCAAAATATCAGTGCTGTTCTCGTGGAATTAAATCTTCCCTATATCTCGGGATACAAGCCTGCCTCCAACTACCAAAAAGATCTAAAGCAAGCAGTTCTTGCCCACCTTGCCAAGACAGAAACCAGTTCAAAACCAATAACTCAATATGCCGACAGTTCCCCAATCTCGACATTTGAAGAAATAAATTGGAAATCTGTCCTGGATACAGAAGCCCCTGCAAGGGTAAACAGTACCAATGATCAATTTGGTCGACCTTATCTCGCAACCAAACCTAATTACGCCCAAAGGGAAGCTCGTAACAGGCAGCTTGGGAAAATTGGAGAGGCCTTTGTAATAGAGTATGAAAAATTCCGCCTCACGGAAGCCGGGCGTCCCGATCTAGCTATGAAGGTTGAATGGACTAGTAAAGCGGAAGGGGATGGCCTTGGTTATGATATCCGGAGCTTTGACCCTTATCTGGATGAACCGCTATTTCTTGAAGTGAAGGCAACTAACTCAGGCAAATACCAACCTTTCTATATTACGGATCGCGAATTGGATTTCTCCAGGGAGCACGCCGCTCAATATAAACTGTACAGAGTGTATGAGATGAAATCTCATCCTCGGTTGTTTATATTACGGGGAGCGGTGGATGATCATGTTCATTTGCGGCCTAGGAGTTTTGAGGCTAGATTTAGCTGATAAAATACTGACGGATACTCTCCAAATCATGGAATTGATTTCATATGGATATTATTACTTCTTCAATCATATCGGCCTGTCTCAGTGGCATCCCAATTTTGCTCGTTGGCGGGTTGGTCTATCTGGCCAAGAGAAATCTAAAGAACCGTGAAAACCCTCTGACAAAGGATTTGCTTCGCCCGCCAGGGCACTCTGTGAATAAACGATTACAAGAAGCTCAATTTAATGTCATCACAGAAATGGGCGTTGCCTGCATTGCTTTTTATTACCCTCCAACATACTTGGGTATTCTTTACTACTTTGAAGGCTCCGTTGCCCCTCTGGTCGCAGCTTCTGTCATTATCGTCATGTCAATTGTTCTTATTATGACGCTAGCTAAAGTCTTTAAGAATGCGCGGAATGTTTTCACTCTAAAGTTAGGATACGAATGCGAGATTGCTGTTGCCCAAGAACTTGATCGGTTGATGCTTCTTGGTTATCGAGTATTCCATGATATTCAGGGAGACGAATTTAATATTGATCACATTGTCGTCGGCCCAAATGGAGTGTTCGCAATCGAAACAAAGGGCCGTAGAAGGCCAATGAGCAAGGAGGTAGATAAGAGATCTCGACATAAAGTGACCTGTTACGACGGCCGCCTTGAGTTTCCTAGCTGGACGGAGACTGAAGTCTTTAACCAAGCAAATCGACAGGCCAAATGGACTTCTAAGTGGCTCTCTTCTGCCACCGGGAATCCCATTACAGCGATGCCAGTGATTGTATTACCTGGATGGTACATAGAACGGAAGGAGCGATCGCAAGTTCCTTGTATCGCGGGGTCATTTAACTCATTTAAGGCGCTAGTTCCAAAACTGAAAGGACAAACGCTCTCTCCGTCAGAGATTGAGGCTATCTCTCATCAAATTGAACAGAATTGCAGGACTCAGGATTTTGGGAGGGCTCGTGAGCTGAACTCGACAAAATTGGTGACTCAATGAAGGCTTTAACCAAAGAGGAAAAGAGAAATGAATCTAGCACATTGATATTTGCAGTTCGATTCATTGACCCAAAAGCTCAAGGAAATATATGTAGATCCCGAGCAAGATTAGAAGAACAGTTTTAGACATCGGCTCCAATAATAAAAAACTCTGCACCAATAGAACTTACTGAATTCGATGCGCTAACTAGGAGGACATCTAACTGCTTCCTTTTATTAGAGTTTTTTGCAGCAGTATAATAGCTTTTGCATGTGTGAGGTTGCACAACAACAACCCTAAATTTCGTGCTCCTAGAGCCACTAATTCTATCCAAAAAATTTATAAAATCATCTGGCTTTCTTTCGCTGCCGTCTTGCCAGCAATACTTATTTTCTGAATTATCCAAACGCCCTTTTAAGTCTTTAGCAAGAATCTTACGATGAGTACACCGAAGATTCTTAATTGCCTGGCTTAATACAGTATCATGGGCGCCAACTGAAATTTTCCTACTAGCCGAGTCACTCTTCGCCGCCTTCACATGAATTAACGAAACCATCCACATATCACAATGTTTAACTACGTGAATAAAGTCAGCTTTTTCTCCTGCCCCATCATCACAATACAACCACCCTTTCATCTTTCTTCCAGTTTTAAACTCGCTGGGAGTTCGCCATTCTCCTGACCACCTATTCTTGATCCATGAAAATAGAGAAAGATCACTACCAATCTTACTTAATTCAGGATTCGAGCTACTCCCAGGTTTTTCTTTAATAACACAATAATTTTCGAATTTTGCCCATATATAGTTACTATATTCAACATCACTGTAACCAGTTTTAAATAACATTCCACCTACTATTGCATGCCCCGATTCATACCAACATTTAATTAACTCAGGGTATTTAAGTATTTTTGCAAACTCTTGAAACTTAGCTTTTGATTTAGCATTAATATTTTTTATTTCGAAGAAAACTTTGTAATCATTAATAACAGGGTGAAATTTCACATCCCCCACAAAACTCCCATTACAATATACATTTAAATATATTCCATCATTAAAAATATTTTCTTCCAACTCTACCGTATAGTTATCTCTAATTTTTCTAAGTAAATCTTTTTTAACTTGCCAGCTTCCTCCGGAAAGAATTCGTAGTCAATAATTGAAAAATCATAAGGGGAGCTTAAGTTCTTCGCACTGGGAAGCGGGTAACTTAGGACACTTATAGAGCAATCCTTTTCTATTTGATTATTATTCAGATAGTCCAAAATATTGACAACGCCACCTTCAAATTTTTCCCACGTATTACATGGACCGATCCACACCGATGATTTCCATGGATTAACCCCCACAGAGGACGAATCTTTTCTGCCGATATTAACATCAGTTCTTGCGGCAGAAAGCATATAAGACTGATCGAGTAAGGGATCTAATGTATCAGCAACACTTTCTCCCCCCAAAACCTTAGAATCAGCCTTAAATGTGTTTTTATCATGAATCCCTGACATCCATATCATATTAACGTTATCTTCATTTATAAAGCAGTGATTTAACTGACTTATACTGACTCTATCCATGCAATCCAATATATTATTTTCTCCTAGATTATCGCTAACATAGTCCTTTCGGCCCTTTTCAGAGAAATACATTGCAACATACTCTCCAAGCCTCAGAGAAACAATGACATGATGTTCCTCATTTAGGAGATCACTATTATTTAGCCAGCCTGGTGAATGACGTAGCTTATATGTAGTAAAACTAACTTCTCCTTGATTACCTATTTCAGAAACATTTGTCTTCCCATATTCAATTTCCGAAGATTCTTCAGATATCCCCTGCCTTATCAGGCTAAGTACTGATAAATGATAGTCGCTATACTCACTTACTTTTATCTTAGCTAGTAGTATTGATAAGAAAGGTTTGATATTTTCTTTTTCGATCAATTTTATAAGTCCTTCCAATGAGATCAGAATTTTGGCAAATGTTCAAAATATTCCCCTTTAAGTTATAAAAAAGTTCAAATAGACTTAGGGAGGCTCTGAATAACTCCCCAAATCAGTCATAATACGGCCAACTTCACTCATCAGGAATACTATCCATGGATCAGATGACTTTCTCCGAAGCTGAATACCAGAATAAGAAGCGTAAGACCCGCCGGGAAATCTTTCTGGAGCGAATGGATAAGCTGATCCCATGGAAACGCATGGAAAAGAAGATCGCCCGCTATTACCCCAAGGGCGAGAACGGCCGCCCTCCGTATCCGTTATCCACCATGCTTCGTGTCCACT
>NZ_AQXX01000141.1 GCF_000376785.1 Hahella ganghwensis DSM 17046
TCTCGCCCGGGCATTCATCCCGATGAGGCGCGCCATTTTACAGTGTTGATCGTTGTTGTCAAACTGTTTTTTAACTTCCTGTTTGGCGCTGACATTTTGAACTGAATCTCTCATTTTCAAACTGTCGCCTCATCCTTGAGCTCTGCGTCGCTGAGCCTTGTTTCTCACCCCTTCCGGGTGGGCTCCGCTGCAGAAGAGGTGCGCATTATACGTCGCTTGCTCGACGTTGCAACCCCTTTCTTCAGAAAAATCCAAAATAATATATTTTGGTCAAAAAGCGCTCTAATAAAGGCGATAGGCACCTTCACTGCCAAGCCTCTTTTTATAGTATCTCCAGTAAAGGCGAATTCCGAGTAGGACCAGCAAAATTGAAGCATAGAAAACCGGCTGCGTGTAATCGGCCCTTGTCAGCCAGAAATAGTGAACGACAGCCAATACACCTATTACGTATATGCTTTTATGTAACAGTTTCCATTTCTTGCCAAGCCTTCTGACCATTGCCTTAGGGGATGTTACGGCCAACAATGTCATCAAGATAAACGCCATCATTCCTACCGCGATATAAGGCCTCTTGACTACCTCCTCCAGAAAAATGGAAACATCAAGTACCAATAGGAAACCGCTCAACACATGCAGCACCGCATAAAACCAGGCATACAGCCCAATCATCCGTCTGTGTTGGACTAGCCACCGCCACTTTAATAATCTGTTCAGTGGGGTTACTGCAAGACACACCAAAAGAGTAATCAATGACCACAGGCCATTAAACCGAGTAATGGCCTCTCCAGGATCTGGTCCGAGGCCACGAGTCAAAATCTGAAACAACAGAAAGCAAAATGGCAGCAAACCTGCCAGAAAGAACCCCCACCAACGGATCAGCTTCACAGTATCGCCATTTCCGGCCATCAGATTACCTTTATACAACATTAATAGTTAGCCTGTAGATCCATTCCTGAGTAAAGGCTTGCAACTTGTTCAGCATAGCCATTAAACATCTGTGTCTCGATGCGTTTTGGCCCGAATAAACCACCAGGCAAACGCCGCTCACTCTTCTGGCTCCATCGAGGATGATCGACCTTAGGATTAACATTGGCGTAAAAGCCATATTCATTAGGCGCGATATTATTCCAGGTGGTGTAAGGCTCCTCTTCTACAAATCTGATAGCGACTATCGACTTGATACTTTTAAACCCATACTTCCAGGGCACAACCAAACGTATAGGCGCTCCATTCTGGTTAGGAAGAATCTTTCCATAAAGCCCCACAGCCGCCAGAGTTAACGGGTGCATAGCCTCATCGATTCGCAATCCTTCTCGATACGGCCAGTCGATGCTCGAGAATAGAGATTTCTGGCCTGGCATCTGCTCTGGCCTGACAACAGTTTCAAAGGCAACATATTTGGCGTTCATCGTAGGCTCAAACCTCTTGAGCAGAGATGCCAGTGGAATGCCAACCCAGGGAATTACCATCGACCAAGCCTCTACACATCTCAATCGATAGATACGCTCTTCTAGTTGAGACTCTTTCACTAGGTCTTCTAAATGATAAGTTCCTGGCTTATGACAGGCTCCTTCGACTTTGATAGCCCATGGCTGAATTTCAAACTGCTCGGAGTTTTCGTATGGATCGGATTTACTGGTACCGAACTCATAGAAATTGTTGTATTCGAGAACATCGTCAAACGGTGTTTTCTCTTCGGAAGTTGAGAAAGGGCTTTTTCTTGCGGCAGCAATCTGAGCTTCAATCTTACGAACCCATACTTGGCGCGAAGCATTTTCTCGTGCAAGCACACCTTGAGAAAGAAGTGCAGGCGCTGCACCGGCCGCCACTACGGCCGCAGTAGACCGCATAAACTGTCGTCGGGACAGGTACACTTTTTCGTCGGTAATGTCAGAAGGGCGTATATCCAGGGGTTGTTTTATCAGCATCTTGTGGGCCTTTATTCGTACTCTCTAAAAGACGTATACGAGAATTGGACAGCAAGACGTGCAAATAATTCAATGAAGAGCCAATTATCAGCCCCATACCATTTGGCCGATGGAAAGAAACCAAACTTGAAAGTTAAAAATGACCGGCAGTCGATACCGGTCATTTTTCAATCTGATGACCTTTAGTCACCAAACCTAGTGATTTGCAGTTGGCGGTTCCTGAGGAGGGGCTGTCTGGTTTTTCCTTTTCTTATTCCACCTCTGAACCGAGAGAAATGGTCCGGACAATGTGTAGATCAGGAACCCGGCCAACAAAACCTGCGCAGGGGCAGTAGCAATCACAGCATATATCAGTACAACAATCAGAATCGCAACGAAAGGAACCCGTCCTTTTAGATCCAACTCTTTAAAACTGTGGAAAAGAATATTACTAACCATGAGTACACCAGCTCCAGCCACTACAATAACCGCACCATAGGCGAGCAACAGATTCACTTCGAACTCATGAAAACTCCAAACCGTCCCAGCAACCACAGCGGCGGCGGAAGGACTCGGCAATCCAACAAAGAAACGCTTGTCTACTGATCCTATCTGAGTATTAAAACGAGCCAAACGCAGAGCCGCACCGGCCACATAAATAAAAGCCGCTACCCATCCCAGCTTACCCAAATCGGACAGTGCCCAGGTAAAAGCAACCAAAGCAGGCGCAACCCCAAAAGACACCATGTCTGCCAGGGAGTCATATTCAGCCCCAAAGGCACTTTGGGTATTGGTCATACGGGCAACGCGACCATCGAGACCATCGAGAATCATTGACACAAATATGGCGATGGAAGCATTCTCAAAATGCCCGTTCATTGCAGCCACAATAGCGTAAAAGCCTGAGAACAGAGCTCCAGTCGTAAAAAGGTTCGGCAGCAGATACACCCCCCTCCGGCGAACTTTTGCGCCCTCCACCACTTCTTCCTCTACCACTTCAGCCCCCATAAAACCTTCATCCTGACTACTTTCGCAGGAAGTCTGGGGCTTGTTTGCCGGTGTAAGCTTGTGATCCTTATCAGTCATGCAAATCTCTTATCAGCTATAAAAGTGTTTTAGAGCCCTAATATACAAAACACAGGACAGGTTCGCACACATAAAAAAACGCGGCCTATGCCGCGTTTTTTTAAACTACAATGAACTCTTAGTTCTTGGATTTGTCAACAATCTTGTTTGATGCAATCCAAGGCATCATGCTGCGAAGCTTCTCACCAACGGTTTCGATTGGGTGAGCAGCATTCAGGCGACGGTATGCTGTCATGGAAGGATAGTTTGATGCTCCCTCCTGCACAAACATCTTAGCGTATTCGCCAGTCTGAATTCGCTTGAGAGCATTGCGCATCGCTTCGCGAGACTCGTCATTAATCACTTCAGGACCAGTAACATACTCTCCATATTCTGCATTGTTAGAAATGGAGTAGTTCATGTTGGCGATGCCGCCTTCGTACATCAGGTCAACGATCAACTTGAGCTCATGCAAACACTCAAAGTAAGCCATTTCTGGCGCGTATCCTGCCTCTACGAGTGTTTCAAAGCCTGCTTTAACAAGCTCTACAGCGCCGCCGCACAGTACTGCCTGCTCACCAAAAAGGTCAGTTTCTGTCTCATCCTTGAATGTGGTTTCGATAATGCCGGTACGACCACCACCCACACCGCATGCGTAGGAAAGCGCTACATCTTTCGCCATGCCGGAAGCATCCTGGAAAATCGCGATCAGATCAGGAATCCCACCGCCTTTAACGAACTCGGAACGTACTGTGTGACCTGGCGCCTTAGGTGCAACCATGATGACATCCAGATCTGCACGAGGAACAACCTGGTTGTAGTGAATACTGAAACCGTGAGCGAATGCCAAGGTTGCGCCCTGCTTGATGTTTGGCTCAATTTCAGACTTGTACAATTGCGCCTGGAACTCATCAGGTGTCAGGATCATGACAACATCAGACTCAGCAACAGCATCCTTTACTTCTTTAACTGCAAGGCCAGCACCTTCTGCTTTGGCCCATGAAGCCGATCCCTGACGCAGGCCTACACGTACGTCTACGCCGCTATCTTTTAAGTTGTTGGCATGAGCATGCCCTTGCGAACCATAACCGATGATCGCAACTTTCTTGCCCTGGATGATGGACAGATCACAGTCTTTATCGTAATAAACTTGCATTTCGTTCACCTATATCAATTGCGCTCTGCGCTCTTTTAACTCATTAATCTGATTCAGATCGTTCTATATTCTTAACGGTATTTCGGCGGCAACCTGTCCCTATAGCGACAAAGTCTTTTCACCACGAGCAATTCCGGACACACCACTACGTACCACTTCCAGCACACCGCTACGCCCGACAGCCTGGATAAACGCATCCAGTTTATCGCTTTCACCGGTTAGCTGGACGGTATATACCGAACTGGTTACGTCCACTATCTGCCCCCTGAAGATATCCACTGTACGCTTGATTTCAGCGCGTTGAGCTCCCGTTGCCTTCAGCTTGATCAACATGAGCTCCCGCTCGACATGGGCCCCTTCCGTCAGATCCACAACCTTGACAACCTCTACCAGCTTATTCAGCTGCTTGGTAATCTGCTCGATCACACGGTCAGAACCTATGGTTGTAACCGTCAATCTGGATAGAGTGTTGTCTTCGGTGGCCGCTACAGTCAGTGTTTCAATGTTGTAGTTACGCTGGGAAAACAGACCGACAACGCGAGACAGTGCACCGGGCTCGTTCTCAAGTAACATGGAGATAATACGACGCATGATACTTACACCCTCTCCGTCTTGCTGAGCCACATATCTTTCATTGCACCTCTTGCTACCTGCATGGGGTACACATGCTCATGCGGATCCACATAAATATCGATAAACACCAGCTTGTCCTTCATCGCGAATGCCTTTTTAAGGCCTTCTTCAAGCTCCTCTGGCTTACGGATAGTGATTCCCTCATGCCCATAAGCCCGGGCCAGCGCCATAAAGTCAGGCAGCGACTGCATATAGGATTGCGAGTGACGAGCCTCGTAGTTCATGTCCTGCCACTGTCGCACCATTCCCAAAGACTGGTTATTCAGATTGACAATTTTCAACGGCAGATCGTATTGCTTACAGGTTGAAAGCTCTTGGATATTCATTTGAATACTGCCCTCACCTGTGACACACACCACTTCCTCTTCAGGAAAGTTCAGCTTGATCCCCATCGCAGCTGGCAGCCCGAATCCCATGGTTCCAAGTCCACCAGAATTGATCCAATGATTGGGCTTCTCAAATTTATAGTATTGAGCAGTGAACATCTGGTGCTGACCCACATCTGATGTGACATAGGCATTACCTTTGGTGACCTTACACAGCATCTCAATAGCCTGTTGCGGCTTAATCAATTCACTGTCGTCAGTGCGATAGCGGCCACCATGATAGGCACGCCACTCATCAATCTGCTTCCACCAGGCTTTCAGGGCACCTGCGTCTGATTTCTCTTCGCTCTCCTTGGCGATCCCAATCATATCTTTCAAAACAGATGCGGCCGGACCCACGATAGGAACGTCGGCCTGTATCGTCTTGGAAATGGAGGCAGGATCTATATCGATGTGGACAATCCTTGCCCCCGGACAAAACTTGTCAGTGGCGTTGGTCACACGATCATCGAATCGAGCGCCAACAGCCAGAATCAAGTCACTATGATGCATTGCCATATTAGATTCATAGCTACCATGCATTCCCAGCCAGCCAAGGCTCTGACGATCACTGGCCGGATAACACCCGATCCCCATCAAAGTTGTCGTCACAGGAAAGTTTAGGTGGTGCGCCAGATCAATCAGTTCCCTGGACGCATCTCCCATTACCACACCACCTCCGGCGTAGATAATCGGGCGCTTGGCGGCCATCATCATGTCCACTGCTTTCTTGATTTGTCCAGCATGGCCACGGGAAGGAGGCGTGTATGAGCGCATCTTCACTTTCTTAGGGAAGACGTATTCGTATCGCTCATTGGGAGTCGTCATGTCTTTAGGAATGTCCACCACGACTGGACCTGGTCGCCCCGTTTGGGCCAAATAGAAGGCTTTCTTCAGAATTTCAGGTATTTCACGTGGATGACGAACACTCAGGTTGTGTTTCACCACAGGACGGGAGACCCCCATCATGTCAGTTTCCTGAAACGCATCTTCCCCTATAAGCGTTGAGGCAACCTGACCACAGAGCACAACCATCGGGATGGAGTCCATGTAGGCTGTAGCGATACCTGTGATGGTGTTGGTCGCGCCAGGTCCGGATGTTACGAGAACCACCCCGGGCTTGCCGGTGGCACGTGCATAACCGTCAGCCATGTGAGTGGCTGCTTGTTCATGACGAACCAGGATGTGTTTTACTTTGTTTTGACGGAATAATGCATCATATATGTGCAGGGCCGCTCCGCCGGGGTATCCGTAGATATTTTCAATCCCCTCGTCTTGCAGAAAGCGCACGATCATATCGGCGCCAGATAGCATTTCTGCGCTCACAATTTCCTCTCTTTATACGTACCTGTACGCACGCATTTAACGGCTGGTTGCTGATCTGTTTGCAACAACCCAGTCGCTGTAAAATGTCATACAGCTCATATGGTTACTGCGGATACTGCCACACTAGCTAGTCATCTTGAGAGGTTATCTCTAGATTTGCTCACACGCGTCTGTTTGACACGACTACTTTGACGATTACGCCCGGGTATTGGTAATCAGAAACTTTGATTTTTTCGTGTGGTCCGAGCGGAAACTGGCATTTCCGGTGTCGCCTCTCAGGCCCCTCCGCTCAAGCAATCGCCAATTCTGACATCCCAGCCAGAACTGTCAATAGTTAAAGCACTTTAATGCCTTTACCGAAGAGCCACTTTCTACTATCTTTGGTTTAAACAACCGGCGCCGGAAACCATATACAAACAACCTGTCACCTCTATCGTCATTTCCACGGTAGCGGCCGTTGACATATGGACCGCGCCCGCCTCTCGTCAAAAAGGATGATGCAGGCTATTTCAGCAGTTTGGAGAACTTTATACCTATGCGCACCACGATTTCAGCTCTTGTGCTCTTGGGCATGTGCTTACCCGCCTACTCTGCCGGCGTTTACAAGTGGACAGATGAAAATGGCGTGATTCACTATTCCGACCAGAAGCCCGGTGACAAGAGCACCACACAATTGAATGTCCAGACGGGCAAGTCTTCAGGTACTCGCCAAAGCGTTGAGCAGCAGGCCCAACAGCTCAACGAGCAACAGGAGCTTGATCGAATCAAGCAGCAACAGGCAGAGGAACAAGCTGCTGCCGACAAAATCCAAGAGGAAAGATGCCACGCCGCCAAAACGAATATGGAAACACTGACCAAGAGAGCACGCATCCGAATTAAAGAAGAGGGTGGCGAAGAGAGGTACCTCACACCAGAGGAAATATTGGAAAGAAGAAAGAAAAACCAGTCCATACTGGATGAAGAATGCCAGTAGGCAAAAACAGCAAATAAAAAGGGGCTAATAGCCCCTTTTTATTACTCGCAAACAGTATTTAGATACTAAACGCCAGTTGACCGTTTACTATCTCTCCTTTAATTCGATCACCTCTTTGGAACTTACCATTCAATATGGCCTGAGCCAGAGGATTTTCCACTTTTTGCTGAATTGCTCTCTTCAATGGACGAGCTCCATAGATCGGATCGAATCCGGCTTCTGCAAGCGTAGCCATAGCCTCTTCACTGATCTCAACCTCTAGCTCCTGTTCAGCCAGACGCTTGTTGAGAATATCCAACTGGAACTGCGCAATTCCCTTGATCTGCTCAGCCGACAACGGATGGAATACCACCACCTCATCAATCCTGTTTACAAACTCCGGACGGAAATGCCGTGCCACGACTTCCAACACAGCATCCTTGATTTCCCCATAGTTCTCATCTGTTCCACCAAGAGTTTGAATCAAGTCTGATCCCAGGTTTGATGTCATGACAATCACGGTATTACGGAAATCGACAGTCCGCCCCTGGCCATCAGTCAGCCTTCCATCCTCCAGCACCTGAAGCAGAATATTAAATACATCGGGGTGCGCCTTCTCCACTTCGTCCAGCAATAGAACAGAATAGGGCTTACGACGCACTGCTTCTGTCAGATAACCACCCTCTTCGTATCCTACATACCCTGGAGGTGCTCCAATTAAACGGGCGACAGAATGCTTCTCCATAAATTCCGACATATCAATGCGGACCATTGCTTCTTCGGTATCAAACAGAAAGGAGGCCAGAGATTTACACAACTCTGTTTTCCCAACCCCTGTTGGTCCCAGAAACATAAATGATCCGTTCGGTCTGTTTGGATCACTCAGCCCAGCCCTGGAGCGTCGTACAGCGTTGGACACCGCCGTTACAGCCTCATCCTGGCCAATTACACGCTGATGCAACGCTTCTTCCATACGCAACAGCTTCTCACGCTCACCCTCCAACATTTTGGAGACAGGAATCCCAGTCCATTTGGAAACAATTTCTGCGATTTCCTCTTCAGAAACCCGATTACGTAGCAACTTCATTTCAAGCATCTCAGCCTGACTGGCCATATCCAGCTGCTTCTCCAGCTCCGGAATACGTCCATACTGCAATTCCGACATACGAGTCAGATCTCCCTGCCGACGGGCATTTTCAAGATCTACTCGTGCCTGCTTCAGCTGACTCTTGATTTGCTGGGTCCCCTGCAATGCAGCTTTCTCTGAATTCCATACCTCATCAAGGTCGGCAAACTCCTTCTCCAGTTCTGCGATCTGGCTATTCAATTCATCCAGACTTTTTTTGGAGGCGGCATCTTTCTCTTTCTTCAGCGCCTCTCTCTGCATTTTCAGCTGAATCAATCGTCTTTCCAATCGATCCAATGGTTCAGGCTTGGAATCGATTTCCATACGAATCTGACTGGCAGCTTCATCCACCAGATCTATCGCCTTATCGGGTAATTGTCGATCAGTGATGTAACGGTGAGACAATTTAGCCGCCGCGATAATTGCGCTATCGGTAATTTCTACCCCATGATGAACTTCATAGCGTTCTTTCAAACCACGTAGAATGGCAATGGTGTCCTCAACATTGGGTTCATCCACCAGCACTTTCTGGAACCGACGCTCAAGAGCCGCATCTTTTTCTATAAACTCTCGATACTCATCCAGTGTGGTTGCCCCGACACAATGCAGCTCACCTCGCGCCAGAGCAGGCTTAAGCATATTGCCCGCATCCATGGCACCGTCTGCCTTACCGGCACCCACCATCGTGTGTAGCTCATCTATAAACAGAATGACCTGTCCTTCCTGCTTCGCCAGTTCATTCAGCACACCTTTCAGGCGTTCCTCAAACTCACCACGGAATTTAGCGCCGGCTATCAAAGCCCCCATATCCAGAGAAAGCACCCGTTTGTCTTTCAAACCTTCAGGAACTTCCCCATCCACGATACGCTGAGCCAACCCCTCCACAATTGCAGTTTTACCCACTCCAGGCTCGCCGATCAAAACCGGGTTATTCTTGCGACGGCGTTGCAAAACCTGAATAGTGCGACGAATTTCATCATCACGCCCAATCACTGGATCCAACTTGCCTTCCTGAGCTCTCGCAGTCAGGTCGATAGTAAATCGTTCCAGAGCCTGCCGATTCTCTTCGGCAGACGGATCAGAGACTTTTTCGCCACCGCGCATGGCTTCAATCGCTTGCTCCAAGGCTTGTTTGTTACCGCCGCATTCCTTCAATATCTGGCCCAGGACGCCACGATCATCCATGGCGGCCAGCAAAACCAGTTCACTCGTGATGTACTGGTCCTTTCTTTTCTGGGCCAGTTTGTCGGCCATATTCAGCAGCCGCCCCAATTCATTGGAGAGATGCACGTCAGCATCAGAACCCTGAACCTGAGGCAATTTGTCTATCTCTTCTGCCAGACGTGCGCGGAACTCTCCTACATTAACTTTCGCCTGTTGCAGCAATGGAGAAAGAGAACTTCCCGGCTGGTCCAGCATTGCCTGAATAAGATGAACCGGCTCAATAAAATTATGGTCGCGCCCCAGCGCCATAGACTGGGCTTCGGATATTGCCGTCTGTAAACGGCTGGTGAATTTGTCGAATCGCATAAACCGTCCCTCAAACTGTTCTGTCTCCCCTCAGGCGATGCAGAGGGTGTATTTTTGAATTAACCTAGATGTGGGGCCGGACAGACAAAGCTTCAAGTTTTATATGAGTATAGATGGGAGGGGTTAGACTATTTATTGATCTGTCTCAAGTAATTTTCCGACTTCCCTGGTGACACCCTAGTCTATTGAATCTGCTAGTTTTTCCATATAAGCGTCGCCATTCTTCCAGTAACGCCGTCTCGGCGGTAAGAAAAAAAGCGGTCAGCATCAGAGAATGTACAGCACTGCCCTCCATAGACATTGGAAATACCGGCAGAATTCAAGGTCAGTCGAGCAAGAAGATAAATATCAGCAAACCATTTTCCTTTTTGGTGGGCTGAAGCAGTAAAAGCGTCTGCCATCTTAGCGTTTTTCTCTGCAAACACCTCCATGACCTCATCTCCCACTTCAAAAGCGTCTGGACCAATGGCCGGCCCCAACCAGACCACAACGCGATTCGGATCAGTAAAACATGACAAGGTATTTTCCAGCACTCCACCGGCTAATCCCCGCCACCCGGCATGAGCAACAGCCACCTCACTACCATCTATTGAAGCGAACAGAACCGGGAGGCAATCTGCCGTCATAATGCAACAGGCAACACCTGATCTCGTGGTATAGGCCGCATCAGCCTCTATCTCATCAACGACCACCTGGTCCACATCAATCACCCGTGTACCATGTACCTGCTTTAGCCATTGAACAGAACCCGGGCTAAGCCCCACCTCACTGGCAAGCCTCTCCCGATTGAACTTCACAGCTTCAGAGTGATCTCCTACGTGACTTCCCAGATTGAAGCTCTGGTAGGGCGGTAAACTAATTCCGCCCTGACGCAGGGTCGATATAGCTTTTACCCCAGGAGGCTCCGGCCAGTCTGGTGTGATAAACAGCGGAAATTCGGTGGTTGTCATAGCCCTTCCTGTTGAGCCGCTTTTAAGCATTCGACCAATTCAAGCATATCTTCCGGCAAAGGCACTTCCCATGACATCTTCTCACCGGTTTCCGGATGCATCAGCGCCAGAGCTTTGGCATGCAGCGCCTGCCGGGGGAAGCTCTGAACCTTATGAATGGCTTCTTCAGACATCCCTTTGGGTAGTCGAGGTCGCCCCCCGTAGGAGGGATCACCAACAATGCCATGATTAATATGCGCCAAATGAACCCTTATCTGATGTGTACGACCCGTTTCCAGTTTTAATCTCAGATGAGTAAAACCTATAAATCTGTGCAGGACACGATAGTGAGTAATCGCTTTTTTCCCATTGGACACCACTGCCATTTTCTGCCGGTTTTGCGGATTACGCGCAATAGGTTCATTCACCATACCTCCGCCGGTCAGCTCACCTTTGACAACGGCTTCATACTCACGCCCCATACTTCTGGTTTGCAGCTGATCAACCAGGGACTGGTGCGCAAGAAGTGATTTCGCAATCACCATCAATCCCGAAGTGTCTTTATCCAATCTGTGAACCACACCGGCTCTAGGTATGCTCTCAAGTTCAGGACAATGATGAAGCACCGCATTTACAACAGTTCCACCACGATGGCCTGGAGCAGGATGCACAACGAGATCCGCCGGTTTATTGATAACCAGCAGATGTTTGTCCTCATAGACAATATCCAGTGCAATATCCTCTGCAACCCAATCACCTTCGGGTTCCAGCTCCACATCAAGAGTAATCTCATCCCTGGCCATCACCTTATCCTTGGGTTTTACTGCCAAACCATTGACTTTGAGGTCTCCAGACTTTATCCAGCTCTGAAGTCTGGATCGGGAGTAGTCGGGTAAAAGCTCAACTGCCACGATATCAATACGCTGCAAAGCCAGATGATCTGGGACGATAAAGGTTTCCTGAATTTGACGACTCATGGATTAAATTCTGTTCAGTTTGCTGGAATTCTGTCTGTTAAGGTTGTGACAGGGGTGTTTCAACCCATCAGGTTGTGGAATAATGGCCCGCCAGATGATGGCGCTGCTTACCTGCGAGGTCAATGGCCAGGACAGTTTAAGTGCCTGGACGCAAACTTGCTAATACTTCCAGCCTGTCATCGGTCTGTCGCGGAGGTTCCCAAAAGGAAACTGCTGGGCAGTTTAGCTATATTCAATCACAAGAATATTCAGTCACCAGAATGATGTTGCTTCCATACATGCGTAGTACTTTTGGCTTTTTACATTCGATCAAGCAACCACGGTTTAAATTCCCGTCAGGCAATCTAACTCAATCCGTTCGCCATGCCATCAGCATAGTGCTTATTGCAGGTTTAGCCGCATGCGCATCAGAACCACCAGAAATCCTGAATGAAAAGGAATACTACGACAAAGCCAAAACGGCCCTGGATAATCGTAACTTTCTGGAAGCCTCCCGCCATCTGGAAGATCTGGAAACTTATCACCCTTTCGGGCGTTATGCTGAGCAGGCGCAGCTGGATCTGATTTATGCACGTTACAGTGCTCTGGATCCTGAAGGGGCCGCTGCTGCTGCCGAACGTTTTATCCGACTGCACCCCGAAAGCCCTCATGTAGATTACGCTTTTTATATTAAAGGGCTTGCTTCATATTATGCCGATGTGAGTCTGAGCGGACGTTACTTCCCATTGAATATGGACTCAAGAGATCCCGGCAGAGCGAAAGAAGCATTTCAAGACTTCTCGACACTGGTGACACAGTTCCCAGATAGCCCGTACGCAGCAGATGCTGAAAAGAGAATGGTCGCGCTGAAAAACCGATTGGCCGAGTACGAGCTGGTTGTCGCAAAATACTATATCCGCCGCCAGGCCTATGTGGCAGCTGCTACGCGAGTTCAATATATTATTGAAAACTACCCGGAAACCACCGCGCTGCCAGATGCCCTGGCTTACTCCGTTGAACTGTATCGCATTCTGGGCATGAAAGAGCATGCAAATGATGCCTTGGTGGTACTGGCAACCAGCTACCCTGATCATACGAGCTTCGATGCGGACCTGAGATTCCGTGGTGGAATGATTCAGGAAGAGAGTCGCGACATATCGAGCGTTCTAGACATCGACAATATTATCGAATAATTGCAATCAACCATGGCGGAAACTGTCCGCCATGGCTCCCCTTTCTTACTATTGCTAATCAATCAACAAGTATTCTTCTGATCAATCTACTTTGGATTTACTCTCCCAGTTTCCATCCTGAAGTGATCGGATAACGCCTGTCACGCCCAAACCCTCTGGCAGTGATTCTCGGTCCAACCGGTGCCTGACGACGTTTATACTCGTTCACATCCACCAAACGTGTGACCCGGTATGTTGCCTCCCGGTCAAATCCCTGCGCGACAATACCTTCGGCACTAACGTCTTGCTCAACATACATCGACAGCATTTGATCAAGAATATCGTATGGTGGCAGACTGTCCTCATCCACCTGATCAGGAGCCAGTTCTGCAGAGGGCGGGCGTACAATGACCCTTTCCGGAATCACATAAGATAGCGAATTACGGTATCTGGCCAACCTGAACACCATTGTTTTGAAGACATCCTTAAGTACGTCATATCCTCCCGCCATATCACCATATAAGGTGGCATAGCCGACAGCCATCTCGCTTTTATTTCCAGTTGTCAGAACCAGGGCGCCGGTTTTATTCGATATGCTCATCAGAATCACCCCACGTATCCGGGCCTGGATATTTTCTTCTGTAGTATCTCTGGAATATCCCTCAAACAGAGGATTCAGAGCCGACATATAGGCTTCATACATAGGTTCGATGGAAAGGACATCATATTGAATACCAAGCCTTGACGCTTCTTCTTCTGCATCCTCCAGACTGGCCTGTGAGGTGTACCGAAAGGGCATCATTACGGCTCGCACACGATCAGCACCCAAGGCGTCTACCGCCACAGCCAGGGAAACCGCTGAGTCGATTCCGCCAGACAGCCCCAACACCACCGATTTGAATCCATTCTTATTGACATAGTCTCTGACAGCCAGCACCAAGGCTTTATAAATACTCTCTTCAATAGGCAGGTCGATACAATGAGAATCAATCTCTCTGCCTGACAATATCTGGCTCAAACACACCGAATAGAGACCTACTTCATATTGAGGTACGCAAAATGTCGTCGCTCCCTTAGCGTTAACTGCAAACGAACCGCCATCAAAGATCAGCTCATCCTGCCCACCAATCAGGTTCACATATAAAATAGGAAGCCGGTTATCCCTTGCACGCGATTGCACCAGAGTTTTTCTCTGCCGCTGTTTTTCAACATGAAACGGAGAAGCATTGATGTTTATCAGAAAGTCGGCTCCAAGCTTGGCCGTATCTGAAGCGGGGGCCTCTTCCCAGATATCCTCACAAATCGTCACCCCTACCTTGAATCCTCTCCAGTCAACAACACAGGCTTTGTTGCCAGGTTCAAAATAACGTTTTTCATCGAAAACCTGATAGTTGGGCAGGCAGCGCTTGAAATACCAACTCACGACCTTTCCATTGTCGACAAATACCGCAGCATTTCTTAATTTACCGTCTTTTTTCCAAGGCAACCCAAATACCATAGCCACATCGGAAATCTCTGACACAATGTGTTCCAAAGCTCTTTCAACCCGCGTTTGCAGGCTTGGCCTTAAGAGTAGATCCTCTGGAGGATAGCCACTTAGTGTTAACTCGGGAAAGATAACCAGATCGGCCTGATGCCTTTCTTTCGCCTCTCTTGTTGCAGCAATTAGTTTTTCAGCATTCCCGGGAATATCGCCAACCAGACAGTCAATTTGAGCGAAAACGACTGTCGGATCATAAGTATCAGTTACAGGTTTGGACATTCTTGCTCCAGATAGTTAAGGTCGTTCTGGTTAAAGCTTGCATTATACTGTTTTGATTAAAGTTCTGGGTCATTCTAGGAAAAAAGTTCTGTATGGCAACTATCCCTGCATTTACCACATCCAAGCTGTTCAGGGTCTATAATCACTACCGGGTGACGGTGGGTATTATTCTTCTGGCTTCCCTCTATTTACAATCAGACGCCAGCATCTCGCAGACTTTCGCACCTTACTATTTCAAAATTGCTGCTTTCAGCTACGCTGCGGTTCATGTTTTTACCGCCTTTCTATTGCTTGCAGGCATCCAGCCCGCTGTCCGTCACATCGTATTTTCCATTTTCCTCGAAGTTGGGCTGGTAACAGCCATGATGTTGTTCGGCACCGGCATTTCCGGAGGGCTCGGAAATATGCTGGTCATTTCCGTCGCTGCCAGCAATATTATGCTTCGGAGCCAATTGGGGCTGCTGATCGCCGCGATAGCCAGTCTCTTCGTTATGGGACAGGAAATCTACCTGTTGCTTAATGCCAGCAGCAACATTGATTCTGTATTCCGGGCCGGAGTTCTGGGTGTTGTCTATTTTGCGACGGCTCTGCTGGTTCGCAACCTGTCTCATCGCATATCCGCCAGCGAAGATCTGGCCAGACGACGAGCTCAGAATATCGAAGAACTTGAACGCCTTAATCATCAAATTATACAGCGTATGCTGACTGGTATTATCGTGACCAATGAATTCGGCCAGGTAAGAATGGCCAACCAGGCAGCCATGAGCCTCTTGGGACTTGAAGCTTCAGAAGATATCGACCTACTTCCTGAAGACCTGATGGAAAGACTTCGAGACTGGCAATTGGATCCAGGACGAAAGTCCCCCCCATTCCGAGGCTCATCTAATCGAGCCCCTATTCAGGCCAATTTTGCCATGCTGCAGAAAGAAGAAGGCCAGGATATTCTTATTTTTCTGGAAGACACCGGAAAAATTGCACAACAGGCACAGCAACTGAAACTGGCATCATTAGGCCGACTGACCGCAGGTATCGCACATGAAATCCGCAATCCTTTAGGTGCGGCAAGTCATGCAGCGCAATTATTGCTGGAGTCCGAAGACCTGAATCAGCCTGATCGACAGATGACAGAAATCATACTTCGCCATGCCAAGCGCATGAACGGCATTATTGAAAATGTCCTTGAACTCTCCAGAGGAAAGTCCAGCACACCGGAGATGATAGATCTCAACGAGTGGCTGAAAAGTTATATTAATGATTATACTGCCGGTGGAGCAATTTCCGCAGACATTGAAATAAGACTCGAAAAACAGGGTGTTCATGGTAGATTTGACGCCAGCCATTTACACCAGATCCTGAATAATCTGATAGCCAACGGTTTAAGGTACAGTTCGGCTCAAACAGGGTATCCTTGGGTTGGTATTGTCGTCGGTGAAATAGACGACTCTCATCAGGCATTCCTTGATATTCTGGATAATGGCCCGGGCATAGACAACGATCAGATGCCTCATCTGTTCGAGCCATTTTATACAACCGATAAAAAAGGTACCGGACTCGGCCTATACTTATCGAAAGAGCTTTGTGAGGCTAATCAGGCCCAACTTGATTGTTTTAAACGGGATGAAGGGGGAAGCCGCTTCAGAATCACCTTTCCCCACCCGAAACGGACCACATAAGTATTATCGTGGGCATGCACATTTAGTCAGCTGACAAAGCTAATCATTTCAAGACGAAGTAATATACTCCATGACCAAAAAAGTACTCATCGTTGATGACGAGCCCGATATCAGGGCGTTGATTGAAATCACACTCAACCGTATGCAGCTCAAGACGGTTGCAGCCGAGAATGTTACACAGGCATTAGAGAAGCTTGCCGGCGAAAAATTTGACTTGGTTTTGACGGACATGAACATGCCGGATGGCAACGGTATTGATCTTGTGGCCCATATACAAAAAAACCACCCAGCCACGCCAGTTGCGGTTATTACCGCCTATGGCAGCATAGACACTGCCATTTCGGCGCTAAAGGCCGGGGCTTTTGACTTTGTTTCCAAACCTGTCGACCTGGCTAGATTGAGAGAGTTGGTTAACAGTGCAATAAAATTGCAGCCTGAAACAGCTCCCCCTCCCCCTGTACCTTCCAAGTTACTGGGTAACTCCAAGCCAATGGAAAGACTAAGGGGACAGATTCGTAAACTCGCTCGCAGTCAGGCTCCCATATACATTAGCGGGGAGTCAGGCAGTGGTAAGGAAATGGTGGCACGCTCCATCCATGAACAAGGACCCAGAAGCTCAGGACCTTTCGTTCCAGTAAACTGTGGGGCGATCCCAAGTGAACTGATGGAGAGCGAATTCTTTGGTCATAAAAAAGGGGCTTTTACCGGCGCAGTAGAAAATAAAGAGGGACTGTTTAAAGCCGCTGACGGAGGCACGCTGTTCCTTGACGAAGTGGCAGACCTCCCTTTAACGATGCAGGTAAAACTGCTTCGAGCCATTCAGGAGAAAGCTGTCCGTCCAGTTGGCGAACAGAAGGAAGTACAAGTCGACGTTCGCATTCTGAGTGCCACTCACAAAGATCTCCACCAACTGGTAGAAGATGGCCTGTTCAGGCAGGACCTGTTTTATCGAATCAATGTTATCGAATTAAAAGTCCCCAGTTTAAGAGAACGAACTGAAGACATCGAGCTGCTTTCAGACCACATACTGAACCAATTGGCAGACGAGTGTGAGCTTCCTGGCGTTTCACTTAGCAAAGAAGCCATTAATGTACTTAAAAGCTACCACTTCCCCGGCAATGTCAGAGAGCTGGAGAATATATTGGAAAGGGCGTTCACCCTGAGTGAAGAGGATGAAATCCAAGCAGAAGACATCCATCTCCCCATAACAGATACAGGAAACAAAGCTGGCATAAGTTCAGACCTCGACGTGCCGAACTTTGATGACGAAGGTAATAATCTGGAGCATTTCCTCGAAAATATTGAGAAACAGGCTATTGAGAAAGCGCTTGAGGAGACTCGCTGGAATAAAACAGCTGCCGCCAAAAAACTTGGCATTAGTTTCCGCGCACTTCGCTATCGGCTAAAAAAGCTGGGGATGGATTAATCCTCCCCAGGCTATGGCTTCCTCAGCTCAAATAGAGACCGGATCTTCAGCCGGAGAACCAACATCGCTCCCAACACGACCGGCCAAGGCGAATGGCGATCGATCAATACTATGTTCCTGCCCCATGACAATGGCAGACATCAGATTGACCGAGGCTGGAGCCAGCACCAGACCATTACGAAACTGGCCGGCATTAACAAAAAGCCCCTCGACTTCCGGCACCTCGCCTATATAGGGAATTCCATTGGGAGAGCCTGGCCGCAACCCCGCCCAATGCTCCACAACTGGAGCTTTGGCAAGCGCAGGAATCAGGCTTCGGGCGATCTCTACAAGCTCATCCTTGGCTTCATCTGTCCGACCTTTATCAAATCCAACATACTCCAGCGTGCTTCCAGCCAATACCAAACCATCCCTTCTTGGAATTACATATTTTCCGTGATCCAGCACGATACGACTGAGCTCGCCTGGATTCGCCTGAAAAGCAACCATCTGCCCTCTGACAGGCTCGACCGGCAGTGTTACCTGAAGCGACTCCAACAGGCCGCCAGACCAAGCTCCGGAAGTAATAATACAGACGTCTCCAAAATAATTTCCCGACTCTGTACGGACATATTCGAACCTGCCACTCTGCTGGTGAATTTCCAGCACTTCTGTATTTTCCTTCACTTCTACATTGGACAGCCCTAGCAAAATTCTTCGTAAAGCCTGACATAACCGAGGATTACGAATACTGCCTACCTGAGGCATATACATGCCTTTTTCGAATCCAAGGCGCAGAGAGGGTTCAAGTTGATATATCTGCTCCTGAGTCATTTCTTCCAGCCACAATTGATGGTCCCGGGACCAAGCCAGCGCCCTTTCCCAATCATCAATAGACAGGACCAATAGCCCTGTCCGGGTTAGCTGGGGATCAATACCGCTCTCAGCCTCCAGGGTTTGGACAAGGTTAGGATAGAACTCCTGAGACCAAGTCGATAAAGCCGTAATTGGCGGGGAGTAACGCCATGGATATAGAGGAGATATGATGCCACCACCGGCCCAGCTCGCTTCCCGACCACACATATGGCGCTCCAGAAGCACCACATCACAGCCGGCCAACCCCAGTTCCCGCGCCTGCATCATTCCGATGGCACCACCACCTACAATGACAACTTTCATTACATTCTCTTTTCTTTTTGCTTCAATAACGGACTTTGCTGATGACCATAGCGGTTTATCTGGGCATAATAAAGCACCCAAATGGATTTTGGATCAAAGTCAAAAGGATATTGAGTATGAAAAGTAATGGATTTACGTTAGTCGAACTATTAGCTGTAATGGCAATCTTTGGAATAGTCGTTGGCTGGGGCGCTCCTCAATTGTTTTCATTGATTGAGAAATATCGCGCCGACACGACCATTCGTTCTCTGCACCAATTTATCTACGCCGCCCGCCTACAGGCAATTAACTCTGGCACTTTAACCTATATCTGCCCTACTGAAGATCTCGAAAACTGCAATTCTGACTGGTCGAATCCCCTCATGGTTTTTTCCGATTTCAATCACAACAGGAAAGTAGATACCAATCAAAGCGAAAAAGTCAGCAGAATTCTTAATCCGTTAAAGGATGGTGAGACTCTCACTATCCGGGCATCCGCCAACAAGAAATATCTGGTTTTCAATTCCAGAGGCTATACTAATGGGGTGTTTGGGAACATCACATATTGCAGGGACAATGACCTCCATTCAGCAAGGAGGATCACTATCAGATTGGGAGGCAGGCTCAGAATTAACCGAGACGACGACCAGGATGGAATCGTCGACTCGGGTTCATCAATGCCGGTAGAGTGCTAGCCCCTTAGACCGCAGTTAACGGCTACCAGCATTCAGAGTTGGAACCATCACCTTTAATGGCAGCCGTTTTTGCGCCGGTCTGATCAATGCTCATGGTCCAGCAGTCTTCATCATCCTGCTGTCCGCCATTCGCTTTGACCGTGGCTGTCAACGTATAACAAGAGTAAATGGTAACAGTCGCTGAACCCACTGTTTTATTGGTACTACAGCTGGCGTTTGCGAGGGAAATAGTATAGAGGCCCTCGTCCGAATCTGTGGTCGTCGTCAGATCTCCTAGGGTATTCTCATAAGATCCTTCCAGGGTGTAGTGCTTCTCCTGAAGCCCGGCCAGCCTCATTAGTGTGGTCTGAGCGTCCTTGCGGTTTGTTTTATTCACTGATTCGCGGTAGCTGGGATAAGCCACCGCCGCAATAATGCCAATAATGGCAAGAACGATCAGTAATTCAATGAGTGAAAATCCTTTGGATTTCATTTATTTCAGCCCTCATTCCTACTTAAAAATTCGAGGTATCAATCTGCCGCCAGGACTGACGCCCTATCGTGTTTTCACCTGTATTAACATCGTAATCACCATGAGCAGCTGTTGAAGTACTATACAAAGCTTTCAATCCGTCTTCCCCCTGGTGGAAAGAAGGCCCGAAGGCTAATCCATCTGCCACTAAGGCGTTCGTATTGTGATAATTGTCAGTGCCAACTGTTGTTTTAGAATCCAGTGCATTTGCAGGAGTTGCAGTTCCTGTTTCTATTCCAACGATCCACAGATAGCTTTCACCGTTGACCTCACATTGCTCCGAAGCCGGGAGGTATTCGATATAGGCCACCTCGGCCTTATTGGCTGGGTTTTGAACCGCGCTAAATATCGCACGGCCCGACGGATCGGCGCCCGTGTCCTTCAACTCCACTTTCCAACCGGATTCTGAACCTAAAGCCGTCACCAAACCAGGATAAGTTTCAACAGTATTCCCACTAATAGTCACTGTTCCACCATTGGTCGTTAGCACCTGCTTGGACGAACCATCATCGTATACAGCAATATCCGACATATCCAATAGACCACTCAATGAATAACTCGAAACGCTTGCATGATCAGGATATGAATAATCATTACTTGAGTTAATAGGCTCTCTTACACCAAGGAGGTAATTCTGATCGGAGGTATCATTATCATCCGTAGCCCACAGTCGACCAGTACCAACAGTTACCCAGCGGTTTCCTGACTCACCCTTGGCCGCCAATGGAGGCGCCGAGATTGCCAAGCCAACATTCTGCAGCAATGTATTAACCGTCCAACTGCTAGTCGAACTATTCAGTTTGACTCGCATCAGTCGTCCACCCGGAGAAGCAACAGTCCCCTCTACAGTTCCAAAGTAAACGATGTCGTCATTCAGGTCAGAATCCCAGTCAGCGACATCAAAGCCGCCCACAAATGCAGAACTGATCGATGTATCATAAGGAGCAAAACCACTGACGAAGTGATCCGTGCCGCTAGGAGTTGCTGAATCAGAATTTGTGACCAACTGACTTAAGTCCACTGCAAAAATCTTGGCGGTCTGGGTACTTGTGACACTTGAAGGATAGCTAGCGCCATCATATGGTCCGGACCCAAACACCAGGTACCACTTATTGACAGTGGGGTTGGAAAAATCACCTGTTGAGTCAGGCGACCTAAATTTCACCACCTCTGGAACAGATGTTGTCTGACCCAAATTCGGGTGCGTCAGTTCACCCAATAAAACAGGCGCTTGTTCCGGGTTGGTAACATCAAACACCAAGTATGCGGAGCGGAAGGTTTTATCCGTTTCGGGTGTCCCGTCATTATCTGCATCAATAACGGTCGCATCAATCGGACCACCTCCCATACGCATACCAACAACCAACACTGTACCCCACCCGTGCGGGTGATCCGCGTCAGTTGGAAATATGTTGGCATCGAAAACTATAGGCGCACCATCAACATAATACACATGCGGATAATTAGTCTCGCCCAGCCATTGCAAGTGAGGTAAGAGATTCCCCGGCACATACGCCCACAGCTCCTGACCAAGATTATAACTTGTGGCACTGCTGGAACTGTTAGTCAAATTAAAGGCATTCGCGGCAGCATCCCAGAATCCCGCATTGAAGGCATGGAGCATCCCGTCGTTAGCGCCAGCGTATATCATGTTCCGCCTATTGGCGTATTGGGCTCTAAACGCGCTATAGGTGGAGTCGGAGTCAGTGAAGTCATAGCCGTCTTGAGGCGCTCCAACCACTGCTGGTGCTGAATGTATTATGTCACCGAGCCTGAAGGTCTCACCATTGATAGTCCGGTTACGATAGCTCGAATCTTCCTTACCGCGAATATAGTCAATCAACGCATCGGCTTGAGAAGACGAAACACCAAGATAGTGATACAAACTAGTGGATGAACCAAGATTGGTTGTAGTGAATGCCAGAACATCATTCTGGTCCAGTTCACTATCAGTATTTTTATCTACGGCAGTGAAAATGTAACGCTTTTGACCAGAATCTGCACTGGTATAAGTTCTTTGGGTGGCAGGATCCGTTACCTTATTCAGCTCATCCGAAGCGCTCCAAATAGCCTTCATATCTATGAGATCATCTGTACCAACGAGGTCGCTTACCAAGTCATATGTGCCATCCGTTGACTGGTAGCGTTTTACTTTGGTCTCATCGGAGGCAGAGTCGTAATCAAGTCTGATAATTAAATCTGTCGAATAATCATCAAGAACTCCATCTGCATCTGTGTCTTCCCTGAGATTACCTTTGCTATCAATAAACAGTGCCCGCAGATCACCAATCCAGGTCACCTCTTCGGCACCATCTATCATACTGGGCTGGTAGTATGCCTGATAAATCGCCCCCACACCGGTACTGCTGTTGGCAACCACAGCTGCGTTAGAACCTGCTGAAGCGCGGCTAATCAGCGTATTGAAAATAACCCCCAATTGCTGTTCCAGAAGTGCAGGGTTGGCCATCAAATAGTAATTATCAGGAATTCCATCAGCAGGATGTTGACCGGTACGGTTATCAATACTGTCCCACTCTGAGGTACTGGTACCAGAGTCAGGAGTTGGATCTCCGTTCTTGGAACCACTGTCAATAAATCCACCGTATTTTGCTGCCATCCACAATGGCTTCTCCAGAGCAACAGCAGAAGAGGTTCCTGAACTATATGTGGAGGAAACCGGTGGATAGCTGGATTTACTCTGACTTGGTGGTGTACCGCTACCATCCCAGAAGGTCGTCTGGTTCACATTACCAGTCCGGGTTAACCAGCTACTTTGAATACCATCTGATGATGAACCTGACACGGAATAACTAAAGCGTAACTGATTTCCAGCGTTAGCATAGGCCACCCCAGTAGTAATTCTTACTTCTTCACCAGAGCCCAGAGCATCATCCCAATTAGCCCAGCTGGCATTATCAGCGTTATCACAAGCTGATCCTGTGCAATACCAGATAATTTGTGCACCATCTTCGTCGTAATCATTCCCCCAGGGAGAGTCTTCCCAGTGAATAATAAAACGACCTTTTACGTTTCCGTTACCGTCGTCAGTCTCTGTAAACGTTTCAACATCGATCAAGCTACAAGTCAGCTCAGGGTTACTTCCAGCTTTGGCCAAACAGGCAGGAGAAAATGAAATCGTTTTATCGACCCCTCCTGCTTTGTAATTAATATTAAATGTTGGCAGAGACTCCGCCAGCTCAACAGCATAAGTCGTGATGGTCTTGTCAATGTTCCCGTCAGTGGTCGAGATCGTCCTAACACCATCGGTATTCGCATGATACGCTAATCCGGCAATATGGTAGGTTCCTTCAAGCAACGGAACTTCAGGACATATGCCTAACGCTTCTGCGAGATTTCCGAGTGTCTTCGAAGAACACAGACCATCTTCAGTACTGGATGACGTAGAATTCTCACCAATGATGTAATCTCCGGAGAAAGAGCCACCATATTCCAGATCCCCTACATCATTAGTCAGTGTTGTCAGTGAGGTAAGACCAGAGATATCAGTAGAAGACGATAATTCATCTCCATCAAATGAACTGGCGCCAGATGAGAACATGATAATCGAACAGTCAGCGCAAGCATTGGTAGAGCTCAAAGGATCAGACCAAGATGATTCAATCGTCCCCAGACTGTCAGAGGTAAGTGAGTATGCCGAGCTAGCTGAGCCAGCCCCAGCAAAATAACGAAGTGCTTCCAGGTATATTTCTGAGACCGGATTACCCCAGCTTTTACACTGGCGATTAGAAGCTGCACTGGTCTTGAACGTATTTACATCAATTGAGTGAGTACTACAGTCAGAGTACTTGCTTCCATCCCAGTTCAATATTCGGAAAGAATTGATATTGCTGATGATACCGTTAACAGAAGAGTTGAAAGTTCCATCTGCCAGATTGATTTCATCATCCGAAGCACTGGTGTTCCCTGCAATTTGGGAAATGTTACGACGTAACACACCGCCGGAAATTTTCTTATCGTAGCTTCCAGAAATCAGACCAAAACGAAGAGCACCTTCTTCCCCGTAATTCTGTAGTACACCAACAGGTTTTGATGACGAACCGTAGGTTTTACAGTTAGTCGTCGCATCATCTGCGTCCTTACCGGACACACAGGCTTCAACCTTGACTGTTAAACCATCTGCCAACTTGTCAGTTGTCGCACTGGGTGCATTGGTATTTCCATTCCACTGACACTGAATGTTCTCATCAGCCGACCAGCGTCTGAAAGAGCCACGGGCCACTCGAGCCAAAGGTGCATTGGAGGGACTTGTAGCAGAACTCGCGGACACGTTACAGATCGTGATTGATGTCAACGTATTTGCATAAGGCGTATAGGAGTTGATCTCCGATGACTCGAACACCTTCGCAAATGCATGGTTATCTCGTGGGATATACGCCCGCTCCAATACCGTCAGCGAGGAAGTATCGGTGCTACGTTTACCACCGAACAATATCCTGCGTACCACATCCATCCGGGTCATGGTTGCCCAGTTTAAAAAGTTACCACTCCAATAGGTATTGCTCGTATGAGATGCGTTCGTGACGGTTGAGTCACATTTATGATCTGAGGAAGAGGTAATTTCCTCTTCTGGAGAGTATCTGTTGTTGGTAGTGTCATAGCTATAACACCAGTTGGAATGAAAATACCCATAATATTCAATTGAGTCGTCATATCCTGAATCGACAACGCCATCTCCATCAATATCTGAATAATCTGGATAAGCTTTATAAAACAACTGATGGTCTACAGACATACCTAGCATCACCAACGGAGTTTCGCTCGCGGAAGTGGCTGGCGGTGTCAATGCGTAATCACTAGATGCCGCAAAAATATTGGATGAGGCCAGCATTGCAAGGCTGCCCACAACTCCCAACAGGGCACGATCAAAAAGTTTCATATTAAGTACTCCTCGCATAAGCTAAACGCTAAAGCTGATCCCTTTTATAAATGGACTGTAGCATTATCTTCGAATCTGCAGTGCTTCCTGATGCCAGAACCGTAATCCTGAATCCGGGCGCCCACTCGTTGTAGTTGTTAGGGTCAGGCTCAGCATTGGAGGGATCAAGTGGAAAGAAACACCTGAACTCCACAATGTACTTGGCTTGAATAAATGCCGTATCTATATCCGTACCAACAGTTTTCACCTTGTTGGCATCATCCCACAGCGCCCAGTCTTCCCATGGATTATCACTTCCTACAGTACAGTCAGATATCGGGGTACCGGAGGCCGGGAAAGTTCCAGTAAAACATAAGCCACCATCGCAATTCTGCGTAAAGCAGTTAGCGGAAGTCGTTGTAGAACAGGTGCTGGTCGAATTGCTGGCGGAGGTCGTGTACATATCCGTCAGAGCAAAACTGGTCCCATTCGAACCAACCCACTTTTCGGCCTCCACTAAAGCTGCTTCAGCGGCCTGGAATGCCAGTTCATGGTCTCGGAAGTTAGCCGTCATCCGCTCTTCCATATTTGACATATTGGAAGCACTCAATCCCACTATGGTTAACAGCACCAGGAAAATCAGGCTGATGATCAAGGCACTGCCACGCTCTTTACTGGTTTGATTGAATAGCATGGCCTTTATCCTCTATTTCTCAGATCTACCGTTTGAGTAAAAGTGCGCGTCACAGGATTATTATCCACAGTGGTCAGGCTCTGAGACTCTAAAACCAATCGGACAACGACCACAGACTCCCACTCAGTTGAGGCCACACTACCGGCTTTTTTGTATGTAATATTGTCAGAGGAATCTTTTACACCGTAGGTAATCGTCAAATCTGAAATCCCTTCGACAATTTCCTCTTCAGTATTTGTCGTCGTGTTATTTAGCAATCCTCCAAACGATAAACGGTAGAGAGAAGGAACACCGTCACTGTTTTCCTTAATGTAATAGGCCTTTGACGAGAGCGAGTAAAGAGAGGACCCTGGAGAATATTTGCCCTGCACAGCATTGGCGGGATTAGAGCAGTCGAAACTCCCTTTGAGTTTCATAGTGCAGTTCTTAATCCCGTTCACAGTAAGCCCTTTATTGTGAACCCCTTTTTGAGAGTTACCACCAACATTGGCTTCCGTGGTCATAAAGATCCCCATGTTGGAACAGTTCGCGTCTACAATGACCAGAACGGTACCTTCAACGTATGAATGCGTATCATCAACATGAATCGTGGCAGAAGCAGGAACATGACTGGTGACATTCAATGCTCCATCTGTATTCATGGAGTGAATGACGATTGCATCAGTACCCGATACCACAGTTCCAAATTCCGTAGGAAAGGTACTGACCCCGCCTTCAAACCCTTCTACACCGTTTTCAATCTGCGAAAATGTGCCTGTAGCAGGATCGAGCGTGTTCGCCACGGACATATCATTTGAACACCCCCCAAAACCTGCCATTCTTACATCCCGGGATATGAATTCCAGTGCAAAGCGGGCATTTTCCTGCACCTGGGAATTGGCCTCCTGAACACCATATGACGTCTTACTTGATAAGAAGACGTTAATAACGCCTGTCAGCAACAATAGCCCCAGGACCAAAGCAATCAATAGCTCAACGAGAGACAACCCTCTCTGAGCTACGAAACCTGATGATAGTTTGGGTATCTGTTTCATAGTATTTTGGTCATGTATTCAAAGTTAGGTTTGTTCGAAGAGGTCGACTGTCCGAAGTCCAGGTCATATTGAATCTCAATCTTGACCAGAAAGGAGCCATCAGTTTGCTCATCTGTGGTAACTTGAGCTTCGCCACCGGGCAAATTGTCAATTACGAGTCCAACCCAATTTACTTTGTCATACTCAGCAAGATCCGACTCAGAGCAAGCTGCAGTTTCACAGTTTTTGGTGGTTGTAATGGTCTTACTGGTTGCGAAAGTCATATCATAGGCATTTTCAAATGTGTCGAGAATTGCCCGATTCGAACGCACTCGATCAGCCAGGTCAGTAGCCAGAACAGTAGCCTGAGTCCTGTAATAAGATTCAGCATTGTTTTTCAGGCTTTTCGCCTGCAAGGCAGCTATGCCAAGAAGCCCGACAGCCAGGATCAAAACTGTCACTAAAACTTCGATTAATCCAAGTCCCTTCTGGGCTTTTAAGATTTGCATATTGTGTTGGCTGATACTCATCGCATTATCCTCTACTGGCCCGCCCGGTCGATGAAACCCCAACAGACTTGTCATAGGACGTCCCAGAGCTGTGAGAAAATGTAAACGTTGTCGCCGTCGACGATCCGGATAGCTGCCCTCTACTGGTAAAGGTCACTCGATCAACACTTGGGCTGGTTGAAGCGGAAACAGAGGCATCTAAAGCCTCCCCTACACGCAAAATTGTTTCTCCGGTATCAACTGAACCGTCATCATCTTCATCAATGAAGACAATCCAACCATTCCCCCAACTCGTAGTGGTACTACAATCAGCCAGATCAGACGATTTACAGACAGTCACCATCTCCCCTCTGTTTACCGCCTCGCCACGAGCATAAATCAAAGCATTAAATAAAATATCACGATCAGCCGTGACACTGTTTGAAACGATCATTGATTGAAATGAAGGCACACCAACTGTCAGCACTAGTGCAAGAACCACAATCGTGACCATCAATTCAACCAGCGTAAAACCTTTTTGCTTCATACTCACCTAACCCTTTTGCTGCACTGTAAACATAGTCTAGATGGCTTGGGAGATCACGCCTACCTCGACGGGCGGGAGATTACATGGACAAGCGGTAAGGTTAAGCTAAAAAGTGAGAAACAGTGCACAATCGTTCAGATTGTGCACTGTAGAAGGAATAGATTCGAAAGAGTCTATCAGGAAAGGTTTTTAGCGGGGATTCGAAGCTCCTTGGGCATGGAGAAGACAATATTTTCCTCCACACCAGAGATCTCCAGAGGCTCGCCTCCCCCCAACTCCCGAAGTCTTTGAATGACTTGACGAACAAGAACTTCGGGAGCGGATGCCCCGGCAGTCACCCCAACCTTTTTGGCAGAAGTGACCCATTCCGGTTTGATTTCATGCGCTCCATCAATGAGATAGGCCTGCGCATTCATTCTTTCTGCCAGCTCCCTCAATCGATTTGAATTGGAGCTGTTCACAGACCCTACCACCATCACCACATCGCAGTCCGCCGCCAGATCTTTGACTGCATCCTGACGATTCTGGGTCGCGTAGCAAATATCATCCTTACGAGGACCTTTTATTTCAGGAAACTTCGCACGAAGTGCATCGATGACCTTTGCTGTATCATCCATCGATAGAGTGGTCTGTGTAACATAGGCAAGATTTGATGCGTCATTCACCGTCAGACTGGCCACATCTGCCTGATCTTCAACCAGATAGATAGCGCCGCCATTGGAGGCATCATATTGCCCCATGGTGCCTTCAACTTCAGGATGGCCTTCATGACCAATCAGTATACATTCCCAACCATCGCGAGAATATTTCATCACTTCCATATGGACTTTTGTCACCAGGGGACAGGTCGCGTCAAATACTTTCAGTCCCCGGTTATCAGCCTCTTTACGCACGGCCTGTGATACGCCGTGAGCACTGAATATAACCAATGAATCGTCCGGTACCTCGTGCAGCTCGTCAACGAACACAGCCCCTCTCTGACGAAGATTCTCCACCACGAAGCGATTATGAACCACCTCATGGCGCACATAGATTGGAGCCCCGAACACATCCAATGCTCGATTGACAATTTCTATGGCCCGATCAACCCCCGCACAGAACCCACGAGGATTTGCAAGCTTAATGTCCATGGGACTCCTCAGCGCCAACTTCAGAAAGTGCAATAATTTCCACTTCAAATGCCAATTGATGACCTGCCAAAGGGTGGTTAAAGTCCACGACCACTTCGTCTTCAGAGACTTTTGCTATCACGCCCGGTAACTCTGCCTTGGCTGCATCTGCAAATGACATCACCATCCCCGGCTCCAGAGAATCAAGATGGGCAAAGTCATCCCGCCGGAAAGTCTGAACATTTTGCGGATTCACCATACCGAATCCATGCTCTGGCTTAACTTCGAAGACTTTACGCTCTCCCACGCCCATTCCCCGCATAAGCTCTTCAAAACCAGCTGGCAACGTTCCGTCACCAAACTCAAAGCTACCCGGCGCCTTGTTAAATGTGGAATCAACCACTTCACCGGACTCCAGTCTCAGTTCGAAATTCAGTGTTATCTTAACACCATGCCCTACATACAACTCTGTCATGAATATATCCAGTTAAGACGTTTTCTCTTGTTCCTGACTTGAATCATCATGCTTATGCTGCCTGAAGATATCAATGGCGATCATGATGGCACCCACGGTGATCGCCGAATCTGCTAAGTTAAAAGCCGGAAAGTGGTAGTTCTCATAGAAAAAGTGCAGAAAATCCACCACATAACCAAGAACAATCCGGTCATAGAGGTTACCTAACGCCCCTCCCAAAACCAAACTTAGAGCACAAGCTATCCACTTCTCGTCTGACCTCAGTCGAACCAGCCACAAAACCAGCATGGCGCTCACTATTACAGCCAGCAATACAAAGAACCAACGTTGCCACCCAGAAGCATCCGCCAGGAAACTGAACGCCGCCCCGGTATTGTGTAGCAAAGTGAAATTGAAATACGGTAATACCGGCACCGATACGGCGTAATCAAGGTTAGTTGAGGCCATATGCTTGGAGAACAAATCCACCCCAACCACCAGGGCACTTAACCACAACCAATGTAGCATCTTGAGGTTATTAACAGCACTCATAAAACTTTCCGCTCTTCTGCTTATGCAAAAGAGCGAGGCTCCCCCTCACCATCCACATTGACAATACAGCGACCACACAGATCGATGTACTTTTCATGATTTCCCACATCCGGCATGTGATGCCAACACCGCTCACACTTCGCATGCGATGACGGAGATACTGTGACTTTAAGCCCGGATAAATCAGTTGTCGCAGCCGAATCAGCCCCCGACTCAGACATGGAGTGAAGAGTCGCGCGTGAAGTAATCAGTACGAACCTGAGTTCATCTCCGATCTTCTCAAGTACCGCTTTCAAATCATCACTGCAATACAAATCGAGCTCAGTAGACAGTGACGCCTTAATCTTTCCTTCATTGCGGGCTTCTTCAAGCGCCTTGTTGACAACGGATTTCACTTCTAGAACATGATTCCAGTAATCACGCCCCAACTCCACAGACTCTTCCAATGGCTCCAGACCTTCATAATAGGTTTCAAGAAATATCGATTCGGACCTTTCACCTGGCAAACAACGCCAGATTTCTTCAGCAGTAAAACTCAGAATCGGAGCGATCCAGCGAACCAAAGCTTCTGCAATATGATGCAAAGCCGTCTGAGCAGAGCGTCGAGCGACACTGTCACTTTGGGTTGTGTACTGCCGGTCTTTGATCACATCCAGGTAGAACCCACCTAATTCAAGTACGCAGAAGTTATGAACCTTCTGGTATACCTGCACAAAGTTGTACTGCTCATAGGCTTTCTTGATCTCTTCCTGAATCAGCCATGCCTTATCGACGATCCAGCGATCCAATGCCAGCAGCTCGTTCAAAGGCAACGCGTGCTGACCAGGCTCGAAACCGTTCAGGTTTGCCAGCAGGAACCGAGAAGTATTACGAATACGACGATAACTGTCCGCAGTACGTTTCAGGATTTCCCGGGACAGAGCCATTTCCGCGCTGTAGTCGGTCGAAGCCACCCAGAGCCTCAGAATATCTGCACCCAGCTCATTCATGATTTCCTGAGGCTCAATTCCGTTCCCCAGTGATTTGGACATCTTGTGCCCTTTTTCGTCAACGGTGAAGCCATGGGTCAGCACCTGCCGATAGGGAGCACTGCCATTAATCGCTACCGCCGTCTTCAGGGAGGATTGAAACCACCCACGATGCTGATCGGACCCTTCCAGATAAAGATCGGCCGGATATTGGCCAAGCTCTTCTCTCGACTGCAATACAGCACTGTGTGTAACGCCCGAGTCGAACCAGACATCAAGCGTATCGGTTACTTTCTTATACTGATCGGCCTCGTCGCCGAGCAATTCAGTCGGGTCAAGATCCCACCAGGCATCCATCCCTTCTTTTTCCACACGCTGCGCGACCTGCTCAATAAGTTCAGCCGTATTTGGATGCAGTTCTTCAGAATCCTTGGTGACAAAAAAAGCAATCGGCACTCCCCATGTGCGCTGACGCGAAATACACCAGTCAGGACTTTGCTCAACCATCGCCTCAATGCGATTTTGCCCCCATGCAGGAACCCAACGCACCTTTTTGATTTCCTCAAGAGCCTTCTGTTTAAGACCAGCTTTCTCCATGCTGATAAACCATTGCGGTGTTGCACGGTATATCAAAGGCGTTTTGGTTCGCCAGCAATGAGCATAGCTGTGAGTCAACTTGCCATGACTAAGCAAGTGACCCTGTTCTTTCAGCACTTCGATGACATGATCATCAACTTTATAAACATGCTCGCCGGCAAAAAGCTCTACTGTCTCCCGATAGATCCCTTTATCATCCAGCGGGTTAATGGTTTCAATGCCATACTTTTTACAGACAGCAAAATCCTCCAGACCGTGGTCAGGAGCCGTATGGACCAACCCGGTACCAGCATCAAGCGTAACGTGATCACCTAAAAGGACAGGTACTTCCCGATCATAAAAGGGGTGCTTGAAGCGCAGATTTTCGAGCTTGGCACCTTTTGCATGCCCAACAATGGAGAACTCTTCGACATTGGCACGCCCCATCACGGACTCAACCAGCGTCTCCGCCATCAACAGACGCTCAGGCCCCTGCCCCCGGCTAATTTGAACCAGAACATAATCAAGATCAGCACCAGCGGAAATGGCAAGAGAGGCCGGCAAGGTCCACGGCGTAGTTGTCCAGATAACCGCGGAAACCATACCTTCACCACTTGCATCGGAAAAGGCTTCAGTGACTGCTTGCTGATCAACGCCTGGGTAGGTCACATCAATAGAATTAGACGTCTTATCATGATATTCCACTTCCGCTTCAGCCAAAGCAGATCCACCAACCACACTCCAGTAAACCGGTTTGTAGCCTTTTTGCAGGTGGCCGCTCACAGCGATTTTACCCAGCGCCCGGATAATATCCGCCTCAGTCTGAAAATTCATGGTCAGGTATGGCTTATCCCAGGTACCAAACACGCCCAACCGGATAAAGTCTTCTCGCTGCCCTTCTACCTGCTTCATCGCATACTCACGACACTTCTGGCGGAACTCCTTGTATCCAACCTTTTCGCCAGCCTTACCGATCATTGTTTCGACCTTGTGCTCAATCGGCAAGCCGTGACAGTCCCATCCAGGTACATAAGGGGCGTCATACCCGGCAACAGAACGGGATTTCACGATGACATCTTTCAGAATTTTATTAACCGCATGCCCCAGGTGAATATTTCCATTGGCATATGGAGGACCATCATGAAGAATAAACTTATCGCGACCTTTAAATTTTGCTCTAATTTTGTCGTAGAGCCCCATCTCCTGCCATTGCTCAAGCATGGCCGGCTCGCGCCGGGGAAGGTTCCCTCTCATAGGGAAATCGGTCTCTGGTAGGTTCAGGGTATGTTTATAGTCGCTCATAATTTACCTAACATGCTCTCGCAGCAGCCACATTAATGGTGCTGATCTACTATCCGAGTTTAATTTTACGGCTTACCGCGTTTAACTTTTATTGCTCAGCAACCTTTTTCGAGCGTCCGAGAAAGAATTGTCTGGCTTGATCGATATCCTGGTGAATTCTGGTTTTCAGTTCATTTAAATCAGCAAACCGTTGCTCATCCCTCAATTTTTCCAGAAACTCTACCTTCAGCCTCTGCCCATAGAGATCCTGATCAAAATCCAGTAAATGCACTTCAAGATTAGGCTTGGGATCTCCTCCGTCCACTGTTGGACGATAACCAACATTGGCGACTCCTGGCCACACCTCGCCTGAGGCCATCCTCACGTCCACAACGTAAACGCCCTTTAACGCAGATCGTCTACGCCCCAGGTTCACGTTGGCAGTCGGCACATTCAGTTGTCTTCCAAGCTTGCGTCCATGGAGCACGCGCCCACTGATCGAATAGCGGTACCCCAGCAATTCCTCTGCCTTGTCAAAACGTCCATCTGCCAACAACTTTCTTATGCGAGTGCTACTGACTCTGGCTCCGCCCACCTCAACCGTCGCAGTATGGTCTACAGAAAACCCATTCTTCCTTCCTGATGCCTGGAGTAACTCAAAATCCCCCGCACGGTCACAACCAAAGCGGAAATCGTCACCGACCACCAGATGTCGAACGTGTAATCCATCAACCAACACTTGATCTACAAACTGCTGAGCTGCCAGATGCCTCAACCGACGGTTAAACTGCAGACACAGCAAAACTTCTACATCAAGAGCTGCGATCGCCTCCAGCTTCTCTCTGAAACGCATCAGACGGGCCGGAGCTTTATCTTCATCGAAAAACTCCCGGGGCTGAGGCTCGAACACCATGACGACGGCCGGTAGTTTCAGAGCCTTAGCTTTCGCCTGCAACTGACGAATAATGACCTGATGCCCATAGTGAACACCATCAAAGTTCCCAATAGTTGCCACGCAACCATCGGTAAACGAATGTAGATTATGGATTCCCCTGATCAGTTTCATTAAACGCTAAAGCCAAACAAAACGGCGATTATAAAGCAACTGGCCTAATCAGCCCAACCGATTGACAATAATTAACCCAACTTGTGCACCAGTACCTGCTCATCAACTTAATCCCGCATTCTGAACTGGCGAATTCTGACACCGGAAGCAAATAGCGAAACAAAGTAAACCGCTCCTCCCCCAAAACATAGCAAGGCCATCCAGAAGATCTTCTTCCACACATCAGCACTTAACCAATATTCGTCAGCCGGATTCAACCAGAGCAATAGCGCTACCATCATCACAGAAGCACCAACCAATTGACCGGCAAACCGCCACCATCCCGGCTGAGCGGAGTAAATTCCCTGACGACGCAACCCATTCCAGAGCAGCCCGGCATTCAAGGCTGCCGACAAACTGGTTGCCAGAGCCAATCCCGCATGCGCAAGCGGCACAACGAGCATCAGGTTAAGCACCATATTCGCTACCATGGCCACCACCCCAACCTTTACCGGGGTTTTGGTGTCTTGCCGGGAAAAGTACCCAGTGGCCAACACTTTGATCAGCATAAAAAATAGCAGACCGACCGCATATGCCCGCAGACTCTGCGCAGACATCAACACATCTTCGTCTGCCAATGCACCGTGCTGAAACAGGGTTGAAATAAGTGGCACCGCCAACACCATTAATGCCAGGGCCGCCGGAATGCCAATAAGTAATACAGCGCGAACAGCCCAGTCGAGCGTCGCCGAGAATTCCCCAGTATTTGCCGAGGCATGCTTTCTGGACAAACTTGGCAGTATGACCGTCGCAATAGCAATTCCGAAAACCCCAAGTGGTAATTCGGAAAGCCGATCAGAATAGTAAAGCCAGGATACACTCCCGGTTACCAGGAACGACGCCAGAATAGTATCCAACAGAAGGTTTACCTGGCTGACAGAGACGCCAAAAAGCGCAGGCGTCATCAATTTCAGAATCCTACGTACCCCCTCGTGCTGCCTGTTCACTTTGGGCTTAGGAAGAAGGCCAAGCTTTGCCAGAAAGGGTAACTGAAAGAACAATTGTGCGAATCCGGCAATCATCACTCCCCAGGCCAGAGCCATCACGGGAAGGTCCAGGTAAGGCGTCAGAAAATAAACCGAACCAATGAGGCTTAGATTCAGCAAGACAGGCGTAAAAGCCGGAACAGCAAAGTTGCCATAACTATTCAGTATGGCGCCCGCAAATGCTGTCATGGAAATTAAAAACAAATAGGGGAATGTAATGCGCAGCATATCTGCTGTCAGCCCGAACTTGATATCATCATCAAGAAACCCTGGAGCAAATACCGCGGTTAACAAAGGAGCTGCGGCAACAGCAACCACCGTAATCAAAACAAGCACCAACCCCAAGGTTCCCGCAACACTGTTAATCAACACGCGGGTTTCAGCAGGAGTCACCGTCGTCCGATACTCAGACAATACCGGCACAAACGCTTGCGAAAAGGCTCCCTCGGCAAACAAACGGCGCATGAAATTGGGAATTTTGAATGCGACAAAAAAAGCATCAGCCCCAGCCCCCGCACCAAAGAAGTTCGCTATCACAATATCCCTGGCCAGGCCTAACACACGGGAAAGCATGGTCATAACACCAACCAAGCCGCTTGATCTCAATAGCGACCCTTGTTTTGGCCCTACTGGCTGTTCAGAATCTGGCTTTTCAGCGCTCAATCTATGAGTCCCTGGACATACATTCAGACATTCGCCGACTTGATACCACCAGAATGGTCAATCCGGCCAGCAATTTAAGGTGGCACATGCTAACATGACGGTTAGAAAGGGAGAACAGCTTTCACCGAACACTCTCTACTGCCACGGCCACCCCAAAAATATTGGGAATTTTTTAACCTAACCATTGACAAATCGGGCCGAAAGCGGCATCCTTCCGCGTCATTTATTTCGGCGGTCCTTTATTTTTGGTACTCCTGAGAAGGCAGGCACAAGTAGTCAAATACTACTAACTGACACTCAGGGTATCGATAGCATCGAATTTTGAGGAGTTTACAGGTGGCGAATACCCCATCATCCAAGAAGCGCGCAAGACAACAAGTTCAGCGCCGTGCTCACAACATGAGCCTGCGTTCCATGGTTCGTACTTACATCAAGAAAGTTAGCGCACAAGTCGAAGCCGGCAACTATGACGACGCAACCAAAGCGTTTCAGGCAGCGACTCCGATTATCGACTCTATGGTCAACAAAGGCATCTTCAGCAAAAACAAAGCTGCCCGCACCAAGAGCCGCCTGAACGCCAAGATCAAGGCTCTTAAAGCCTAATCCTGCTTCAGAAATAAAAAAACCGGCTATATGCCGGTTTTTTTATTTCTGAATTTCAACCAACTCTCTTGCCGAACACCACTATAACAACACCATATTATCACGGTGAATCAGCTCAGGCTCATTCACATACCCTAAAATTGACTCAACTGCACTTGATGGCTGACCGATAATTTTCGACACCTCTTCAGCATCGTAATTAACCAGCCCACGAGCAACCTCTTTACCCTGCTCATCTACACAGCTCACCATCTCGCCACGCTGAAACCGACCATTGGCCGCCTTCACACCCACCGGCAACAGACTCCGCCCCTGCCTGGTAAGTACACGAACCGCCCCATC
Organism: Hahella ganghwensis DSM 17046; assembly: GCF_000376785.1. Lineage (GTDB taxonomy): Bacteria > Pseudomonadota > Gammaproteobacteria > Pseudomonadales > Oleiphilaceae > Hahella > Hahella ganghwensis. The sequence continues at coordinate 36,579 of NZ_AQXX01000141.1, forward strand.
ATCCAGCGTCAGCTGCCCCTTGGTCTTCAAGTGCCCGGCCAGCCACTGCTTACGAGCATCAAGGCGCTCCTGATCAGACAACAACAACGTTCCAAGCTCCTCACCCTCACGCAGACGTGTCAGAACTTTTTCCTGCCTACCACCTACGATCACTGTCGCCGCCCCTGAACGGGACGCCAGTCTTGCTGCGCGCAACTTGGTATACATCCCACCACGCCCAAGCACTCCAGACGCCCCGGATGCCATCGCATCCAAAGCAGGGTTACTTGCTCTGGCCTGTGACACCAACTGAGCCTCCGGATCTTTTCTTGGGTCCGCGTTATATAGCCCCGACTGATCGGTCAGAATCACCAATGTGTCCGCCTCAATCAGGTTCGCCACCAGAGCCGCCAGCGTATCATTATCACCAAACCGGATCTCATCAGTTACTACAGTATCATTCTCATTGATAATTGGAATAACACCTAGATCCACCAGAGCCCTGACGGCACTGCGCGCATTCAGATACCTGCGACGATCCGACAAATCATCATGAGTCAACAATATCTGCGCAGTATGTCGACCATGTTGCTTGAACTGCGCCTCCCAGGCCTGCACCAACCCCATTTGCCCAACAGCCGCCGCAGCCTGCAGCTCATGCAAATGATGAGGACGCGCATCCCAACCGAGACGACTCATCCCTTCTGCAACAGAACCGGAGGAAACGATGACGATATCCACCCCGGATTCAGCCAATGCCACCATTTGCTCAACCCAAGGAGCCATCGCATCTAACGCCAACCCTCTACCATCATTGGTCAACAGGGCGCTTCCAATCTTGACCACCCAGCGACGCCCGGTTTTCAGACGATTCCGCGCAACCTCAGAAGCCATATCATCAAGTAGCATCGACTCAGACATTCAAATCCAACCATTTAACAAAACTCAGACTTCAGAGCACCACACCTCCACCTGAAGTCAATACTCTCAGTATGGAGCGAACACAACCTCTATATCACCATCATCGTCGTCATCATCACGACCTTCTTCTTTCGCTTTTTTCCGGGCCTGACGACGCTGCTCCTGCAGAAACTGAATCCTCTCCCTGGCCTCTTCATCCATTTTGTCTCTGATCTGCTTTTCAGCTTCAGCCAAATCCGGATCTTCTCGCTCCATCTCAGCTCGCTCATCCATCCAGCGCATAATATCCTGACAAAGCCGGTCAGTTCCCTCACCCGCCAATGCAGAAATACTGTATACCGGACCATCCCAATCAAGAGAAGACAGAATATGACTGCGAACCTCCTCCTGCTCATCCTCCAGCAGCATATCCATTTTATTCAATACCAGCCAGCGCTCGCGATCAGCTAGAGTCGGACTGAATTTTTCCAGCTCTGCCGCAATCTTTTTAACCGATTCAGCAGGATCCACCTCATCGGGCGGCACCACATCCACAATATGCAGCAATAGACGAGTACGGACCAAATGCTTCAAAAAGCGAATCCCAAGACCCGCCCCCTCTGCAGCCCCCTCAATTAATCCAGGAATATCAGCAACTACAAAGCTTCTGTGTTGCTGTACACGAACAACCCCCAGATTAGGCACCAAGGTCGTAAAAGGATAATCAGCCACTTTTGGCTTGGCTGAGGAGATACTTCTGATCAGCGTTGACTTACCAGCATTAGGCAACCCCAAAAGACCAACATCCGCCAGGACCTTCAACTCGAGACGCAGATTACGTGACTCTCCAGGCTGTCCAGGCTTGGTTTGACGCGGCGCCTGATTCACACTCGACTTATAACGAGTATTCCCCAGACCATGAAAGCCGCCCTGAGCCACTTTCAAAACCTGCCCAACCTCAGTTAAGTCGCCGACAACTTCATTTAAATCTGTATCCACCACCGTGGTACCAACCGGGACCTTCAGATAAATATCATCGCCGCCAGCCCCTGTGCAGTTACCGCCACGCCCCGGCTGCCCATTACCCGCTTTGTATTTGCGAGTATAACGATAGTCCACCAGCGTATTCACACCTTCATCAGCTTGCAAAAACACCGAACCGCCATCGCCGCCATCACCGCCGTCCGGACCACCTTTGGGAATATATTTCTCGCGACGAAAACTCAGGCAGCCATCCCCACCTTTGCCAGCCTCAACATAAATGGTGGCCTCATCAACGAATCTCATAATATCTCTCCCGGTGACCCCTCAGGCCGTCCGTATCAACTAATAACAATTAATGCCGCCACACAAAGCCAGCACAAATAAAAAAGCTCCGCAAGTGCGGAGCTTTTCTTATTCTGGGCCGTATTTTATTCCGCAGCTTCAATACTTATCGTACGACGCTTTGCCGGTCCACCAACAGAAAACTTAACATATCCATCTTTCTTGGCAAACAAAGTGTGGTCACGACCACAACCTACGTTCTCACCAGGATGAAACTCGGTACCGCGCTGACGAACCAAAATGTTGCCAGCCTTAACCATTTGACCACCAAAGCGCTTGACGCCAAGGCGTTTCGATTCTGAATCGCGACCGTTACGGCTACTACCCGCCGCCTTCTTATGAGCCATTGTATGTCTCCTTTAACCTAATGAATGCCTGCTTCGTACATCATTCAGATGATGCAAGAAGGCGATTAGCCAGAAATGCCAGTGATTTTAACTTCAGTGTACCACTGACGATGTCCCTGACGCTTCATGTGGTGCTTACGGCGACGGAACTTGATAATGTTCACTTTTTTGTGGCGGCCATGAGCAATGATCTCAGCAGAAACCTTGGCACCCTCAACAACTGGCGCGCCAACCTTCACATCATCACCATCAGCAACCAGCAACACTTTATCGAACTCAACGGTAGCACCGGTTTCCTGTTCGATTTTTTCCAGTTTAATACGCTCGCCTTCGCGAACACGGTGTTGCTTACCACCACTAACAATTACTGCGTACATGCGTGCAAATCTCCAACATGTCTTTCTACAGCCTCACCTGGCCCGACCGGAGTCGAGTTTGCGCCAGCTTCAGCATTCATTCCACTTCTTGAACTTGGCCGCACCTGTTTCAACGGGAGTCTCTTGACACCCTTTCGACAGGGAATGGATTTCAGCGGGCGCGAGATTATACAACCGTGCCGATCAATTAGCAAACAATCATTGGAATCACCCCAATCCAGTCATTCCAATCCTGATGCACAGAGCTTTCTCGTCCTTATAACTTGACAGCCTGAGTACAGGCCTCATAGCATTGCCATCCCAATAGGCATCAACCAGAACGCTTCCTCAGGAATCGTTCCACCCGGATTTCATCACGACAATGCAGGCAGAACTCATATACAACACCGTGAGCGACGACTTCGCGGCGGTGGACGAGCTAATCACGACCCAGCTTTTTTCTCGGGTACCGTTGGTTGAACACATAGGACAATACATTATCGAGTCCGGGGGTAAACGATTACGCCCACTTCTGGTCTTACTGGTCAGCAACGCCATTAACAACAAAGATCCCGGTTACCGAAAGCTTGCCGCCATTATAGAGTTCCTGCACACAGCCACTCTGCTTCACGATGATGTTGTAGACACCTCTTCTCTTCGTCGTGGACGCGACACCGCCAATGCAAAATGGGGCAATGCCCCCAGCGTTCTGGTCGGTGACTTCCTATACTCCCGAGCCTTCCAAATGATGGTCGAGCTCAACAACATGGAAGTGATGCAGATTCTATCCGATGCGACCAATGTCATTGCCGAAGGCGAAGTCCTGCAGCTGACCAACTGCAAGAACCCTGACATCACCCACGCTCAGTATATGGACGTCATAACAGCCAAAACAGCGAAACTGTTTGAAGCCGCTTCTCACGCTGCAGCCACCTTAGCAGGGAGTGCCTCCAATCAGCGGGAAGCTGCACAGATTTACGGGCTGGAACTGGGAATCGCCTTTCAGCTCATCGACGATGTTTTAGACTACACCGGCAATGCTGCTGATATGGGCAAAAATGTAGGCGACGACCTCGCAGAAGGCAAGCCCACACTCCCCCTGCTATACGCCCAGGAGCACACCTCCGAGCCAGACCGTCAATTAATCAGAAAAGCCATTCGCGAAGGTGGACTGGACAATCTGGAAAGCATTCTTAAAGCCGTGCGCGAATCCGGCGCCCTGGAATTCACCCTGGAGAAAGCCCGCCGGCACGCTGCCAATGCCATTGCACAACTGGAACTCCTGCCTGCCGGACAACACCGTGACGCAATGCAACAACTTGCACAGTTTGCAGTAAATCGCAACAAATAGCGGCAGTAACCGACAAAATATCGACTGGAGTTATGGTTCTACCGTTTCGGGCAATAGCCTGTTAAAGTAAGTCAGAATCCAGCCAGTAGATGTGAATATGCAGCAATTATCAGAATTGGATACTTCCTTCCTGTACCTGGAGAGCGAATCCTCTCCGATGCATATAGGGGGAATCTACGTTCTGAATTGCCAGGATCGGGGACAACCCCTTACTTACGACGACCTGTATAATCACATTGAATCTCGTCTGCCAGCATCCAGGCGCTTTCGCCAGCGATTGGTGGAGGTGCCACTAAAGCTTGATCATCCGTACTGGGTTGACGATCCTGACTTCTCTTTATCTCATCACCTTGACCAAGTCACTTTGGACAAGGGAAAAAACCAATCTTCCAAACTATTTGAACTGGCAGCGTCCATTATCTCCACCCCTTTGGACCGCGAACGCCCCCTATGGCACATCACACTAATAGAAGGCCTGGAAGACTCGAAGGAATTTCCCGGAGCTTGCTGTGCCTTGGTTGTCAAAATCCATCATTCCGCTGTAGACGGCGTTACCGGAGAAGAGCTAGTCGGCACCCTGCTTGATTTCACCGCAGATGGTGAGCGTAAGTTTCAACCGGTGGACTGGGATCCACAGCCTTTACCATCAAAAGCCCGCCTGATCAGCAATGCCTATGGCAGCGCGCTGAACACTCCGTTTCGACTGGCCAATCTGGCCAAAGACGCGGCCGCCTCAGCCTTCTATACACTTCTGGTACAGCGCCTGCGTAAGCTGGCACTCCCACCTTCACTATTCAGTGCGCCCTACACTGAAATAAACCAGCCGATTGACAGCAGTCGAAGCGTCGCGTTTTTCGAATGCAGCCTCAATCAATTGAAGCAGATAAAAAAGTCGCATTCGGACCTAACTCTGAACGACGTCGTCGTCACCCTATGCTCTGAGGTACTTTCCAACTACCTGTCGGAGGTTTGCCTAGCCTTGCCGGACACCCCCTTAATCGCCATGCAGCCGATATCAGTGCGTTCCAAGCACATAGACAGCCCAACCGGCAGTCAACTGTCAGCTTTACTGATATCCCTTGCGACAGATGAACCCAATCTCGCCATTCGCATGCAACGCATTCATGAAAACGCGAGTGCCTCACATGTATACAGCCAGGCCATTTCAGCTACTCGCTTAACTCAATTGGTACCATCAGCAATGCTTGGCTTATCAGCGCGCATCTACACCGAGTTTCAACTGGCTCAGAAACACAAACCTCTCTTCAATGTTCCGATCACCAACATTCCCGGCCCTCAGTATCCTCTTTATTTCAATGGCGCCAGGGTGGACTATCAGTTGGGCACAGCACCACTATTTGATGGGTTGGGGCTCGTTTTTGTTATCTCCAGCTATGCAGGCAAGGTGACCTTTACACTGACAGCCTGCCCTGGCGTGGTACCAGATCTGCAACCACTCATAAACCATTTTCCAAAGGCAATAGAAAAACTGAAGCTGGATGTGGCAAACACCTCACAGGCCACCCTTGAAGCAGTCAAAGATAACCCGGACGAGCAAACCGTATTTAGCGGACTGGTTGGAGATATCGTTTCATTGTTCAGTAACCTGTTTACGGGCAACGGCAAAACAGAAGCTCCTGAAGAGACCAAGTAGAATACAGTGCTGCCGAGAGCAAGAAATAACGGACCAAAATTCTTTTAAAACTTGATAGCCGAATAAATCTCAATTTTGATATCCGCTCCCCAGTATTCCCTGGGCAAACCAGCCTTTCTTTTCAACTCCCCAATAAACTGATAGGGATCCGGAAGCATTTCCCAGACTGACGGCAAATAAGTCGCCCGGCGTGACCCGCATTTCAAGATAACCCCATGCTTTCCTGGAACTAAATGTTCAACAAGATCTTCTTCTGATGACACAGGCAAATCCACTGCTGGCGTCAAGACGGAGATTTCAATCTCACATCTATCCCACTCAGATTTACTTAAGGAACTGAACCTTGGGTCGCGAAATGCTGCTGCGAAAGCATTCTCAGCAACATCTTCAGCCAGAGGCCTTACAGCCTCCAAAGAACCAATACAGCCACGCAGACTCCCGTCTTGCAGCAATGTTACGAAGCACGCCCCCGGAGCCAACAGCACTTCAGACAGTTCTGCAGGATCTGGCCTGAGAGGCTTACCGTTCTCCAACGCATATTCTATTGATGCTCTCGCAATCTGACGGAGAGCTTGCTGATCTTCTACAGACAACTCAGTGGAGGGCATAGGCTCCATAACCCACAACCCGAAACTTATCGCCGGCAGTATCACCCGAGTTGGCAACACGCAACTGCTCAACGCTAATATCCTTCCCAATTGCGACCTTCAACAACCCATTAAGTACCCGGCAGCCGCAGGCCTCATCACCGTGCAGTGTATATTCGCGATTTAGTATACGCATTGATGTCTGCCCATCTTTACGGCAAGCGCTTTCATAATCCAGGTAATGGCTCAGATCAGAACTGGCGACGACCAGCGTTTCACTCCCTCCCCAGACACTCTCCAATACTTCTGCAACGTCCGTAGCAGTCGCATCCCCCACCACTATAGGCAATAGGCTAAAGCTCGGGAGGCATGATTGAAGAAAGGGTAACTGCACCTCCAGACTGTGCTCCTGAGCATGAGGAGCCTCATGCTCAATGACCTGAGGCAGCTTCAGCACCTTCTGTTTTAGTTCTTGATCAACAGCAATTTCCCCCAAAGGGGTAGCAAACTCTGTTGATTCAGACACCGCCAGTCCATCAAATGCGACCCTATGACTGGGACCCAATAAAATAACCCGGCGAATATGTGAGGCATATGGTGCAAGCTGGGCGTAGGCTGCTGCTGCAATCGGACCTGAATACACCAGCCCTGCATGAGGAACAATAATGGCTTTGGGAGGGATCTCACCGGCTACCCGATATTCAGACAGGAATCCGGAGATCATTCGTTTGAGCTGGTCTTTATTAGCCGGATAAAACAGGCCCTCTACCGCGGGTTGGCGAATAGACATCCCGACACCTCCTGCGCTCAGACAATGATACGTTGATATTTCACAAGTTTAGCAGATCCTGAAAAGTCCGCAGAACCTGATAGACAAGCAAAGAAAAAGCGCATTTGGCTTGGGCCAAATGCGCTTCCAGATTGCCTCAGAGAGAATATTCACCCTCTCCTGCGAACTGTGGTCTAACGTGTTACTGAAAAGCCCAACGCAAAAATTCTTTCTTCTCTTCTGCAGACGCTTTGCCCCACAATACCTTAAGGGCATCCAACCTGGACAGCCCTGCATCCAGAGGCGCGGAAGGAGCCACTGACGCGGCTTGCACTGCAGGAGCCGAAGTGCCAGTAGCCGTCTGTACCGAAGGCGCTACAGGGAATGCAGTTACCGCTGGAGCTTGCGCGGCTGCAGGCTTCGACGCCACTACCGCTGGCTTCACGTACTTACTGTCTTTTGCGACACTTCTACCATCATTATTGACGATAACAGCCTGAAATGTTTTGGCAAACACCTCAGCAGCAGCTTTGTTCTCAGGGCGCTTGAAATTAAAGGTATAGGTCTGGCCCGCAGAAGCGCTGAATCTGGCCTGACGCAAGTCAGACTGCACCAACTCCGCCCGGGGAGCATCAGCATCATCGGACTCACGAACTTTCGAAAACAGCCCGTTGTACTTGAATACCACGACATGCTCACCAGGGAGAAGATCATAGGTCAGAGACATACTTTCAAGCAGATACTCTTTTTGTTTTACACCGTCGATTTCGACAATATCAACATCCTCCGGTGTAACCAGCTTGGCAACCTGGCTTTTATCCAGCGTGTCACCTTCATAGGTCTTAACGACCCTAGATGATGCAGTACAGGCTGAAAGCACAACCGCCATCATTAACAAACTCATCCAACAGAGACTTCTCCGAAGCAAACTCATAACTTCCTCATACTCAGTATTATCGGGGGGGATGGAATCAGGGCAAACAGGAATCAGAAGCCCCACTTACCGATGATTGAAAACGCGACTCATTTTGATATGGCAGCGCCCATGATGCAAGCCGCAGTCACAAAACACTCCGCGCCCCCAGTTATAACGCAGACAGCCAAACTTTATTGCGTAATTTATTGATCTGTGCCATGGTTATTTCGTATACAACAATAATTAACAGCCTAGCCCAAACAACAAGACGGAGAGCACGTCATGGACACTTTGAATCGCACAGGTGAAAATGGAGCAACACCTTTCCGCACAGATCGCTTCTTTTCAGTAAGCGATAAATGGTATTTCTCAACTCGAGAAGGGTTTGACAGTGGTCCATATGCCAATAAATCAAGAGCTGAGGAAGGATTGAAACGCTTCCTCAAAGTTGCTCAAATTGTTCCTCATGATGAGCAACATCGAATAACGAGAGCCCACCGGATCTATTAAGACAGGACTGTTAATAACTGGCTCCAGGCGTACATGCTTGCGTGCATGGCCGCCCACGCCATGACGCCAGCCAGAATATCATCCAGCATGATCCCTCTGCCACCATGAATGTGTCGATCACACCAACTGACAGGCCACGGCTTCCAGATATCAAACAGCCTGAAATACACAAAACCAGCGATCAACCACGGACTGTTCCATGGCAAAGCGATGACCGTCAACCATTGAGCAACCCACTCATCCCAAACAATCGCACCATGATCATGCGTATTCCAGTCTCTGGCAGTCTGGCCACATAAGTAGATCCCCAACAACGCAGCCACAACAATGATCAATAACTGCACCGTCCAATCCAGGTGCGCCAGGAAAGCCATATAAACAATAATAGCGGCCAAAGAGCCGACTGTTCCCGGCGCTTTTGGACTCAATCCCGAGCCCAGTCCGGTTGCCAATAAATGCACTGGATTGCACAAAGTTTTCCGAATCTCGGGCCTGAAATTATTTTCCTCTGATAACGACATAGCACTCAGGTCCCTGTATATTTTTTACTCAAAGTGATTAAAACCGGTGTGTATGTGACTGCACTTGTTCCCCTCACCATTAATCATCAAGAGCCCACCATCTTTCAACACCTGACCGATACGGGTCAGGTGACAATGATCAGAGGAAAGATTGGAAATCTGATTACGACAATCCGGCGCAGCAGTAAAGCACAATTCATAGTCATCGCCACCACTAAGCGCATACTCCTTAGCTTTCTGCTTGCCAACAGCCGCAATCAGCTCCTCACGAACAGGCACCAGATCTTCCTGAATTTCTGCCCCGACGGAGGATGCACGAGCAATGTGCAGCCAATCTGACAGTAACCCATCAGAAATATCAATCGCCGAAGTGGCAACCCCGGCCAGCTGCTGTCCAAGCTCAATGCGAGGCTCTGGGTTCTCGTAGCGTAAAAGCAGTAATTGCTGCGACGCACTCAGATTTTCCGGCCTGCTCATCGCAACCTCAAGCCCTCCGGCCGCATCACCTAACCAGCCACTCACCCAGATGTCATCTCCCGCCTTGGCACCAGACCTCATGATGGCCTGACCCGGAGCTACAACTCCCATAACAGTGATAGAAACGCTAAGTGGACCGCGAACCGTATCTCCTCCAATCAGCGGAATTTCCCATTGCACAGCTTTCTCATGAAGGCAATCAGCAAAATTTTCGCACCATTCCAAATCAACTTGGGGCAGACACAAAGACAGGGTAAAACCCAGTGGTGAAGCACCCATGGCTGCGAGATCACTAACAGCCGCGCCAAGAGCACGGGATGCGACGACTCGGGGGCAACCCGATCCTGGAAAGTGGCGCCCCTCGACCATGGTATCTGTTGATACGACAACCTGCTGCCCTGTGACATTCAGCACCGCACAATCATCCCCAATCCCGGTTGCGATACCGGAAGAAATAGACTTCCAGGCATCCTCAGATCGGCGAAAGAAACGATTTATCAGGGCAAACTCATCCATTATCTATACGGATACTTAATCTCAGGCACTAGGTCATTACCATGCGATTATCCGACACCAGATAACGACACAACCACATAATTAGCGCTTGTCGCGAGAAGCGTTAATTTCGACTTGACGAAACTTGGGAGCCAGTTTGTCCAACACACTGTTAACAAACTTATGACCATCAGTTCCGCCAAACTTTTTGGTCAACTCAACAGCTTCGTTAATCGCCACCCTGTAGGGCACATCAATACGATTCTTAAGTTCGTATGCCCCCATACGAATGACGGACAACTCAATCGGGTCCAGATCTTCGACCTTCCGGTCAAGGCAAGGCGCAAGCACCTCATCCAGCGCTTTCACTTCAGAGATTATTCCCCGAAGAAGTGCGCTGAAGAATTCTCTATCGACCTTTTCCATATCATTATCAATGATAAATTCAGCCTCAACCTGAGAAGCGGAAGAACTGGCCATCTGCCATTGATAAAGGGCCTGTAGAACCAGGCGTCGTGCCCGACGCCGCTTGTCTGCCATACTCGGGCCTGACCGTCTGGGGGAATCCTTGCGGCTCTGATCCTGACCGTTATTTTGGTTTTCGCTCACTTAGGGCCCACCTGTTGGATAACTCCAACCATTTCAAGGGCAGACAGTGCAGCTTCGGCGCCTTTATTGCCGGCTTTAGTGCCGGAGCGCTCAATTGCCTGCTCAATACTGTCTACAGTCAATACACCAAATGCTACAGGAATCCCAGTCTGCAGAGCTACCTGTCCAAGCCCTTTGGCACATTCACCGGCCACATATTCAAAATGCGGTGTACCGCCACGAATGACCGCGCCAAGCGCGATAATAGCATCAGGCTTCTGTTTGTCAGCCACCTGCTTCACCATCACAGGCATTTCATAAGCTCCAGGAACACGATAAACGGTGATCTGGCTCTCTTTTACGCCATGACGTTTCAAAGCGTCTATTGCACCTTCCAGTAAACTCTCAACGACAAAACTGTTAAAGCGCCCGACAACGATAGCGTATTCAGCACCAGCTCCCTGTAAAAAGTCGCCTTCCACCACTTTTACTGACATTAGATTCTCCAGTTAATTAACTTTTCAAAAACAATACTGCGGATAATCACTCTTCATGAGTGACAGTGACCGGATCACCGTTAAACGGTAAATACTCCACGACTTCCAAATCAAATCCAGACAGCGCACTGAAGCGCATCGGCGCGTTTAAGACGCGCATCTTACCCACTCCGAGGTCACGCAGGATCTGTGACCCCGTACCTATTGTCTGATATCCGGTAGATCCCGGGTTTTCCCCCAGAGGCTTACGGCGCCGGGGATTAAAAAAGTCCTGTACTTTCTGGCTGATGTCGTCTTCCCCGGCCTCGCTGTCGAGCAAGATAACCACCCCTTCACCGGCATCTGCCACATAGGCAAGCGCCTTACCAATCGGCCAGCTTTCAGAATCCTCCCTGACTGCTCCCAGCAAATCCCGTAACACATTGGCAAAATGCACCCTGACCAGGGTTGGCTTGTCTGGTGAGGGATTGCCCATCACCATCGCCAGATGAATGCTGTCCTGAATCGTATCCCTGAATGTGATCAGATTGAACACGCCGTATTCAGTAGGCAGCTCGTGTTCGTCGATTCTTTCAATAGTTTGCTCAGTTACTGCCCGGTAATGGATCAGATCAGCGATGGTACCGATTTTGAGATCATGCTCTTCCGCAAACTTCTCAAGTTCAGGCCTGCGGGCCATCGTGCCATCTTCGTTCATAATCTCCACAATAACAGCCGCCGACTCAAAACCGGCCAGTCGGGCAAGATCGCACCCGGCTTCCGTGTGCCCGGCCCGGCTTAGCACCCCCCCCGGTTTGGCCATCAACGGAAATATATGCCCAGGCATGGCAATATCTTCAGGTCTCGTATGGCGTCCCACAGCCACTCGTACCGTGTGAGCCCGGTCTGCAGCGGAAATACCGGTAGTCACACCTTCAGCGGCTTCAATAGAGACAGTGAAATTGGTTCCATATTGAGCCTGATTGGCATTCACCATTAAGGGAAGCTGTAGGTATTCGCAACGCTCCTTGCTCATAGGCAGGCAGATTAAGCCTCGGGCATGCTTAGCCATGAAGTTGATATCTTCCGGGCGCACCATTTCGGCGGCCATGATCAGATCACCTTCGTTCTCGCGGTCTTCATCGTCCATCAGAATCACCATACGGCCCTGACGGATATCTGCGATAATTTCCTCGATCGTATCCAGCTTCATTGTTTGTCTCTACCTCAGGGTTTATAAAACCCGTGATGTGCCAAAAATTGTTTATTGAGTTTAGACTCTCGCCCGGCAGATTCCGAATCAGCCGGAGCCCTCATTAACTGCTCCATATACCGGGCCAGGATATCCACTTCCAGATGCACTTTATCGCCAGCCTTCAATTGAACTAGCGTCGTTTCCTGCGACGTGTGAGGAACAATATTCAAATCAAACTCACAGCCACGTAGATCATTCACTGTCAGGCTTACGCCATTCACCGTAACGGAGCCCTTGGCAGCCAGGTATTTTTCCAGATGCGGCGGGGCCTTAACTGCAAGGCGAATGGAGCGACCATCCGGCTTTCGGGCAACCACTTCTCCGACAGCATCTACATGTCCTGTCACGATATGCCCGCCAAGACGGCTACTTAATTTCAACGCCTTTTCCAGATTTACCTGAATTCCCTTGCCCCAATCTTTGATGCAAGTGTGGTGAACCGTTTCCAGGGACACATCCGCAGCAAACCAGTCCTCGCCATAAGACGTCACTGTCAGACAAACACCGTTAACAGCAATACTGTCCCCAAGTGCCACATCAGACATGAAAGATGAGGCGCAACCGACACGGAGACAAATATCCCCTCCTTTGGCAGTGCGGGACAGCACTCTTCCAATTGTTTCAATCAATCCTGTAAACATGGGTCCATCACTCACCAGTTGGCTGATATATCAGCCTTACGTCATCACCTACCACCCGACAGTCCACCAACTTCAATTGCTGTAACTGGCCCATATTCTCAAAACCACCAAATTCAAAAGCTGATCGGGCATCACTCCCCATCAGCTTGCCAGCCTGATAGACCCACAACTCGTTAACAAGTTCGGCAGAGATAAAAGCACCGGCCAACTGAGGTCCGGCTTCCACCAAAACTTCGTTACAGCCTGCCTGTGCCAGTGATTGAAGCACCCGCCGGAGTTGCTCAACTTCAGTATCTGCATCGAATCCGATGATTGAGACATGATCAGAAAAGGCTTTTTGTCGCAGAGTCGACTCACCAGACACCGAGGTATACAACACGACATTTCCAGGAACCGAAACTATTCGCAAGCCCGGTTCCATCCTCCCCTTCCTGTCGAGAACGACTCTCAAAGGCTGGCGCAGCTCCCCAGAACTCGCTCTTTTGACAGCCTCACTTCGGACATTCAGCGAAGGATCATCAGCCAGTACAGTACCTGTCCCGGTAATGATCGCCGAGCTCATGGCACGCAGCTTTTGAACATCTTCGCGTGCTTCCGGCCCTGTTATCCACTGACTTTCGCCATTGGCCAAAGCAGTCCGGCCATCCAGACTCATCGCCATTTTGAGGCGCACCAGCGGCATTCCAGTCTTCATCCGCCTGAAAAATCCTGCATTCAACGCTTCTGCCTGAACGGCCATTAGACCGGAGGCCGTTTCAATACCCGCATCGGCTATCCTGGCCAGCCCGGAGCCCGCAACTTGCGGGTTAGGATCCTTAACCGCAGCAACCACCCTATGCACGCCTGCTCTGATAAGCGCATCCGCACAGGGGGGAGTTCTGCCTTGATGACTACAGGGCTCTAAGGTGACATAGCAATCAGCACCCATGGCATCTGCACCAGCTGCCTTCAAAGCATTAACCTCAGCATGACCCTCACCAGCCCTCTGATGATAGCCTGTCGCAATGACCTTACCTTCCTTTACCAAGACACATCCCACACGAGGATTCGGGTCAGTGGTGTACAGCCCTTTCGCTGCTTCACGCAACGCAAGCGCCATCATCTCATGATCGAAAGTGGTAAAGGGCATGAAAAACTAGTCTTCCTGAGTTGTGTCCAATGGCTGAACAGCGTCACGGGAGAGCTTGTCGATCTCAGCACGGAACTCATTAAGGTCTTGGAAGGAGCGGTAAACCGAGGCGAAACGGACATAAGCAACCTGATCGAGTTCTTTCAATTCGGTCATGACTTCTTCACCAACAATCCTGGAATCCATTTCCCGCTCGCCGGTTGCCCTCATCCGAAACTTAATCCGATCCAGAGCAGCTTCGATCTGCTCCACGCTTACCGGTCGTTTTTCTAGAGCTTTCGTCAGTCCTGTACGCAGTTTGCCTTCGTCAAAAGGTTCCCTGGTACCATCCTGCTTCACAATGCGAGGCATGACGAGCTCTGCTGTCTCATAGGTGGTAAATCTTTCCGAACAGGAAACACATTCCCGGCGACGGCGCACCTGACTACCGTCCGCAACCAGACGGGAATCGATTACTTTGGTATCCGCAGCACTACAAAACGGGCAATGCATAATTCACTCCTTTAGCCCGGAAAGGACAGTTGATAAAAAAACAGACGGCGGGCGTCTTCATGACACCCGCCATATACTCAAAGTTCTCAGGCGTATACAGGAAACTTTTTGCAAAGTTCCTGTACCTGTTGTTTCACTCTCTGGATGGTCTCTTCGTTGGAGATATCATCCAAAATATCGCAGATCCAATCTGTCAGCAGTTTTGCTTCCGCCTCCCCCATACCCCTGGTCGTCATTGCCGGTGTGCCGATACGCAGACCACTGGTCACAAACGGAGAACGAGGATCATTTGGAACCGCGTTCTTGTTCACCGTAATATTCGCACGCCCGAGCGCAGCATCAGCGTCCTTTCCGGTGATATCATTTTTAATCAGATCTAACAGAAACAGGTGATCATCCGTTCCGCCAGACACAATGTCATAGCCACGCGCAATAAATGTATTCGCCATTGTTTGAGCATTAGTTACTACCTGCTTTTGGTAGTTTTTGAACTCATCGCCCATGGCTTCTTTGAAACACACCGCTTTCGCCGCAATAATGTGCATCAACGGACCACCCTGGCTTTCAGGAAAAACGGCGAAATTGAGTTTCTTTTCCAACTCTTCGTTGGCTTTGGCCAGAATCAGTCCGCCACGGGGCCCACGCAGGGTTTTGTGCGTCGTGGTTGTTGTAACATCGGCAATCTGCACAGGACTGGGATAAACGCCTGCAGCCACAAGCCCGGCAATATGAGCCATATCGACAAACAGATAAGCGCCCACCTCATCAGCGATATCGCGGAACTTCTGCCAGTCGATGACACGGGAATAAGCAGAGAAGCCTGCAACAATCATACGAGGCTTGTGTTCACGCGCCAATTGGGCAACTTCTTCGTAGTCGATTTCACCGGTTTCAGGATTCAGTCCATATTGAACCGCTTTGTAAATCCGACCAGAGAAGCTTACAGAAGCACCGTGTGTCAAATGACCACCATGCGCCAGACTCATTCCCAGAATAGTGTCACCAGGCTTGCACAGGGCCATATAAACTGCAGCATTAGCCTGCGAACCTGAGTGAGGCTGAACATTGGCGAAATCAGCACCGAACAGCTCCTTGGCGCGATCAATCGCCAGCTGTTCTACAATGTCCACATACTCACAGCCACCGTAGTAACGCTTATCAGGATAGCCTTCAGCATACTTATTGGTCAGACCGGAGCCCTGAGCCTGCATCACCCGCGGACTGGTATAGTTCTCAGACGCGATCAGTTCGATATGCTCTTCCTGTCTGTGCTCTTCTTTTTCCATCACAGACCACAGTTCCGGATCAAAGCTTGCAATTGACATGTCACGGGTAAACATCAGGTTGCCTCTACTTGTAAAAGATGATGACCAAGGAAGGACGCCGCGGCGGATAAAGGCCGGAACAGCTTCCCCCAGCTGAAAGAAAGGGCGCCATTTTAATAGATTCTGCAAATTCCTTCACCTTATTTCGAGACACCCAACCATCTCCTGTAATAACCTCGTCACGACCAAGATGAATTTGCGCAAACCCCTTATTTCCGTTAACTTTACCCCCCAATCAGCGGCACCCTGCGGATGCCAGTCCAGACATCGTCTTCTTATTATAGAAGCCTTACAATTAAGGCTGCTCCGAGTTTTATTAACGCAGTACGAATTTATAAAGGTTTAGTCCTATATGGCTCAGTATTCCCATCAATCCTATTTATTTTTCGTTAGGTTTCGCTAGATGTATGGGTAAAAGCCAGTAAATTCAAACCTTCCAGAAACCCCCACCACTTCATAAAACCCTTCAGTTTTGCACACTAAATAAACATTTAGTTAACTTATGCCATTTTTGGCCAAATTCAGACTTCAAAACTTAACTTAGATGCCTGAATTCACAATCGCTCCTGCCCGCTTTCATCGGCAACTTCGTGCCCAAATTAAATAACTTTATCCGTGGGCTATGCCCACTTTAAGTGATTCTATCCAGATTCAACAAAAAACCGGAAATCGCTTTCTTCTTTCGCTTTTCTTATCAGATTCTCAGCAGTTTACCTTGATGGACTCATCAAGCAGAAACGTTCTGCTTTTGAACAGTCTCCAAATTCCACCAACCGGAATTTCGATCTGTACAGTGTTTATGGTTGCAGCAGGTTTAGCCCATGTAAATTAGGATAAAAGCAACCTCTCGGTTGATTGCGTACAACAATGTGAATGTACGCTTTCCGAGGTGCATAGATGATCAATAGCAAGCCCCTCCTTGCTTGAAGTTGATCATTTTTTGAAATAGTCTTCGATTGATCCCAGCCAAGTTCCGAGAAGGGTATGCAGACCGAAGTATCAACAGCTCAGCTTATTGAAAGACTTGAAGAAATTACCAAGGATGATCAGATCATGGCATTATCCCGGCAACTTCAGGTTTTGCAGAAGAAGCTGGAAAAAGTACATCGAGAATCTGAAAACAAAGACAAAGAACTTACCAAAGCCAAGAAAAACCTCGCTCAGCAACGAGAAAGTAACAAAAATATTCAGAAGTCTCTGAATCAGAAACTGCAGGCACAAACGACTACCCGGAAGGCGCTTGAAGAAACTCAGAAGAGAGTGGAGCGACTTGAAACAGCGTTGGAAGCGATTGCCAATGTTGATGGAACGGAAAAGGAAGTTGCCCAATGGAACGACCTGGAATGGGGAATATTTCGAACCGCCAAAGACAATAGTTATCGAATTACAAACCTTCAGCATGACTATAGCTTTCGCATAACGATCAGTGACGGGCAGCCCCTATTGCCAGACATCACTTCCCCTCCGAAACATGTTGTACTCAAGGCTTTAGAGTTAGCCTATAAATAACCTATCCCTCTGACACATTGCGCCCTATTTAGAAGTGTTCAAACTAACGGACTACAGCCGTCTGGTGTCCAACGTTATCGCCAGGGTAATAGCGTTTTGCATGTTGCTTCGCTAAACAAGGGTTGTTACAGTCTCTAACCGTTCATGAGAGTAATTCTCTTTTATGGGTGCTGTGGCAGGTATACCTGAAACTAGTGCCGGCCAGCAGCCTTGGTGAGCCAACATCAAGGTTGCTGCGATTCTCCCCCCCCTAGGCGATGCAAACAGCCAAGTCCATGCAATATCCCGATACATTCTTCTAGCCGCATCGATGGTCGTCGATGAATGCTGCTTATTAAGAATGTCCAAAAAGCAGCCAATTTCACTGAAAAAGTTGGTCTTAAAGCCAGTCTCAATTTTCCTCCTGAAATAATTAGCTAAAATCATATTGTTCACCAACATTTTTGATGGGGTGAGTCTGAGTAGCCATAGAAGGAATAAGCAATTGATGCGAGTTATCTCGCAAAATGATGGGGCTTAGGGATTCGACGTATCAATCAGATTCGAACAACCCTGAGGCACTTCACTTCATTGCCATTAATGGCTGGCCGAAGTATAGGAAACGTCAGATTAAAGAAAGTGAAGGGACGAATTGGGAATGAAGTCGTTATTAAAGAAAATGTGGTATGCATTGCTTACCACTCTAGGGGGGCTGTTTACAGTAGGACTTCTGGGCAGCCAAGGGTATCCCGGGGTTGGAATCATAGTACTGTTCATAGGGCTTCCTATTGCCTTATATCTAATTTTCCGCTCACGAAAACCGCCCAGCGCAAAGATAGAAGAGCCTGTGATCAGCACAACAATTGAAGTCAGGTCGTCGTTTGAGAAGCCAAGATCCAGAACCGTAAATGTTGGTTCAGCATCGTATTCCATTCCCAAGCAGACAAAGCAAAAGTTCAGATTCCTTGGTAAGGGAGAAAGCGTCAGCGTCCACGGCTATGAGTTAGGCGGTCTGATCTATCTCGGTAACACTTCAGACCAAACGTTCGATGAAGAACCGGCGGTTATCAACCCCAAACTCCCCGTGAAAAAAGTGAATCTGGCTGATCCTCTAGATTATTGGCCGAATTATTCGCGAATCAACGCCGCCCAGCGTAATCGGTACCTAACGTGGCTAAGTGAAGGAAGGGGGGATACAGATGAGTTAGGGTACGTTTTTTTGTACTTTTATGGCTTCGAGCGCTACGTGCTACGCGACGCATGCCAGGATTCAGATGAACAGAGGGATCAAAACCTTTCTGACATTGTTGGTGAACTACTACGCCTTCGTAAGTTGTTCGCACACAACCGTAGCTTCGAAAGCTATACCACTCAACTGTTGGATGTTATCTACGTTGTATACTGGCCTAACCGCTTAGGTGAACGAAAGTCCTCATTCCCCAGTAACAAATCGATTGCTGCCCAGTATGCGATAGCGCAAGTGGCCAATACCACTCCGGATACTCCATTGGATTTTGACTGGGCTTTACATTGGATATTGGGCTTTGGCCCGGTCAGCAGAACCAAGACCATCCGTGAGCAGTACCCGGTGCTCCGTTCGTTATTTAAAGCAGTATATGAAACTGCAACTAAAGGCGGATTGAAGGTACCTTCGTGCAAAACCAAACTCCAATTGTGGGTAAATACTGCATCACGGGGATTGGGTGACGTGTCTCAGTTGCAAGTGCCAGATAATTGGTGCGACCCCACTGGTTTAAAGCGGCCCATATCTCAGCTCATAGCAGTCCATGAAGAGGTAATGCCTGCACTCCGAACGTTGGCCAAATCGGTTGCGAAGAAAGATATTGCCGGCATCCTTGCGGCGTGGCCCTCAGGAGTGCCCACTGATTCAGTACCTAAGCTGCACCAAGTTATCCAGCGGGTGAAAGTGTTTATTGAAAAGCACCGATCACCGGATGTCGCTACACTTGGTAAGCTGATCGGTATACCCGTGGCAGAAAAGGTAAGTGCCGCCCAGATGAAACAAATGGCCACTGCATTAGAAACCTGTGGCTACGTATTGGTACCGGATCCACAAATTACCTCTTCAGCCATCAAAGCTGAGGACACCGTCCTTGTATATCGTGGGTCGCGACTAGATGAACTTTCACCAGAAGCCCAATGGGTTGCCCTCTCAGTACATATGGGCTGTATTCTTGCCATGGCAGATGGCAACATTCATCGTAACGAGAAAACTGCGCTGCAGCGCATAGTCAATGCGCATCCAAACTCCAGCGAACGAGAATACCTCGAAGCCTATCTTGACTGGCGGCTAGGACACCCACCAAGTACCGCCGGATTGAAGAAACAGATTGACGCCCTTACAGACTCTCAAAGAAATGAGATCGGTAAAACGCTGATCAGTGTGGCGATAGCTGACGGGGAGCTACCAAGTAGCGAAATCAAGCAACTTGAGAAACTCTACGGACGGCTAGGTCTTGATCCAGTTTTGGTCACCCAATACCTGCATACCTCAGTTGTCAGTCCCACACAAACATTAACACCAGATACCACAGATCAAGATCAGGGAAGTGAAATTCGCCTCGATGAGTCGGCACTTATAGCTCATGCGGAATCCACTAAAGAGGTCCAGGACGTCCTGCATCGCATTTTTCAGGATGAACCAGAGGTAGAGGAAGCTTTGGCTAACGTTAACTCGGCCAGTGATGTTTGGCATGAAGGCCGACTTGACCCGGCACATGAAGAACTAGCCTCATGGCTGTTGACAGGAGAGGAATGGAGCATGGACCAGATCACCTTAAAATGCCGTGAGCTTGACCTGCTGGCCCAGGGGGCATTGGAAGCGATTAATGATGCAGCCTTTGAAGCTCTGGGAGATAGCCTGCTTGAGCTGGGTGACCCGGTTGAAGTCTACCGCGACGTGATGCCGGCGTAAGTACAAAATTTTGGAGATAACAATGACAACGAAGAAAATACGCCCCCGTGTACGCGACGGCATATTACGCGCGCTCAGTGCGGGTGTTGTGCCAGTACAAGGACTACAATTTATTCAGGTTGGGCGTGCCCCCGAGATCAAGGCCATGATACGAAGCGTGGAAGCTGTGGCGGATGGCTCGTCGGTGTTCAAATTGATTGTTGGTGACTATGGCGCTGGGAAGACCTTTTTCCTGCATCTGGTGCGACAAGTAGCTTTTGAGCATAAGCTCGTGACCGTCCATGCAGACTTTTCTCCCGAACGCAGACTGGTAGCATCAGGGGGACAGGCGAGAAGTTTGTATTCAGAACTTATTTCGAATATGGCCACACGCAACCGTCCAGAGGGCAATGCCCTGTCAGGAATCATCGAAATGTTCGTGGCACAAGCCATCAAAGATGCAGAAGAAAAGGCTGTCTCAGCGGATCAAGTTATTGAAGAGCGCTTATCCTCGCTTCAGGACTTGGTGGCGGGCTGGGATTTCGCCCGGGTGGTCGCCAGTTTCTGCCGTGGCCATGAACAAGGTAATGAATCGTTGAAGGCGGCCGCACTGCGGTGGTTGCGAGGAGAGTTTACCACTAAGACAGAGGCTCGGAAGGAGCTGGATGTCCGCACCATCATTGATGACTCGAACATCTACGATGCACTCAAGCTGATGACTCGGTTCGTCACCATGGCTGGCTACGGGGGGGTGTTTGTCATGCTCGACGAAGCAGTCAACCTCTTCAAAATAGCCAATTCTCAATCCCGAACGACCAATTACGAGATGATCTTGCGGATTCTGAATGACACTCTACAATCCGGTGCCGGCGCCCAGAACTTAGGCGTATTAATTGGCATCACCCCAGAAGCGTTATTCGATCCTCGCCGCGGATTATGCTCATATGACGCCCTAGCTTCGCGCTTGGCACCGAATCGCTTTGCTGAGCAGTCCGGACTTGTTGACTTCAATCAACCCAGTATCCATTTGCAGAACCTCACTCCAGAAGAGCTGTTCCTCCTCCTTGGTAATATTCGGAATGTTTTCGCTGGTGGAGACTCGGATCAATATCTCATTGATGATGAAGGCCTGAAAGCGTTTATGAATCACTGCCAGAAAACTATCGGGGCGGCTTATTTCAAAACCCCCCGGGAAACCGTGCGAGGATTTGTGAACTTGCTTTCGATGCTTGAGCAATATCCTGCTAAACATTGGCGCGATTTTATTGAGCAGGTCCGCATTAAGGAGGATCGCCCCTCAGAGCATGACATTCACGATGCCAGTGAGAGCAACATGGGTGGTCTCGAGAACTTTAAGCTGTGACATGAGTGAGTCAAATAGCTTTAACCGGCTCAGCCATGGGGTCCAGCGGTGGATATACCGTCAGGGCTGGCAGTCGCTACGTGCGGTCCAGGAGAAAGCAACCCCCGTAATCCTTGATGCTAGCAAAGACATCCTCATCACGGCACCTACAGCCGGAGGGAAAACTGAGGCCGCTTTTTTACCCGTTATCAGTTGGCTGGAAGATAGAGGGCCTGAATGTGGATACGGAGTATTATGCCTAAGTCCCCTGAAAGCCCTGATCAATGATCAATTCCAGCGCTTGGAGATGCTTTGTGAGAGTTCTGGGACGGCAATTACACCCTGGCACGGAGATATAAGTTCCAGCCTGAAAAAGCGCTCATGGAAGTCGCCCCAGGGAGTGTTGCTAATTACACCGGAGTCTCTGGAAGCCATGTTTGTGACCCGAGCTCACGAACTCAAAGCACGGGTGCAGAATCTGCATTATGTGGTGATTGATGAGTTTCATGCGTTCATTGGTCGCGAAAGAGGCCAACAGCTACTGTCGCTACTGGCTCGTCTGGAGCAGCTTATTGGTCGGCCTCTCTGTCGGATAGCCTTGTCCGCCACTATTGGGGATCCGGATATGGCATTAGGCTTTCTCCGCCCGGATGGAAGTCGCTCAGGAATCCATTTGGATGTTGCGCATGAGTCGCTGCAGCTTCAGTTGATGCTGAAATCATACATCCCGCCACAAGATGACCTGCCTGTATCCATTGAAATGGCACAGGATCTCTTCCTGTGGCTTCGAGGTAGTAGCCATTTGGTGTTTGCCAATAGTCGGCGAACAGTAGAGGAAATCACCGACCGGCTGGGGAAACTTTGTGAAACCCGAGGGTTACCTTTGGAGTTTTTCGCCCATCATGGTTCATTGAGCAGAGATGTTCGGCACTTTGTTGAGCAACGCTTGAAGGGCGGAGAGAAACCTACAACAGCGGTGGCAACCTCCACGCTAGAGCTTGGTATCGATATCGGAGAGGTGACATCTGTTGCGCAAATCGGCGCGCCAGCGAATGTCAGCAGCCTCCGACAACGGTTGGGACGCTCTGGTCGCCGTGAGGGAACCCCTGCCATACTACGATTGCTGGTCACAGGTCATGGTGATCGTAATAACCCATCACCAATAGACCTCCTTGAGGCTGAGTTATTTCAGGCTATCGCAGTAATTGAGCTGATGCTGGAACGGTGGGTAGAGCCACCGGATCAGTATTCGTTACACCTTTCCACATTGGTGCAGCAGATTCTTTCGATGATTGCATTCAAAGGGGGGATTAACGCGGCCAGTGCATATAGAACTCTTTGCCAGCAAGGGCCTTGGCAGAATATTACCCCGGATTTTTTTGCCCGAGTACTAAGGGGCCTTGGTGCCAATCAAGTGGTTCGACAACTGCCCACTGGCGAACTCATAGTCGATGATGTCGGTGAGAGAATTGTTAGTAGCCATACCTTTTACACTGCGTTTGAAGTGCCGGAGGAGTATCGACTAGTAGCCAAAGGCAAAACCCTTGGTACATTGCCCTTGACAACCCCTTATATGGAAGGTCAGCTATTAATATTCAGTGGTCGCCGATGGGCGGTTCAGTCAATCGACCCTCAGGCCAAGGTGATGACGCTCGTCAGAGCTAAGAGTGGTCTAGCTCCCACGTTTGGCGGGGAGTCCGCGCCCGTTCACCAGCGTATTCGTCAGCGCATGCGCGAGTTATATTTGCGCGATGATCTTCCTCGCTTTTGTGATTCACAATCTGCTGAATTGGTAGCTCGAGCACGCCAGTACTTTCGTGATCGACATGTTGATACAAGACACTTTGTCCAGGACGATAGAAATTTATTTTGGTTTATCTGGGATGACGACCGCATGCTCGATACGCTGAAGATCTTGGCCACACTGATCGATCACCCTGCTGATCGGATGGGTCCGTGCATCATGGTGCAATACACAGGTGATCCAAGGCATTTGATCAGTAAGATCCATGATTACCTGACCGACTACACACAAGATGATCTGGCCACCGAGATTAAGCCACAGCCTCTCGGTAAGTTCGATGAATCCCTCTCGGAAGACGTGATAAGAGAGGCATTTGTTCGGGAAAAGCTTGATGTTGAAAGGGCAGCCGCCTACATCAGTGGCCTAATGGCAAACTTGGCTAGAGACTAAATTAGGATACGATCTGACGTTGCTAGCAGTACTTTTTTGTGTCTATAGAACAGATCGAGCTTGGCCATCTCCCCACATTCCTCTATTCACATAATTGATATATTTAGTAACACTCATACTTGAGACTTAAGATTTGATTATTCATTAGTAGCTGAAAATGGGGTTAGCAGCTTATTGTCCGATGGTGACGCGATATGACTGTTGACCACCGTGCTGTCCACCCGCAGACAATCCATATCGATCACACCCCGTTCCAACGCGGCCACCCCCAGCCATTCAAACACGGCCTTCAGGGTTTGTGGGCGTAGCCGACGGATGTTGCCGCTCAGCGCCGATTTACCCGGCCGGCAATCCCACCTCAGGAGGGTAAACGAGCGATAACTGGCGGAGTCGGCCAAATGGAACGCCAGCATCTCGTAGCTGACGCCGGTAATCTGCTTGAGCAGCATGCATCGGAAGATGCTTTCCACAGACAAACCTTTACGCCCAGTGGACTGTACTCCATCCGTCAACAAATCCTGCTCAAGCAGGGTCAGTACCTCCGGGTGAGCGTCCAGCAAAGACGATAGATTGCTGAGAAAATCGCTGAACTTGAGTTAAGCATACTCGTCAAATAGACTCGTTTGTGCTGTGCGGGTTTCTCACATCCCTAAGTCCGTATATGATTGTGAAATTTCAGGTTGCGCGTTAGCCATTCTCCAAGCCTAAATGTTACCAAAATGCGTGTGGGCTGACCTACCTGAAGCTCTAAAATCCAGCCTCGCAAAAACTAAACGAATGGTGTAGGCCTCTTTCCTGATAGTCGAAAGTGAGAAAATCTTATATAGTCCCGGCTTTTCGCTTGAGGGAAGCCTGTCAATCCTCAGCTATTCCCCCTGGATTATTCGCCATCACAAGGAGCAAACTAGTGGCCATCTACCTGAACTACAACAATCTCACCGTTAAAGGCAATGTCACAGCCGAAGGCTATAAAGACTGGATTCGTCTGGACAGCTTCAGCTTCGGCAATAGCCGTCACATCACCATGGAAGCCGGCCACATGTCCAACCGGGAAGCCACCCGTCCTTCCCTGACGACGGTATCCATTAGCAAACTGATGGACTCCGCGACTTCCGGCCTGTTCAAGGAATCCCTGACCGGTGATGCCGGTGTTAAAGTAGTTATCGATGTGGTTCGCACCTCAGCGGATAAGATCGAAAAATACGTTTCCTATGAACTGGAAGACGTGATGATCAGTGATTACAAAGTGAGCGCCGGGGCTGATTCCGCTCCTTCCGAAACCCTCTCCCTGAGCTATTCCAAACTCACCATGAGCTACACCGCCGCCGATCGGGCTAACAAAGGCGGCTCCCCTGAGCGTGTGGGTTACGACCTGGAAGCTGGCAAGAAGCTTTAAATCCGGTTTAAACGGACGATAAAACAGGGGCGGATAACGCGCCTGTTTTCCGAAATATGGCTAGACATGGAGATCTACTGCAAGATGAATGCACCCGCCAATTTTGATACCAGAATCCCTCAACCCACCGTGGTCAACCATGGCTTTCAACGGGTGATGGGCAACGCTGCCTCCGGCTATATCCTGGTGTCCGATATCACGGACGACATGCCTTTTATCAATGGACGCAAACTCTTTATCGAAGGCAAGGTAGCCAAACTTTTCGCCAGTTTGATATTGGGCAATGAACGCGCCTACGCCACGAAGGTCATGCACGGCCTTTCTCAACTGCGTTCCAGCGCGGGAGGCTTTGAATCCTACTCCAATGCGCGTAACGCCTTCGAACATGTGAGCCTGATCGAAGATATGCGGATCAGCTATATCATCTTACAGGAAGGAAACAGTCAGGGGCTGTCAGCGGGGATATACATCACCGATATCGAGATCGTGCAACATGCGAAAGGGCATCAACCAGGGTTGTATCAAGTCCAAGGTAAAGACAAGGGCTGGGCGGTTGATGAAGAAGTAATCAACACGATCCCCACTCGTCATGCGGCTATTAATGGGCTTGCGAATAGGCTGGAAAATGCTGCAATGAACATTATGCCAGACATAATCACCGAAGCGGCCTACAAGGAAGAAGCTTCTAAAGTGGAAGCCGAAGGTTACACCCTGGCTTACAACCCGCCACCACTGTACCGTCGGGGCACGGAATGGATCACGCCCGAGCAAAAAGCCAGCTCCGCCGATTTCACCGCCAACCTGCTGGCGAAGGCCCTGTACGACGCTCAGGTAAAAGGCCAGGAGGTGAAGTGGACCGTACACGGCGATGGAGCCATTCTGCTGCTGAACGCCTTGAAGAAGTTACCGCCATATCTCCCACTGACCAAGCACACTCTGTTCTTCGCCGCTCCGGCCCCGGTGATGACCAAGCTGTTCGACGAAGTGGAGCGACACAAGATGGCCCTGGCCAAAGACGTGATGAAATTCCAGAGCGACGACTGGCGCAGCATCACGGTCCGCACCAGGCAGCAGTGGCAGGTCAGCCAGCGTCTCCAGGCCTGGGGCGAGGAATACAGCGAAACTTCGGCCCGCTTGGCCTATCGGGCGAAGAAAGACGTCCAGAGCGTCGGCATCCGGGTCATTGGGGCGGCGGGCACCACCTTCGGCCTGTGTCACCTTGGTGATGCCATATCTAGCGGAGTGACACCGAGCGAGGCGATAAGCGCCTGGATCGGCGGAATCGCGGGGGCCGCCACCGTGGGCTGGGCCACCTGGACCAAAGCCGACCTCTACCGTAATATGGCGGGGGTTTACAGCACAGACAAAAGTATCAATCCCCACATGAGCCCGCATAAAAGCAGTGAGGATTTCAATATTCAGGCCCAACAACAGATGAGCCAGAACGGCAAAGCCAAAACCCTGTTCGGCATGGTACGGGATATGGGCAAAAATCTGCGGAGTCGCTGGTAATGCGCTGGTTGCAACGTTTTAAAGCCTCCAAGATGAACCCGATGAGACCGGACATTGAGAAGGCTCCCTGGATGAGCTTTGACTTGTCGGGCACGCAACTTCGGTTCCGTTGCCCACCTCATGAAGTGATTGGACCTATGAAACTTGGTCCACAGAGCGTGCCTATTTACCAGGATGACGTGTTCAAACCCTGGATGAACTCGGAAGGTAGAGGGATGTTTATCCGTTTGCTCTTCACAGGCTGGAATTTCTGGGACAAACCCTTCGGGGAAGGGGCTATTGGAGATGTCTCGCTTGATATTGTTCTGACCAAACGTCATCCCCACTACCGGAAAATCGATAGCCTGTTGAAGCAGGCGGATATGAAGGCGTGGCTGTTAAGTCGTTGTGACAGTTTTTGGGGGGGGGCAAACAGGGATAAGTGGGAAAGTCGAGAAATTAAGGTTATGCCGGTTATACCAGAGCAGCATTTTTGGCGTTACCCACAATCTCCCGACGATATACAGCAAGTGGAAGTCAATGGTACGCAGTGGTACAGCTATATTGCCGACAGACCCAACGGCCCCAAACAACGGCTGTGGCATGTGGCGATTTCGGATGACCATGAACTGGAGTTAGATTTCCGACCTGGCGCTACAAACCGGCTCTACTATGAACCCGACCATGACCTGGACGGTGCCGTGGAAAAGAGCATCAAGGAATTCATGTCCCACGTTCATCTCAAGTTATCTCCAGACGCGCAAAAGCGTTATGACGAGGTGAAGGCAGAGGAAGCGGTAGCCACCCCCCGTACTTCCGCATAGACCGGGGTCGGGCCCCCAGGGCACGACCCTTAGTAGCGCCCCCACAACCTGCTGACAGAAAACAATCCCACCGTGAAGAATATAAAAACCCCAATCAGAGACTGTGTCTGCCCTCTTTACGAATTGAGAGTGCTCGCTGAGACGCTGCTCCGTAACGACCAATTAACAGTTTATGGTTATCAGTGGCTGATGGAGTATTGTGACGAAGTTGAAAACCAGGAGCCCGACAAGACTAGCGATAGAAATTAGACCTTTGCGTGTCTGGTCTGGCAGATAGCGACAAATTGACTGTCGGCTCTAACAAAAGGAGCGATTTTCAATCATCTCAAGAAATTAATTCATATTTATCATGTAGATACGTGTTTATGGATGGGAACTAACTAGAGTCGTTTAACTTGCTTAAACACTCTCAGGTTATCTCTTGCTAAACTGAACCAGAGGTTGGTCCAGCTTCGTTTGCGTTACACCATACATATCTGCATTTGCCTGCCATATTTTAAATCTCTCAAGCAATTTTTGATTTACAGCCTTGAGTCTTTGATTGTCTTCGGTCAGTTTTTCGATACGCTCATTCGCTTCGTTAATGTCATTGATCCAGCCTGCTTTCTCGGTTGGAGCCTTTAGCGCAGCCTTGCGATCCTTCATTGCTATTTTAAGCTCTGTCAATTTCGCATAAGACTGGCGAGTTTTGCTGATCCCAAGCTTCTTTTCGCACGCCTCGACTAGAAGTGGCCATGTCAGCTTAGGCGCAGACCATTCATCAATTAGCTTTTTGATGCGCGCCACATCCTTTTGCGTTAAGTGTTTTCCCATCGCTATACCTCTATCTCATCCAACATGGCTGACAGCTCATCCAAAGCTGGCAACGCCTCTTGATCCTTGATCTCAATTACCTGCGGTTCGATAAGACCCACCATTGCGGCGGCATTGTTCGTAATATTCCAACCATTATCAACATTCCACACGATGTCGCCATTTTCAAGCTCAGGATCTTCAAGGAGTTTGATCAGCGCGTCGCACTTAAAAAGATCTTTGCTCACTTTTTTAACCCATTCCGTTGCACCAATTTCCCCTCGAGACTCCGCAGCAATCGCATCGCTATAGCGTTTCTGCAGGTAATCCCGCTCCTCTTTGAGATTCTTAAGTTTTTCGTCATCGCCCTTCACGCAGGCGAGTTTTCCGCATCGCAGACACGATCCCATTTTAGGGCAAGGCTCGCTCGCAAAATTGTGCACACAAACGCCTACATGCGATTGATGAATGACTCGATCCTGATCGCTTTCTGCAAGGTCAGTCACATCGCTCAGGCTCAAGGGTGCATTCGTCCTGACCTTCTCTAGGCGCTTGGCGTTAATCTGTTTAGTTTTGGGGTGAACTGCTGCAACCGCTTGGGTGCGCTCCTCGACCGTTTCATGGTTGTACACAGATCCCATACTCGTGCGCCCTGAGAATGCATCTATCAGCAGTTGTGACAAACCTGCTCGCTGCATCTCCGTATTCAGCTCATGGCGAAAGGCGTGCGAGTTCACCCGAACCCCCTTGTATCCGTGCCGCTCAAAAATACTCGGTTGTTTCGAACTGCCACCCAATTGCGCCGACATGCGCCCCTGTTTAGCTGCGATTTCCACGCCGAAGTTGGCCAACTTAGCTACGGCACTCTCTGCTACAAGAGCACCTGTGCGCACCGTGAATAGCGCATCACGGTACTTAACACGCTGCTTACCATCTTCGGGACGCGTTGTGTACGGGAAGTCCTTCGGCAGATATTTTTCACGCATCAGGATATTGAGTTTGCGCAGCGTAATGACAAATTTATCGTCAAATTCAATTCTCTGAAGACCGGGCTTACCCTCAAGATAAATTGGCTTTCCCTTACTAGTATCCCAGCCATCCTGTATCTCATCCAGTATAGCCCTTGCGGCAGGACCTAATGACTTGAGTTCAGCCATCGGGATTAAGAAAGACACCTTGAATTTGGAGCGTGGCGAGTTTTTCCCTACCACATGGATTTTGAGAGCAGAGCACACTTCCGAGTAGGTCAGCGGATCATCTAGGCTTTTATCCGGCACCCCCTCATGCGGCGGAAACTCATCTGGATGGTCTTCTAGCCAGGCTGCATATGTACGAGCTTCTTCCGTTATGGGTAGCATCCTTTCGATAAGGCGTTCCACAACCGGCTCCATGCCCGTCATAACTGGTTTAAGTACAGCCCCGAAACCTTTCTCTGCATACCATCGCAAAAACATGCGCTGACCGACTCCCTTATGCTCTTTGAAAACGATGGGGGCGCACTCAACATCTGCCAATTCACCGATGCGGCCGGGCTGACTCAGCAAGAGGCCGCACGCTGAAGTGATAACAATATCCAATGGATCGGTCAATTTGTTGTTGAACAGTTCACCCAAAGCTAAGATTGACTCTCGACTCGGTAACTTCTTCTCACGATCCAGCTTCTGCTGCTTTAGAGTACCTCTCCCTTGATATATCAGCGGAGAACTCCATCGAAAGGAAGTGGCAAGTAGTCTTTTACTTCCCATCAACTTTATGATTCTTTCAAGCGTTTTGCTTCTTAAGTACGCAGTTTGGGATAACGGCCATTGTAACTGCATAAGCCCGCATGCACGGTTGCAGACCGCAGCCGACACCTGCGTAACATCCCGTGCGCCCGTCAGCTCGACCAGAGCCATCTCAAGAGCCTTGAGAGCGCCAAGCCAACCACCAATGGATTTTTTCCTATGAAACACACAACGATTCACTACGACCGCCTTGGCGAAATCCATGAAGGGTGATTGCATAACTAACCTGGTTTCAGCAGTGGCTCTTCTAGGTGATCCCAGCGCCGTAAAGGTAGCGCTTTCTATTCCCGATTCATGCCATGAATCCATATCCCATCGAATGCTTGCATGGACTCGATCAGGAACGCCCTTTGGCAGAGTAGCCTGCGCCCACACGATAAAGGCATCCAATTGCTCGGCAGCCTCAAGATCAGCCTTGGACTTAAAATCAATGATGTTGCTCATGCTTCACCCTCGCCAACATTAGAAGATTCAAGCATGGCCCTGCAGTCGAGAATCACCTTGCGGCAGGCCAGAATGGCACGATTCCAGATTGCCCCCGTAGTTTTATCTGTGGCGATGGTTTGCGCACGGCGGCGCTCCATACGCTCAAGGACTACGCTATGATCAGCATCGAGGAGTGGTTGGAATTTGCTGCACGTATAGCAGCTAAAGGGCGCATCCAGGTGGCACAATGCATCCGTACCGCAGACCGCCAAATCCTCAATCTGGCGATCCTCTCGATCACCATTCTTAGCAGAGTCGCGTTCCTTTACGATCGTGCCTGTAAACGCACTTACAACCAGCGCGAGATGGTCACTCATCTTTTCGTCAATCAGTGCCATCAACTCCGCTGAGATCTGCCTGTATTTACGGACTGACCTTGTATTTTTATGCATGAGCGCGCGAGCCATTGCCAACTCATCCAGCCCAGCGTTCGAGAGATCTGTTCCGAGCGTATGCTTAAAGCGATGACCTCTCGTGACTTTCAAAGGCTGATGAGTTCGCGGAGAAATCGGAAATCCAGGCATACGCTCCATGCGCTCCAACCAATCTTTTATTGAGCGAGTCGGTGCATGAAACCGCGCCTGTGGTGCAACCTCAAGCGCTTTGAAATCAGGATAATCAACCAATACTGGAACTTGCCATCTACTAAAAGAACCACATCCAGGATCAATTTTTTGACGAAAGAGCGGCACATTTTTGATTGCTTTATCCCAATCAGCTCGATCAGGGTATTCTTGCTTGAGATGCGCTAGGATAATCGCCTGATAGGCCTGAATGGTATTGTAGAGGTCTTCATCCAAGTTGAAGGTCTCTGACTTTGCTCGGAAGCCTGCACCATCTTCCTCTCTCTGCTTCGCCCAGTAGATCCGAATTTTGTAGCCCTGTTCGCACTTTATAAAATCGTCAAAGACCATCATTCGAAGCTGACATCCGCGCTGCCCGTAGATCATCAACAACCGCATATAGAGGTAGTGCTCAGGATCTAAATTTTCATGGCAGAACTGTTCATGCAACCAGTAATGCAATGCATTTTGCTCCTCTTGGGTAAACGGTCCTTTCTCTGGATCTAGACTAAGAATTGGATCGTTTTTCGAACGTTTTTTTCGGGGCAAATCTTTGTACGCATCAACTAGAGTGACTGAAGGCCGCCGTTCAAGTGCTTCGCACGCCTGCCAAAACACCATAAAACCCACTAGGTTGGAAAATTCGGTTATGCTAAAGCGCTCGCGAAAATCGATCAGATGATCTTCATTTAGGGGATCAAGACATGCATGAGCGGCCCGCGACAGCACCGAAACGACTAACGCTACAGTGCCTTGTGCTACCTCAGCCATGCGATATGCTAAGGCAGCTTGTAACCAACGCTGCCAACTAGATGGCACGCACGCAATTGCAGTCTGCCAGTTAACCTTGTCTGTACTTGCTTTGTTAGGATTCCACATAGGCATAGTGGGAGTGAAATACTCACCACACCTTGCCGGTCTGGGCGTATCTAGCCAATCATCCAGAGTATCCTCAGTGGGGGCTGTGAGAGCTTCAATTTCGATACTCATTCTGCACATCCTTCACTAATTTTGGCCTCTACCCCAGCGCGTATTGCTTTGAATTTATCCGAGCGCTTTTCCATGGCGTTATCTGCTTCTTCCTTCCAGAATTTAGCCCCGTAGAGGCCAGGCATATTAGATTCAGCACTCCACCCAAAGGCAAAAGTGAGAACCTTTTGAACCTGCGTCGTGCAATACTCTGGCGTAAGGGCATCCAACTCATCCCTCATACTTTCTAGCAGTGTATAGACTGCATCATGACGCAGTATATGAAGATGAATGTGTTTCAGTTCTGGCACTGCAGCTCCCAAACGAGGCAGAACGCCATCCAGCGCTTTAATGCTCAATGCCTTGCCTTCATTTCGACGATGGGATACCAACAAGAAAGGATGCTTTTTGGCCGCAGATGACTTCTTCAAGATTCGATAATTATCCACATAATCCTTTAGCGCCCAGCTAAGCTCATCACTCATCACCAGCTGACGCTCGTGGGTCTTAAATTGAGGGGCGTCTGGACGCACATCGATCGCCTCATTCTCAAGATTAACAATGGCTAGCTGACCGCTATGCCAATGAATATCGCAAATTTTAATTAGTAGCATTTCAGAACGACGCAACCCCATGTCGAGCCCCAACAGCAACACGATATAATTACGCAACTTCAGCGCTTTATTTGCGAATGGATTCTCAGCACTCTCTGGATGCATGACTTCCAACAAACGCTCACGTTCCTGATGGGCAAGACCTTTCATATCGTCAACCTTGCCCTTTTTCCACGCAGGTTTAGCAGCTTTTATCTTGCGATTAAAGCGCAGATATACGTCATCAATCGCTCCTTCGCTCGTGGAACTATCGCCTAGTTTGTCATAGAGAAATTTGAGGTAGTCCCGCACAGACTCAAGCCGCTGTTGAGCATGTACTCTACCCACGCATTTAAACGCTGCAGGAATCAGTCGAGCACCTCTATATTTTTTATCTAAAGTTGTTTTTTGGAAAGCCGCGTCCGCGACAAAGCGAGAGATCTCTTCATCGGTCAGATAACTGGACTCAGGCCGTTGTTCCAAGCGGGTAATCAGATCTATCGACTCATACTCAAGAAAATCCTCAAATAACCCAATGTGATCAAGATACTTTTTTTGTGTATTCAATGCTCGAGCTGAGAGCTCGATGGTTGCATAAAGATTTGGATAATAGACAGGGAAGCACTCTTTCATTAACAACTTTGCTCTAAAACCATTTAACATTATCTCTACTGTTTGGTGACTCATAATCCGCTCCCAAAACTTAACTTTTTTAACTAAAGTAACGACCAAATCTACAATCAAATACAACTTAACTTTTTGAAATTTACATTTCGTGCACGAAAAGTCTTATAAGGGCGCGTAAATAGTGACTAAAAGGAAAAATACAATATGTCAAAAGGTGACAAAACAGGTAAAACAGGTTCTTACGTCTACACCATGAATCGCGTTGGCAAGGTTGTTCCTCCCAAACGCGAAATCTTGAAAGACATTTCACTCTCTTTTTTCCCCGGCGCCAAAATCGGTGTTCTGGGCCTTAACGGATCAGGTAAGTCCTCTTTGTTGCGGATTATGGCCGGTCTGGATACCGATATTCAGGGAGAGGCACGCCCTCAGCCGGGTATCAATGTTGGATACCTCCCACAGGAACCGCATCTGGACGAGAGCAAAGATGTCCGCGGCAATATTGAGGAAGCAGTTGCAGAAGTCAAAACAGCACTGACTCGTCTGGACGAGGTATACGCCGCCTACGCTGATCCCGACGCCGACTTTGACGCTCTGGCTGCGGAACAGGCCAAACTGGAAGCTCTGATACAGGCAACAGACGGACATAACCTGGATCGCACCCTGGAAGTGGCCGCCGATGCATTGCGCCTACCGCCCTGGGAAGCGGATGTCAGCACTCTGTCAGGAGGTGAGCGCCGTCGTGTCGCGCTGTGCAAGCTCCTACTGTCAAAGCCGGATATGCTATTACTGGACGAACCGACCAACCATCTGGATGCCGAGAGCGTGGCCTGGCTGGAGCGCTTCCTGCTTGAATACCCGGGCACTGTGGTCGCCATTACGCACGACCGCTACTTCCTTGACAATGCAGCTGGCTGGATTCTGGAGCTGGACCGTGGTCGCGGCATTCCTTACGAAGGCAACTACAGCCAATGGCTGGAAGCGAAAGAAAAACGTCTTGAGCAGGAAGAACGCACTGAAGCGGCACGCCAGAAAACCATCAAGTCAGAACTGGAATGGGTTCGCAGCAACCCCAAAGGCCGCCATGCCAAGAGCAAAGCTCGTCTGTCGCGCTTCGAGGAGTTAAGCTCCCAGGAATTCCAGAACCGCAATGAGACCAACGAAATCTATATCCCACCCGGCACCCGCCTGGGCGATGTCGTGTTTGAAATTGATGGCGTCAGTAAACGCTACGGCGACAAAGTTCTGTTTGAAAACCTGAGCTTTAACATCCCCCCCGGCAGCATTGTCGGTGTAATCGGCGGTAACGGTGCAGGTAAATCCACCCTGTTTAAAATGCTGGCTGGCACAGAGCAGCCTGATGAAGGCTCGATCCGCAAAGGGGACACTGTCAACCTGGCATTTGTTGGCCAGATGCGTGAGCTTGACGATAAAAAAACCGTGTGGGAGGAAGTCAGCGACGGGCAGGACATGATCGAGGTTGGTCAATATAAAACCCAATCCCGCGCCTACCTTTCACGCTTTAACTTCAGAGGCAGTGACCAGCAAAAGATGGTCAAGGACCTGTCAGGCGGCGAGCGCAACCGGTTATTTCTCGCCAAATTACTGAAACAGGGAGGCAATGTCCTGCTCCTGGACGAACCAACCAATGATTTGGACGTGGAAACTCTGCGAGCCCTGGAAGAAGCCCTGCTGAACTTCCCTGGCTGCGCTGTGGTGATCTCGCACGATCGCTGGTTCCTGGACAGAATAGCCACACATATACTTGCCTATGAAGGCGACAGTGAGGTTGTTTGGTTTGAAGGCAACTTCTCTGAATATGATGAGGACTACAAGAAACGCGTAGGGGCCAGTGCCGCTGTCCCCAAAAGGGTCAAATACAAGCGACTTGCCTGATCCGATAAAGGGGGCTTGAATAGAGCCCCCTCTTGTATCTGCCCACATCCCTAGTACCTGCACACATAGCGCAAGCGTGAACTTCCGCCGACTTCGGACTATAGTTAGAGGAACCCTGGTGAGGAATTGAATACATGTCCGAAGATGACCACAACAAGGAACGCCGTCGCTTCCACCGAATCCCTTTCGATACGTCCGTTATCATTCAGCAGGAATGGCAGAAATGGACTTCGGACCTGATCGACATATCATTTAAAGGCGCACTGATCGGCAAGCCCAAGAACTGGGATAGCGCCCAGACTCAAGCACCTTTCAGAATTCAGATTGAAATAGACTCAGAAACACACATCCGACTTACTGCAACCCTTCGCCACGAGGAAGAAGATCGCCTGGGATTTCACTGCGAAAATATGGACCTGGACAGCGCCTCGGTATTGAGACGCCTGGTAGAACTGAACCTCGGAGATCCGAAGCTTCTTGAGAGAGAGCTGGCCAGCCTTATGGAAGGCTGAGGATCAGGCCTCCTGTCGTCTCATGGGTTACCCGTTTAGAGCAGCTCCAAAGCCTGCTGAAGTTTGGTGACAGCGACAACTTCCACACCTTCAGGAATCTTTCTGGGCACATTCGCCTGCGGTACAATGGCTTTGGTAAACCCGTGTTTGGCAGCCTCGGTCACCCGCTCCTGCCCACTGCTGACAGGGCGAATTTCTCCAGATAGACCAACCTCACCAAACACAACCCAGTCGCGGGGAATCACTCTGTCCCGAAAGCTTGACGCTATAGCCATAATCACCGCAAGGTCCGCACTGGTTTCTGCGACTTTCACACCACCAACCACATTGATAAAAACATCCTGATCCCCAACGTGTAGCCCGCCATGGCGGTGTAACGCAGCCAACAATAATCCCAGCCGCTGAGGTTCCATTCCGACTGCCAGCCTCTTGGGTGCGGTTCCGTATCCCTGATCCACCAGTGCCTGCATTTCCACCAGCAACGGCCTTGTCCCCTCCCATATGACTGTGACGGTGCTGCCTGCTGCCGACTCTCCTTCTCTGTTAAGAAAAATAGCACTGGGATTCTTCACATCACGCAAACCGTTCTCGACCATGGCGAAGACGCCCAACTCATTAACGGCACCAAACCGGTTTTTGATTGCACGCAATGTCCGGTAACGGCTGTCCTCACTACCTTCCAGCATGATGGAAGCATCGATCATATGCTCCAGAACTTTAGGTCCAGCCAGAGAGCCATCTTTGGTAACGTGGCCAACGATTAGCAAAATCGTGCCGGATTGTTTAGCGTACCGCGTCAAGGCCGCTGCGGCCTCTCTCACTTGCGCAACACTTCCCGGAGCAGACTGTAGTTCGGGATTGAACATCACCTGGATACTGTCTATCACCATGACATTCGGAGTGAAGTCATTGGCCGTGTTGATGATCGTATTAACATCGGTTTCTGCCATGACCTGAAGTCCATGAGACTCCAGTTGCAAACGACGCGAGCGCATCGCGATCTGTTGCACTGACTCCTCGCCGGTTACATAGAGAACCTTGACATCCCTGGCCAATCGACAGGAGGTCTGCAGTAGCAGCGTACTTTTACCCGCTCCCGGGTGGCCTCCCAGCAAAACTACCGAGCCTGGAACCAATCCCCCGCCAAGTACCCGGTCAAGCTCCTGACTCCCCGTCTCCACTCTGGGCAGTTCTTCAAGCTCGACCTGATCCAGACTTTGTAACTGGGCACGCTGACCAGCAAAACCACCAGCCACATGCCGGGTCTGGCTGCTCTTGACCGAAGCTTCCCTAAACTCACTGATTGTGTTCCAGGCATTGCACTGAAGGCATTGCCCCATCCATTTACGATAGTCTGCCCCACATTCAGTACAGACAAATTGAGTCTTGGCTTTTGCCATTGATCGTCGCAACTTCCTGAATTAATTAGGCTTGATGGTATTGAGCACTCAATTCATGCACAGATTCAATGAAAGCACCCGCATGAGCCGGATCGACTTCAGGGGTTATCCCATGCCCCAAATTGAACACATGCCCATTGCCAGAACCAAATCGCTGCAATATATCTGCAACCTGACTCCGAATCGCCTCAGGGCTTGCGTACAAGACCGCAGGATCCATATTGCCCTGCAACGCAACTTTGTGACCGACCCTTTTCCTGGCCTCACCGATATCCGTCATCCAATCCAGACCAAGCGCGTCCGCTCCCACGTCAGCCATCGCCTCAAGCCACTGACCACCATTTTTGGTAAACAGAATAACGGGAACTTTACGCCCTTCATTTTCCCGAATCAGACCATCGACAATCTTCCGCATATACGCCAGGGAAAAATTCAGATACCCCTCGGGCGTCAGCGACCCACCCCAGGTATCAAATATCTGTACCGCCTGAGCTCCGGCGCGAATCTGGGCATTCAGATAATCAGTAACAGACAGGGCCAGCTTATCCAGCATCTGATGCAGGACATCCGGCTGTCCGTAGACCAGTTTCTTGATTTCCCTAAAGTCTTTACTCGAGCCGCCTTCAACCATATAGGTGGCTAAGGTCCATGGGCTGCCGGAAAATCCAATCAAAGGAACACGGCCGTTCAATGCGCCACGAATGGTCGAAACCGCTTTTACC
The DNA here is from genome assembly GCF_000376785.1 of Hahella ganghwensis DSM 17046. GTDB lineage: Bacteria > Pseudomonadota > Gammaproteobacteria > Pseudomonadales > Oleiphilaceae > Hahella > Hahella ganghwensis. The sequence continues at coordinate 74,663 of NZ_AQXX01000141.1, forward strand.
ACATAATCCAGGTCTGTCTCGGCTTTCGGAATAGGTAAATCATCAACATCCTTCTGAGTCCGAACCGTCTTTTTGAACCGGGGGCCTTCACCAGTCTCAAAATAGAGACCCAACCCCATGGCATCGGGAATCGTCAGAATGTCGGAGAACAGAATGGCCGCATCCAAAGGATAACGCTCCAGGGGCTGCAACGTGACCTCACAGGCAAGGTCCGGGTTTTTACACAAGTCCATAAAGCTGCCTGCCCGAGTGCGACTAGCGCGATATTCCGGCAAATAGCGCCCAGCCTGACGCATCATCCATACTGGCGTAACATCAACAGGTTGACGCAATAACGCTCGCAGAAATCGATCATTCTTCAGTTCAGACATGTTTTCTCCAACCTACAACCCTTACCCGATCAAATACATCAGGTCAAAATACTACTTAAAGGGATATCAAAATAAAAAAGGCATGGTACTCGATACCATGCCTTCTGTCAGAGAAATTCGAGGAAAAATTTCAGACTTCGAGGTAGTCCAAAATCCCTTCGGCCGCCTGACGTCCTTCCCAGATTGCCGTCACAACGAGATCGGAGCCACGAACCATATCGCCACCGGCAAATATCTTAGGATTGGTCGTTTGAAACTTGTATTCCTGCTCTTCAGGTGCCACAACCCTGCCCGAAGAGTCGATCTCAACACCTACATCCTGAAACCAAGGCGCAGGGCTCGGCCTGAACCCAAAAGCAATCAGGACTTCATCTGCCGGCAAGGCCTCTTCGCTACCGGGCACCACCTCCGGGCGACGGCGACCATTCTCATCCGGATCACCCAGTCGGGTCTGAACCACTTTAACCCCTTCAACCTTATCCTCACCGATAATGGCAACGGGCTGCCGATTGAACAGGAATTTCACCCCTTCTTCTTTGGCGTTTGCCACTTCCTTTCTGGATCCCGGCATATTCGCTTCGTCGCGGCGATAAGCACAGTGAACTGACTTAGCCCCCTGGCGAATTGCTGTACGGTTGCAGTCCATCGCAGTATCACCACCACCCAACACCACCACGCGACGGCCACTCATATCGATGAAGTCGTCCGCAGCCTTTTCATAACCCAGGCAGCGATTTACGTTGGAAATAAGATAAGGCAGCGCATCATGAACGCCGAGCAAATCTTCACCAGGGAAACCACCTTTCATATAGTTATAGGTGCCCATTCCCATGAAGACTGCGTCATACTCGTCCAACAATTGCTGCAAAGTGATGTCTTTCCCGACATCCGTATTCAGACGAAACTCGATACCCATACCTTCGAACACTTCACGACGGCGGGTCATCACGCTTTTTTCCAGTTTGAACTCTGGAATTCCGAACGTCAGCAAACCTCCGATTTCCGGATAACGATCAAAAACAATGGGTTTCACACCATTTCGGATCAGCACATCCGCACACCCCAAGCCAGCAGGTCCGGCACCAATGATCGCGACTTTCTTGTCGGTCATTGTGACTTTGGACATATCCGGGCGCCAGCCCAGAGCGAATGCCGTTTCAGTGATATATTTCTCAGCAGACCCAATGGTTACGGCACCGAAACCATCATTCAGAGTACAGGCCCCCTCACATAACCGGTCCTGCGGACACACGCGACCACAGACTTCCGGCAGCGTGTTGGTCTGGTGCGACATTTCCACGGCCTGCATGATGTTGCCTTCAGACACCAGCTTAAGCCAGTTGGGAATAAAGTTATGTACCGGACACTTCCATTCACAATAAGGATTACCACATTCCAGGCAGCGATGCGCCTGGTTTTTAGCCTCGTCTTCCTTGAAAGGTTTGTATATTTCCACAAACTTTTTCTTACGACGGCTAACAGGCACCTTTTCCGGATCTTGCCTTCCTACATCGAGGAACTGAAAGTTGTTGCTCAGTCTCTCAGCCATGCGTTTCAACCTCTAAAACTCATCAATAATGGGGAATTCTTTTCACAGCAATGCACATATCGGACTGGACAAACCAGCCGCCCGGTTATTCCGGGCGGGCACGAGTGCTGTCCAGCAGACTGGCGAGACTGGCCGCCTTAGGCTTCACCAGCCAGAACCGTCCGACATAATCGTCGAAATTATCCTGGATGTTTTCTGCCCAGCTACTGCCGGTTTCTTCTATATGCCCGGCAATGACGTCTCTTAAATGATTCCGGTAGGCTTCCATCTGCTCACTGGTAATACGATGGATTTCCACCAGCTCGTGGTTATAGCGATCCACAAAGCGGTTTTCCAGATCAAGTACGTAGGCAAAACCACCCGTCATACCTGCACCAAAGTTATGGCCAGTTTTGCCAAGTACCGTCACCATACCGCCGGTCATGTATTCGCAACAGTGATCTCCTGCACCCTCGACGACCGCATGAGCTCCAGAGTTCCTCACAGCGAATCGCTCACCCGCAACCCCGGCGGCAAACAGCTTACCACCGGTAGCTCCATACAAGCAGGTGTTACCAACGATCGCGGTCTCCTGGGAAGCAAACGTACTGACAGCAGGCGGACGAATAGTCAACTTTCCGCCAGTCATGCCTTTACCGACATAGTCGTTGGCATCCCCTTCAAGATGCATATGCAAACCGCCGGCATTCCAGACACCGAAACTCTGACCAGCAGTCCCCGTCAATTTCAACACCACAGGAGCATCCGCCATCCCCTGATTGCCATGACGCTTGGCGATCTCACCGGATAAACGAGCCCCGATAGAACGGTCACAGTTGGTGACCTCAAACTCAAACTCACCACCGGATTTGGCTTCAATCGTGCTCAAGGTGGCTTCCACCATCCGTTCAGCCAAGGTTCCCTTATCGTATGGCAGATTACGTTCAACCTGACAGGTATGCGGCTTGTCCGCAGGAATATTGTCACTACTCAGGATTGGCGCCAGATTCAGGTTCCGCTGCTTTGGCGTATTCCCAGGCAGAATTTCAAGCAAATCCGTCCTGCCGACCAATTCTTCCAAAGTACACACACCCAACTTCGCCATCCATTCCCGGGTTTCGGCTGCCACAAACTTAAAGTAGTTCATCGCCATCTCAACAGTGCCCTGGAAGTGCTTATCACGCAAAGCCTTATTCTGAGTGGCAACACCGGTAGCACAGTTGTTTAGGTGACAAATCCGCAGATATTTACATCCGATCGCAACCATCGGCCCGGTTCCAAAACCAAAGCTCTCAGCACCAAGAATTGCAGCTTTCACCACATCCAGGCCAGTTTTGAGACCGCCATCCGTCTGTAAACGGACCTTACCACGCAGATCATTCCCGCGAAGCGTCTGGTGGGCTTCTGACAGCCCCAGCTCCCAGGGCGACCCAGCATACTTGATCGAGGTCAGCGGACTGGCACCGGTTCCACCATCGTATCCCGAAATTGTAATCAGGTCCGCATAGGCTTTCGCCACACCTGCGGCAATAGTACCGACCCCCGGCTCGGACACCAATTTGACAGATACCAGCGCTTCCGGATTAACCTGCTTAAGGTCAAAAATCAGCTGAGCCAGATCCTCGATTGAATAGATGTCATGATGAGGAGGAGGCGATATCAACGTCACCCCCGGAACCGAGAATCTCAATCGTGCAATCAGCTCATTGACCTTACCGCCCGGTAACTGACCACCTTCTCCCGGTTTAGCCCCCTGCGCCACCTTGATCTGCAGCACCTCAGCACCAACCAAATAGTGTGGCGTCACACCAAAGCGACCGGAGGCGACCTGGCGAATCTTGGAGCGGCGCTCTGTACCATAACGCGCAGGATCCTCGCCGCCCTCACCTGAATTCGAGCGACCACCCAAGCGGTTCATTGCAGCCGCCAAAGCCTCGTGTGCTTCAGGCGACAATGCGCCAATTGACATGGCAGCAGAGTCAAACCGCTTATAGATATTCTCAACAGGTTCAACATCGTTGATATCAATAGGCTTCGCTTTGCTGGACAACGCCAGCAGGTCACGAATAGTGGTGACAGGACGCCCATTCACATAGGAAGCATATTCCTGATAGATGCCATAATCTCCGGATTTAACGGCGTCCTGCAAAGTGCGGATCACATCCGGATTATATGCATGATACTCACCGCCATGGATAAACTTCAGCAGCCCACCCTGGAGAATCGATTTCCGTTTATTCCAGGCCATTTTGGCCAAAGCTTCCTGCTCTGTTTGCAGGTCATAGAAGGTAGCACCTTCGATTCGGCTCGCGACACCTTTAAAACAGAGATTAACTACATCTTCAGAAAGCCCTACAGCCTCAAACAGTTGGGCTCCACGATATGACGCAATAGTAGAAATCCCCATTTTGGACAGGATTTTCAATAAGCCCTTGTTAATCCCTCGACGATAGTTGTTCTTCGCGTCAATCGGATCGATCAACAACTGCCCTGCATTAATCAGGTCATTCAATACCTGATAAGCCAGATAGGGATAGACAGCCGTAGCACCAAAACCGAACAACACAGCAAAGTGATGAGAGTCACGCGCCCATGCAGTTTCGACAATGATGTTGGAATCCGTTCTCAATCCACGCTCAACCAAGTGATGGTGAACAGCACCGGTGGCCATGAAGGCGTTGATCGGTATTTCACCCTCTTGAATATACTTGTCACTAAGAACCAACAACACCTTGCCGTTCCGCACAGCCTGCTCTGCCTGCTCCGTTACGGACTCAATTGCTTTTTGCAACCCAAGCTCAGGGCGGAAAGACAGCTTGATGATTTCAGTTTCAAACCCCGGCCGTTCATTGGACATCACTCGGAGAAATTTCGCTGGAGACAGAACCGGTGTGCTCAGGATGATTCTGTTTGCGTGCTCAGGACTTTCCTCAAACACATTTCTCTCCGCCCCCAGACAAGTTTCCAGCGACATGACGATGGTTTCCCGTAGCGGGTCGATGGGTGGATTGGTGACCTGAGCAAATTTCTGCCGGAAGTAATCCGCAACAGAACGCACCTTATTTGACAACACCGCCATCGGCGTGTCATCCCCCATAGATCCAACAGCTTCCTGACCAGCCTCTGCCATAGGGCGCAACACCTGATCACGCTCCTCGAAGGACACCATAAACATTTTCATGTAGCTGTTGAGCTCTTCCTTTTCCATCAGGGTGAAATCAGGTGTTTGCTGGTTCAGTTTGGTTTCAACTCTGAGCGCATTTTCACGCAACCACTTCTTGTATGGCTGCGCCGCTTTCAGACGGTTATCAATATCCTTGGTATGCAGGACTTCACCAGTCTGCGTATCCACTGCCAGAATCTGGCCAGGACCAACCCTGCCCTTGGCGATGACATCTTCAGCCTTGTAGCCATAGGTTCCAATTTCAGAAGCCAGTGTAATGAAACCATTCTTGGTGATCACCCAACGAGACGGGCGCAGTCCGTTACGGTCCAACAGACAAACGGCATAGCGTCCATCAGTCATTACCACACCAGCAGGACCATCCCAAGGCTCCATATGCATGGAGTTATATTCGTAAAAGGAACGCAGATCAGCATCCATGGTATCTACATTCTGCCAGGCAGGCGGGATCATCATTCTGACAGCTCGGAACAGGTCCACACCACCGGCCAACAGAACCTCCAGCATGTTGTCCATAGAGGAAGAATCCGAGCCGGTTCTGTTAACGATGGGCTGCAATTCCTGCAAGTCCGGCAGGAATTCACTCTTGAACTTGTTTGCCCGGGCCAATGCCCAGTTACGGTTACCTTCAATCGTGTTTATTTCGCCATTATGAGCGAGATAACGGAATGGCTGAGCCAGAGGCCACCGAGGCATCGTATTGGTAGAGAAGCGCTGGTGAAATACACAGATAGCGGTTTCCAGGCGCTCGTCCCCCAGATCCTTGTAGAAGCTGGGTAAGTCTACCGGCATCATCAGGCCCTTGTAGGAAATCACCTGATCTGAAAGAGAACAAATATAAAACTCACTATCGCCGGCCAATGCTTTTTCGGCCTGACGACGCGCCACATATAACTTGACGCTGACTTCATGCTGGCTCAGTGCGTCATCTGCATTGACAAATATCTGCTCAATACCTGGAAGGCAATCCAGAGCCATAGGCCCCAGACATGCAGTATCAGTGGGCACTATGCGCCACCCGACCGGTTTCAGTCCCTGGTCAGTTAGCGCCGCTTCCAACTGTTCGCGGGCAAACTGAGCCTTGGCCGGATCAGTATTAAGAAACACCATACCAACAGCATAATTACTGCCTAATTCGGTGCTAAGGGATTCTTTGGCGACTTCACGCAAAAAGGAATCAGGCTTTTGTATCAGCAGACCACAACCATCACCAGTTTTACCGTCTGCGGCAATTCCGCCACGGTGTGTCATGCATGTAAGCGATTCAATTGCCGTGCGCAGCAGCTCATGACTGCGCTCGCCTTCCATATGGGCTATCAAGCCAAAACCACAGTTATCTTTGAATTCGCCGGGTTGATACAGACCTGTTTTCATAAGTAATCTCTCATTCAAATCCTTACGAATCAAAAGCTTATATGTACATCAATCAATAAAAACAGCTTTTGATAGGCAAAAATGGGCCGCCCATTCTACACACGGACTGCCCATTGCTCAAATTTAAAGGGAAAAGTTAATTAGTAAAAGTACTTAAAACGACAAATATTGGGGAAATCACTTAGTCACCACCTCTTCCAGCATCCGCTAGACACGAGGCTTTTAGCGTAAGTAAAGCTCAAGAGTTCAGATAACTAGTCTGAAGCAACATGCAGGCCACCGAGGCTTCGAATCCAGGCTCCTGCCTCTTGAATATTTGCAGGCAGATTGCCCAATCCTTCTCTGGCGGTTGTTTTATCCAAATAGACTCCATGCAGTACGACATACCAGTCCTTACCCTGGTAGTCAGATTTCACATAGAAGTAGCCCTCTGTATTATCGAGACCTTTCAGGAATTCAGTCGCAGACTCGCTAGAAAAGGACCCTAACACCTGAATAGTCCAACTTCCCTGCGGCTGCTTCTCTACCCACTCGGCAGTCCGCTTGAATTCTGACACTGAAACCTGTGCCTTCACCCGCTCATCCGCGACGACTACTTGCCTCGAAGGTTCAGATCCAGCCTTTTCAGAAGGCTTATTGACTGACAATTCTTCATGAGGCTCTTTATTCGACACCTCTTTTTGCGTCTTTTTTTGCACCTTGGGCTGAACCTCAGTCAACGCCTGACCGGCTTCATGCACCATCTTAGTGCTATCATCGTCAGAACTCGCCTTATCCGCTACAGCGCTTTCAGCGACAGTCTCCTCGACTTTATCTGCTTTTTCAGAGGGCTCGCCTTTCTCAGCAGAGTCAGCACTTTCTACAGGATCACCATCGGCCTGCGATCCCCCTTTCAACGACACTTCAGTCTTTTCCATTGCAGAAATCAGATCTTCTTCTGATGCGGAGCGGGGTTCTGTCGCCCCTTGATCAGAGAGAGGCAATAAGTCATCGCTGACGAGGGTGTTATCAGCCCCTTCCTTTAAATCGCCATCAGATGAAACAGGCAAGGCTATCGTATACCGGGATTGCTCAACCACTTCGTCAACCACAGCCTCTTCATCCTGATCATACTGCAACGATATCAGAATGACGGCCAGCACCAATGCTAGGCCCACCAGACCTGCAAAAAGCAGATTCATTTGGGAAATACGCCCGTGACCGGAAGCCACTGAATCAACACCTGAGAGAAGAACCGAAGAAGCTGTTCTTACTATCCTTCCTGGGAGTCCTTTACCCAGCTTATGTATTTTTATCAGCGCTTCCTGATCTATACCTGGGGACCCAGTCCACCCAGCCTGCTGGAGATGTTTCAGCACAAAATCGGCTGTATCACTCTGACTGAAATTTCTTAGCTGAAGTTGATGGAATGGTTGAGACTGTGATTCTGGAAACAGTCGCCGAATCTGTTCCACCATCTGCTGCTGAGCCAGAAGCACCAGACCAAATGCTCCCGAAAGGCGAGGATTAAACCGTTTTGCTAACAACTCAATGCTTTCATCTGACAGCTCATGGGCGTCATCAATAACAAAGAGAGTTCTCAGGCCGTGGGAGTACTGATTGGAACAAGTCTCGAGTATGCGATTTGACAGCGTTTCGGTGGAATCCCCTTTGGCGACGACCACTCCTAACAGCTTGGCCATTTGCACAATAAGGCTGGCACGCCCCTCTAAGAGTTTAGGGCGTAACCAAACAATCTTCAGCGCCTCTTTCTCATATTCAGTCAGTTGCTCAAGTAAGCAGGTCTTACCACTTCCCTTGTCTCCGGTAACAACCAGAATATGATCAGAGAAATGCACCAGATGCCGCAGGTTATCCAACAACTCCTGGCGCTGAGCCCCACCAAAAAAGCACCGACTTCCTACACTTTCGGCATGAAACGGATCAAAGGACAATCCAAATTGTTGCCGCCATTGTTCAGCAGTGTAAGCTTGCTCCCTGGTATGCTCATTTGCTGACATGACGCAGCCTTAGTGCTGGGTAAATTCAGCCAAAGTCTGCCCCAGATTTGCCTGAGCAAACTGATCAGTGACCCAGGCATCTCCCAGACCACGCAAAAGTACCAGACGCAATCGTCCGTCAAGCACCTTCTTATCTATTGCCATATAGCGGGTAAAATCTTCGTCGCGCATATTCGACGGCGGTCTGACCGGAAGATTGGATCGACTGAATATATTAACAACGCGCTTGTAGTCGTCCTGATCCAGATTCCCTTCTCTGAGAGATAGATCAGCAGCCATCACGGTACCTGCCGCAACAGCCTCACCATGCAACCACTCTTTGTAATGGGTAAACGCCTCTATTGCATGGCCGAATGTATGACCTAGATTTAAAATAGCCCTCACACCTTTTTCAGTTTCATCCTCTGCCACGACTTCCGCTTTAATCTGACAAGAACGCTGAATAGCATAACGTAGTTTTTTATCATCCAGAGCCATCAGCTCATCCAGATTCTCTTCAAGCCAGCCGAGAAACGAAGCGTCTTTGATCAGCCCATACTTAATGACTTCTGCCAACCCTGCAGAGAACTCACTCTCCGGAAGAGAATGTAAAGTTGAGGTATCAATAAGAACCGCTTTTGGTTGATAAAAAGCGCCAATCATATTTTTACCCTGCGGGTGATTAATCCCGGTTTTACCGCCAACAGAAGAATCCACCTGGGACAAGAGAGTGGTTGGCACCTGGATAAAGTTTACCCCTCTCTGATAGGAAGCTGCTGCGTATCCGGTCATATCACCAATCACACCGCCACCTAAGGCTATCAGTGTTGTCGTTCTATTATGGCGCTGACCAATGAGATGGTCATAGATCGACGCCAGAGAATCCATATTCTTATACTCTTCCCCATCAGGAAGGATAGTGACATCAACATCATAACCTTCAAGTAACTGCTGAACCTTGTCGAGATATAAAGGTGCCACCGTTTCATTGGTCACGATCATAATCTGCTTGCCAGAAATATGTCTGGTAAGCAGTTCCTTTTGAGACAACACGTCACTACCTATATAAATCGGGTAGCTACGCTCCTCTAATTCGACATTGAGAATTTCCACAATTATTCAACCTCTGGAGACTTTGGCATCCAATTGGGAGATGCCTGAAGGGCTTTGATAATTTCTCTAACGACTGCCCTTGGTCGCTTTTGATCAGTACTAATAACATAGTCTGCAATTGAGCGATAGATAGGATCACGAGTAGACATTAGATTCTGCAGAACTTTCAGGGGATCATTGTTTTGCAGCAAGGGTCTTTTCCGATCCTTGCGGGTTCTTTGATATTGCTGCTCTACAGAAGTAAACAGATACACAACAAACCCCCGGGTACTCAAATGGTACTGATTCTCCTCACTCACTACCGCGCCGCCGCCTGTCGCCACAACAATTCCAGGGACATTCGATAATTCTTCGATCACCATTCGTTCGCGGGCACGGAATCCCTCCTCCCCTTCAACGTCAAAGATCCACGGAATATCTGCACCTGACCGATCTTCAATTTCGCGATCAGAATCCTTGAATTCAAAGTGAAGCTCACGGGCCAGAAGCTTGCCTATTGTGGTCTTCCCAGTCCCCATGGGGCCCACCAGTACAACATTATGTTTGTAATCTTGCATGCCTTGTCAACCATCGCTTAAGCGCTGCGGAGCATAGCATGAGAAAGCCTTGGGCTCTAGTACGTCCAAAACGCAAAAAGCCACCCTAAGGTGGCTTTTGCTCAGTTTGAAGAAGCTTAGTTATCTATCAAACCATTTGTGATCAGTTTTGGTGTAATGAATACCAGAAGCTCGGAGCGCTCATCAGTGCTCTCAGTTTTGGTAAACAATCTACCTAAATAAGGCAGGTCCCCAAGGAATGGCGTCTTGGTGACTGTCTTGGAGGTTTCTGCAGTAAAAATACCACCAAGAACAATCGTCTCACCATTTCCTACCAACACCTGTGTTGTAATTTCATTGGTTGCGATACTTGGGATACCCGCTGTTACTTCACCACGACTATCCTGATTTACAACCAGATCCATAATAATCTTGTCGTCAGGCGTAATTTGTGGAGTTACTTCCAGTGCTAACACAGCCTTTTTAAACGAAACACTGGTCGCACCACTTGAAGACGCCTCTTCATAAGGTATTTCTTCACCTGACTCGATACGTGCAGTCTGTCTGTCAGCGGTCACGATCTTAGGCTGAGCAATGACTTCACCTTTCCCATCCGACTCAAATGCGGACAGTTCCAATTGAAGTACATTCAGTCCACGCTGGAACCCAATGGCGATGGAAGAAGTATTACTTCTAGTCACACCTAAATCTACAGCCAGAGCATCTGGGAAAGTTGCAATCGTTGGCTGATCCACATCGGGATCGTTTAACTGATTAAAAGCAGTGATGTTTGAATCAGAACCACCACCTATAATCCAGTTTCCTGCCCCATTGCTCTTGACACGAGTGCCTCCCCATTTAATACCGAGCTCATCAATAGCGTCGGTACGTGCCCTTACGATCCTCGCCTCAATCAGCACCTGACTGACAGCCACATCCCATGTCGAAATCAACCTACGAACTTCAGCAATTTTCTCTACTGTCTCACGGATACTGATTGTGTTAGTCCGTTCATCTGAAGAAATAAAGCCTCTACTGGATATCAACTCTTCGTCAGACTGCAAGAGAGTAACGATGTCTTTTGCTTTGGCATAATTGATCTGAATAACTTCCAATCTGACAGGAGCAAGCTCTTTAACTTGTTTGGAAGCCTCAAGCTCCAGTTTCTCCCTTGCAGCGATTTCTTCTGCTGGAGCGATCAACAAAACGTTTCCGACTTTACGTTGATCCAGCCCTTTAGTTTTCAGCACAAGCTCCAACGCTTGATCCCAGGGAACATTCTGGAGTCTCAAGGTGATACGACCACCTACAGTGTCACTGGCAACCAGATTAAGCCCCGTAAAATCCGCTATCAACTGGAGTACTGAACGAACTTCAATATCCTGAAAATTCAATGAGAGCTTCTCGCCAGTATAAGGAAATTTATCTTTCTGACGCTGCTCAGCTTCATCGGCGGTCAAAGGCTCAACGGTTAGCGTAAACTTGTTGTCAGCTTGGTAAGCCAGGTAATCGTAGTTACCCTGAGGTTTAACCAATACGACTGCTTCACCTTCTTCGGTATATGACTCAATAAACTGAACTGGTGTAGCAAAGTCGACAACATCCAAGCTTCTCTGCAGCTCTTTTGGCAGACGGGTATTACCAAACCTCAGTTTGATATTGCCTGCTTCCTCTGCCATATCCACGTTCACTTTGTCACTGGAGAAGTCAATCATGACTCGACCATCACCAGATTCCCCTCTACGAAAATCAATGTCGGTAATCATCAGCTCTTTGCTGGAGGACGAGCTTACAGACCGGGTAACAGATGACGAAGAACCTGATGAGCTTGAAACAGCCCCTACAGTTGAACTACCCAACTCAACAACCACCTGATTTCCACGAACAGCCGTCGCGTAAGGAACCAGCTCCAAAAGATTCATAATGACCCGAGTACGACCACCAGCCTCAACAATGGTGACGCTCTGAGTGTTACCTTTAGAGATCTTATGGTATTTCTCACTCAAACTACTTCCCACACCTGCAAAATCTAATGCGATTCGGGCCGGTTGCTCGATGGAATAGCCATTAGGTTCTGGCGGCGTCCCGTCAAATTGTAATTTGACCTCAGTTCGGTCTCCGGGGAGTGCAGCAAAATCTATAGCCGTGAGATTAACTGCATGCGATAGTCCACATATCATAGATAGTATGAGAGCGAACCAAATCTTACTCATAAGCGCTTTCATTGTATTCTCCAAATAAATCTCACTTGGCTCTCGATTCACCTTCATCAATTCACTTCCCTTAAGCCCATGGTCCGAGGGCGTTCAAACCACCCTCCCTGACCATCTGATACGATTTCTATGAGCTCAATCTGCGACTCAGTCACACTCACCACCTTGCCATGGTTTTTACCCATATAATTGCCTTCTCTCACACGATGAATTCCGCCATCGCCATCACTAACCAATGCAAATAGCCTTGAATCATCCTGTTTAATAATTGTTCCAACCATCGCCATATTACCTATAGCAAAGCTTTCCAAAAGCTCCTGAGGACGATTGAAGTCAGGTTTAACATTGCTTTTAGGCTTCTGGTCCAGGGATGCCAGCTGCACCACCTGGGGAGGAGTAAAGGGAGAACGCCTGTTAGCTGCACTATAGGAAAAGGCTTCATAAGCTTTGAACTCCGGCAAAGGCTCAATTCTCTTCTTAGGGCGAGCCTTCACTTCTTTAACATAAGCCTCAAGATCCTCAAACCCTGATCCAGTAGAACAGCCAGACAATGGAATGAACAGTGCAGCCAGCACAAGAAATATACTTAGTCTTAACATTAGTTATCCCCGCCACCACTGTATCGATAGGTTTTAGCCTGGATTTCCATGGTCAAGCTTTCTACCCCCTGCTGAGCTTTAGTGATACTGAAGTCATGCAAAGTAACAATCCTTGGCAAACCTGCCACACCACTAACAAATGCGGCAATATCGTGATATGTACCTGACAACCTGATTCGAATCGGTAGCTCGATATAGAACTCTCGGGATAATTCCGGCTGCAGATCAATCGAAGACAACTCCAGCCCGCTCAAAGAGCCAACACTGGAAATATCCTCAAGCAACCCAGGTACCTCCGTGTCACTTGGCAGTTGGCGAAGCAAAGCGCCGAAGGTTTTTTCCATTTCAACCATCTGAGCTTTGTATTCTTCCAGATTGGAAACCTGGCCGGCTTTAATCTCGAACTGACTCTTGAGCTCCATTTCCTCTTGCTCAGTAGCCGCCAGAGTCGCGTCCAGATCCTTGATATCAAACCAATAAACCGCCCCTAACACCAACGCAATCAGAAGCAGGATACAAATAGCTTTTATGGGCGCTGGCCAAGAACCTGCATTGTTGAAATCCAAGTCATTGATATCAAAATTTTTCAGGCCTTCCAGGGAGTCTGACATACTCATCCTAAGCACCTCCCTTATTCTTTTCCGCCTCAGGAGTTTCCTGCTTGACATTCATCACGAAGGAACTCTTGGCCTCCTGGCCCGGTACAGCTTTGACAGAACTCAAGCTCGGATCTTTATACCATTCTGAGTTGTCCAGATTGCGCATAAGATTGGAGATTCGGCTGTTTGACTCACCGACCCCCTGAACATCCAGAACTTCACCTTTTTTGGATAATGAGGTTAAGTGAACCCCTTCAGGCATCACTCTCACCAACTCATCAAACTGACGAACAATAATCGGCCTTTTCCCTTGCAGATCCTGGATGACCCTCATCCGCTCCAACAGGGCACTTCGCCGTTTTTTCAGCTCTTCAATTTCTCTGATCTGTTTATTCAACTGAGCAATTTCATTTTTAATGAAATTATTTCGTTGCTCCTGGTATTCAATATTACTCACAACCGTCTGATGCCAAAGAAAGCCCAGACCAGCACTGATAATCAAAAAACCAGCCAATATAGTGACAAATTGTTTCTGGCGTTCAGCTCGTAGCTCTTCACGCCATGGACGAAGGTTAATCTTTGCCATTAGTCAAAACTCCTCATCGCCAAACCGCATGCGATCATCAGCGATGGCGCATCATTGCTTAATGCGGAAGCATTAACTTTGGATGAAACAGTCATATCCGCAAACGGGTTAGCCACCAGAGTTGTCGTTCCGACCCGTTCCTGGACCAGCTCAGCCAATCCGGAAATGGAGGCAGTACCTCCCGCCAGCACGATGTAGTCAACCTCATTATATTGAGTGGAGGAGAAGAAAAACTGTAAGGACCGAGCAACCTGCTGAACCACAGCCTCTTTAAAGGGCTCAAGAACCTCCTGCTCGTAATCGTCTGGCAATCCGCCCTGCTTCTTCGCCAGTCCGGCTTCTTCCTGGGACAGACCATAACGCCGCTGAATTTCTTCTGTCAGCTGTTTGCCTCCAAACAACTGCTCACGGGTATAAATGGTTTTGCCGTCGGAAAGCACGCTCAGAGTGGTCATTGTCGCCCCAATATCCAGAACAGCGACAGTCTGGGATTCCCCAACATTGTCTAACTGCCCTTCTATGAGGCCAACCGCCCTTTCCATCGCATAGGCTTCGACATCCACGACCTTGGTAGTCAAGCCACCAATATGAAGCGAGTCCTCACGAAGCTCTACATTTTCGCGCCGACATGCTGCCAGCAAAACGTCCTGCATTTCCAGGTTGATATCGTTCGGCCCGACGACTTCAAAGTCCAGCGCCACTTCATCCAATGGGTATGGAATATACTGATCAGCCTCAAGCTGAATCTGGGATTCCATGTCCTGCTCCCTTACGGATGCGTTCATCTGTATGACTTTTGTAATCACCGCAGAACCAGCAACCGCTACAGCAGCCTGCTTCGTATTGGGCCTGGCCTTACCTACCACTCGAGAGATCACCTCTCCCACAGCTTCGGCATCGTTGATATTCTTTTCCACAACAGCATTAGGCGGAAGTGGTTCCACCGCGTAACTGTCAACCCGAAAACGCCCGCCATGTTGGCTTAATTCAATCAGCTTTACAGAAGTCGAACTGATATCCAGCCCCAATAACGGTTGCTTTTTCTTTCCTAATAGTCCAAACACAAAGGTGCCTTCTCAGTAAATGCTGCTACATCGTTAACAGAACTTTGCTTAAACAAGCATAGACAACAATTAAAGATTACTAAAACCAAGCCAATAAAAAGCGTATAATTGTTGTTGCTCGTCAAACCTAAAGAGATTTCTTAAATAATAGACATAGATTCAAAAGATGTCAGGAAAAACATGCGAAATTTTGTGAGACTGTTACGGTTTTTTTGTTGGAGTTTTGTTGTAGGTATCGCCGGTGGCTTACTCATTGCTACGAGTTTTTACCTAGTTCTGTCCCCCCACCTTCCCGAAGTTGAACAACTACGGACAGTTCAGTTACAAACTCCACTTCGCATCTATACCCGGGACCAGCGGTTAATCGCCGAATTCGGCGAAAAACGTAGATCTCCCATTAACATCCAGGATGCCCCCCAGAATCTGTTAAATGCCTTCATGGCAGCGGAAGACAGCCGTTTCTACGAACATGGTGGAGTTGATATCAAAGGACTTTTACGTGCATCGGTACAACTCATCAGCACCGGCAGCATTCAGTCCGGTGGCAGCACCATCACCATGCAGGTTGCGAAAAACTTCTTCCTTAGCCAAGAACGAACCTTTTCCAGAAAATTCAATGAAATATTGCTCGCACTTAAGATTGAGCAAGAACTTGAGAAGGACGAAATCCTCGAACTCTACCTTAATAAGATCTACCTGGGGAATAGGGCATATGGGGTAGAAGCAGCAGCCAATGTGTACTATGGCAAAACCATAAAGGAACTCACATTAGCTGAAAGCGCAATGATTGCCGGCCTGCCCAAAGCCCCCTCACGCTATAACCCACTGGCCTCCCCCGACCGCGCCAAGATTAGGCGTAATTGGATACTGGATCGAATGCTTGAGCTGAATATGATCAACCAAAGCGAACACCAGTCGGCCAAAAATGCCATACTCACAGCAAGCTATCATGGCACCCGCCCGGAAGTAGAGGCGCCCTACATTGCCGAAATGGCAAGACAGGAAATTGTGGATTCTTATGGGCTGGACGCCTATACAGACGGCCTGCACGTCATCCTCACTATCGACAGCAAGCTGCAGAATGCAGCGGATGCTGCGCTGAAAAAAGGACTGCTCGCCTATAGCAGAAGGCACGGATATAAAGGCCCTATCGCCCGCCCAGGCAAAGAGGCGCTGGAAAACCTCGAAAACACCCTAAAGCAATTAGAGGACCTACCATCCGCAAAAGGCCTCTCCCCTGCGGTGGTCACTGAAATCAAGGAAAAATCCCTATCCGTCACCACACCGGATAAAAATATCATCGAAATTGAGTGGGAAGGACTACGCTGGAGCAACCCATTTCACAACGTTAACAGCCAAGGCAAACGCCCCACTAATGCCAGCGAGGTCGCCGAACTCGGAGACATTGTTTACATCAGCCTGGATGACGAAGGCTACAAACTGGCCCAAATGCCAGATGTTCAGGGCGCACTGGTTTCACTAACTCCAGAAGACGGAGCGATTTTGGCCCTCGTTGGCGGATTTGACTTTTACCTCAGCAAGTTTAACCGGGCAACCCAGGCCCGCAGACAACCCGGCTCCAACTTCAAACCATTCGTCTACCTTTCAGCGCTGGAGAACGGTGCGACTGCTTCCACTACCATCAATGATGCCCCCGTAGTGTTTGAAGACTCCCAGCTCGAAGCCTCCTGGCGTCCGCAAAACTCTTCAGGAAAGTTTTATGGCCCCACCCGATTAAGAAGAGCGCTCTACCTTTCCAGGAACCTGGTATCTATTCGACTGGTACAGAAAATCGGTATCAACAATATCAGGAACGGCGTTGAGCAGGTGGGCTTTGACAGCAAACGAATCCCGAAAGATCTCTCAATTGCACTTGGCTCTGCCGCATTTACACCAATGGAAGTAGCATCAGGATACGCAGCGCTCGCCAATGGTGGCCATCGGGTCAAACCTTATCTGATCGATAAGATTATCGATCATGATGCTCAGATCATCTACAGTGCAGATCCAGAAATTGCTTGCCGGGAGTGCCTGCAAACTGCATCAGTCTCTGCGGACATGTCAGAGCCGACTTTAGAAAATACCACTGACGAGACAAGCAATCCTCAGGATGCAACAGCACAACCAAAGGTTGCACCACTTATTGCCGACCCAAGATCCGTCTACATACTTAACAGCATTCTGCAAGATGTCATCAGACAGGGGACCGGCACAAAGGCTCGTGCACTCGGACGAAATGATCTGTCCGGAAAAACCGGCACCACTAACGACCAGGTTGACGCTTGGTTCTCAGGTTACAATGGCAACATTGCCACGACGGTCTGGGTGGGATTCGATCAACCAGACACTCTGGGTCGCCGGGAATATGGCAGCAGAGCCGCATTACCCATCTGGATAGACTATATGAAAGTTGCCCTGGAAGGGATGCCGGAAACGCCAATGAAACAACCACCAGGCATAGTGACAGTCAAAATTGACCCTGAAACCGGCGAGCGCGCCGCTCCCGGTCAGGAGAATGCCATTTTTGAAATTTTTACTGAAGAATCAGCACCAACACTAAAAATTGTGGAAGACTCTCCTGACGAGATCCCACCACAATCAGACGCCCCCCCTCCAGAAATCATTTTCTAGAACAAAAAAACCGCATCATTGATGCGGTTTTTTTATACTGCCTTCAATAACTCTGAAGACCTACACCACTTTAATGTCGTCGATAGAGTTCAGCGGATAATGCTCTGGGTAAGGCATCCGCGCAACACCTGTGTCGACTGCAGCTTTAGCCACTGCAGCACAAACATCCGTCAGCAAACGCTTATCCATAGGCTTGGGAATAATATAATTCTTACCGAATTCAAATTGCTCCCCACCGTAAGCATCAATGACATCCTGAGGCACAGGCTGTTTGGCCAACTCACGAATCGCTTCTACCGCCGCCACTTTCATCTCTTCATTGATTGCCTTCGCACGAACATCCAGCGCACCACGGAAGATGAATGGGAAACCAAGAACATTGTTTACCTGGTTTGGATAATCTGAACGCCCAGTCGCCATGATAAGGTCATCGCGAGTCGCCAGCGCCAGCTCCGGCTTAATCTCCGGGTCAGGATTGGAGCAGGCAAACACAACAGGATTAGGCGCCATGCTGGCCAGCATTTCTGCTGACAGCAGATCCGGACCGGACAAGCCAACAAAGACGTCCGCACCATTACAAGCGTCGGCAAGCGTACGCTTGTCAGTATCGATAGCAAACATTGCCTTGTACTGGTTCAGATCATCACGTCCGTTGTGAATCACCCCTTTACGGTCCAGCATATAAATATTTTCAGACTTGGCACCACAGCTGATCAGCAGCTTCATACATGCCACCGCGGCAGCACCGGCACCTAGACAGACTATCTTGGCTTCTTCAATGGATTTACCTTGCAACTCCAGGGCATTCAACATACCGGCTGCCGTTACAATCGCCGTTCCGTGTTGATCATCATGAAAGATGGGGATATCGCACTGCTCAATAAGAACACGCTCAATTTCAAAACATTCAGGTGCTTTGATATCCTCCAGATTAATGCCACCAAAGGTGTCTGCAATTCGCGCAACGGTATCGATAAAGGCCTGAGGGCTTTCCGCCTTAACCTCCACATCAAATACGTCAATCCCTGCAAAACGCTTAAATAGAACCCCTTTCCCTTCCATCACCGGCTTACTCGCCAGCGGGCCAAGATTCCCCAGGCCCAAAATTGCTGTACCGTCTGAAATGACCGCGACCAGATTGCCTTTATTAGTATATTTATAAGCCAGATTCTGATCTTTCGCGATTTCCCGGCACGGCTCTGCAACACCTGGACTATAGGCCAACGACAGGTCTCGTGAGGTTGCTGTGGGTTTTGTTATTTCCACGCTCAGTTTTCCTGGACGTGGATTAGCGTGATACTCAAGCGCAGCTGTTTTCAAATCTTCTGACATTGCTTTTTTCCTACTTTATATATTTGGAAGGGCTATCAGATCAGGCAATGACCCGAACCTGACAACCTTCTCCATAGGCCCAAAATCCGGGGGTCCACATTATTACGTGTTTACTTTATGTGCTCAAGTGAATTGCTCACACTCCCCGGCCCTCACAAATCAGCATTAGTCTCCCATCACACGACCCTTATGATGGTTGATATGCCGCAAATCAGAGCAAAAAAAAGCCCGCATTGCGGGCTTTTTCCAATAAATCTTTTCAGGCTTAGCCTGGACGACCCATACGACCGCCGAAACGCTTGTTGAAGCGATCGATACGACCACCGGTATCGAGAACCTTCTGCTTACCGGTATAAAACGGGTGACAGGCGGAACATACGTCTACGTGGAGATCTTCGCACAGAGTAGACTTGGTTTTAATCTGGTTACCGCAACTGCAAGTTGCTGTAATTTCTTTGTATTCTGGATGAATACCCTGTTTCATAACAAACCTCGCTGATTCTGCCGCTACCCAATCAACTATACTTGCCGGGCACCGCATAAAGGGGCAAACTTACGCAACCGATCATCTGCCGGTGAAATTAAGGACGCGTGATCATACCAGAAAGCCAGAATATCACAAGCCCTCTAACCAATTTAACCACCTAGCGCTGTTTCCCAGATAATGCCGAGCCCATTTGTTGTATCCATTGCCGTCCCTGTCCCTCTCAGAAAAACGTTTGACTATCTACCTGAAATGTCCTTGCCTGACCCTGAACACTATACCCCCGGCAAGCGATGCAAAGTCCCTGTGGGCCAGAGAACCCTGATCGGAGTAATTACGGGCATCCACCATTCACCGCAGGTTCCACAGGATAAATTGCGCCCGATAAAGCAGATCCTGGACCCACACCCGACTATTCCAAGCAATGTACTGCAACTGGCACAATGGATCAGCGATTATTATCATGCCCCTTTGGGAGAAGTCCTTATTAATGCCCTTCCTCCCCTGATGCGGCAGGATCGCAGCTGGGAAAAGTTGTCAAACAGCCTCAGCACCATCCTCTGGCAGGCCACCCCAGGAGCCGACAGCACCGGTCTTCGAGGAGCAAAACAGAAAGCACTGCTAGAGCTGTTAATCGGTATGCCTGAAGGACTCTCACAGCCAGACATCATAAATCAGGGTTATACCACCGCTCAGTTACGCGCACTGGAATCCAAACAATTTGCACACTCCACACAGGTCCGCTCCCGACCAGGGAAAGAAGCTCCCGTTACCTCCAGCAAACCAACACTGACCACCGAACAGCAACAGGCCCTCCAACAGCTGATCGGGGTATCCCCCGGATTTACCACAACACTACTGGAAGGTGTGACAGGCAGCGGCAAAACAGAAGTCTATCTGGATTGGATTGAACACCGGATAAACAACAATGCGTCAGAGCAAATTCTGGTATTAATTCCCGAAATAGCACTCACCCCCCAAACACTTCGACGCTTTAAAGTCCGCTTTGGTGAGCAGGTCGTCAGCTATCACAGCGCCATGAACGATAGCGAGCGCCTTCTTACCTGGATCCAAGTAAAAGAAGGAGAAGTCAGTGTCGTTGTGGCAACCCGATCTGGAATCTTACTCCCCTTCAAGTCTTTGGGCGGGGTCATTGTGGATGAAGAGCATGACTCTTCATTCAAACAGCAGGACGGCGCACGTTATCACGCCCGGGACCTGGCCCTTATTCGCGGTCAACATAGCCAATGTCCTGTTATTCTCGGAAGCGCCACCCCCTCTTTCGAGTCACTGAATAATGCCGATCAGGGACGCTACCACTATGTTCGCCTGGAATCACGAGTGTCATCCACTCCACTCCCCCGAATCCACCTTATCGACATCAAAAGCAGACCGCTGGAAGGCGGTATTTCCCCTCCAATATTGCAGGAAATAAGTTCTGCGATATCAGCAGAGGAGCAAGTGATGGTGTTTATTAACCGCCGAGGTTTTGCGCCAGTCATCATGTGTGTCGACTGTGGCTGGATTGCAGAGTGCCGCTCATGCGATGCCAGGCTTACCTATCACCGTCGCCAGCAATCCCTGAAATGCCATCATTGCGAAAAACAATACCGCCTACCCACAAGCTGCCCGAGTTGCGAATCCAAAAATCTCAAACCTATTGGCGCCGGAACGGAAAGAACTGAGGAATACCTGGAGCAGCAATTTCCAGATGTCCCGGTGATTCGCATTGACCGGGACTCAATACAAAACAAAGGCTCGCTTGACCAGAAGCTTTTACCAATACGGCAGGGCCACTCCTGCCTGATCGTCGGCACCCAAATGCTGGCCAAAGGGCACGACTTCCCCAATCTGTCCACTGTTGCAGTGCTTAATGCAGATGGCGGACTGTTTAGCAGCGATTTCAGGAGCACGGAAAAAACAGCCCAATTGCTGATACAGGTGGCCGGGCGGGCCGGACGCAGGGAAAAGCCGGGCAAAGTCTTTATTCAAACCCAGTTTCCGGAACATCCTCTGCTGCAGTATATCCAGCAACATGATTATCGCGGAATCTATGCAAGCGAAATGGCCATGAGAAAACAGGGCCACTTCCCCCCGGCCTACTCCATGGCATTGATCAGAGGCGAAGCCTCATCATTGGAGGACACGCTGAATTCACTATGGAAGCTCAGAGACCTTATGGAAACCTGCGAAAATCATTTGCCCTCGATTCACGGTCCTTTTCCATCTCTGATACAGAAAAAACAAAACCGCTTTCATGGCCTGATCTGGCTGTTCTCCGCTGACCGCTCTGTACTGAGAAAATTTCTCAGGCATTGGCTGGGCATGATGGAGAACCAGAAACTTAAGCTGCCAGGAAAATTCCGCTGGCAGCTCGACGTTGACCCCATTGACACACTGTAATCAGGACAATTTCTGGTATCGGTTGCGGACCCTGCCTAGGTGTAGGATAATCACGCGATTTCAGTGCCTGTATTCTTTTTAGACAGGTCACCCCTGAGATTTGAGGTTTCATTGCTGCCGCACAATTTTGCATACCCAATGATTGCGTCATATCAATCGTCGTATCTGCGATGTCTTCTGGACGACATACGCGGTTAATATTCAGGACCTATCTTCGACAGGCTGACAAGATAGAATTTAGCAGCACTACCCGAAACCAAAATTCATCAGTACCGAATTTTTAAAACGAACTTTCAGAGCAGTTATCGGACTTATATATAATGAAGCAAACTATCGCATCGCTGCTTCGCACCGCGTTAAAGAACCTGGCCAGCGAGGGCACTCTGGCTGAAGACCAGATCCCAGAATCCATTCTGGTGGAAAACACCCGGGACAAAAGCCACGGAGACTTGGCAACCAACGTAGCCCTGACCCTGACCAAACAGGCCAAAATGCCACCGCGAAAACTGGCAGAAGCTATCGTTGCCAACCTGCCATCATCCCATCACGTCAAGGATGTGGAAATTGCCGGTCCTGGATTTATTAACTTTTTCCTGAATGCCGCCAGTCAATTCGAAATCATCGGCAGCATTCTGGCCGCAGAAGACAGCTTTGGCCGCAGCAATTTTGGTCAGAAGAAGCGCATTCAAGTTGAGTTCGTGTCTGCCAATCCCACTGGCCCACTGCATGTAGGACATGGTCGCGGAGCCGCATATGGGGCCACCATCGCTGAATTGCTGAAAGCGGTCGGCTACAGTGTCCATAACGAATATTACGTCAACGACGCTGGCCGCCAGATGAACATTCTGGCAGCCAGTGTCTGGCTGCGCTACCTGGAGTTGCAGGGAGAAACCCTGAATTTCCCCAGTAATGGCTACAAAGGCGAGTATGTTCGCGATATCGCGGCCGGACTGAAAGAGCAGCATGGTGATATATTCAAACACTCTTCCGCAGAGGTTTTCAGCGACATACCAGCAGATGAGCCTCAGGGTGGAGACAAGGAAGAGCATATCGATGCACTGATTCAGAAGTGCCGCCAGCTGCTGGGAGCGGACAATTATTTGACCGTTTTTAACGCAGGCCTAGACAGCATTCTGACTGACATCAGAGATGACCTTGTAGAATTCGGCGTACGCTATGATGAGTGGTTCTCTGAAAAATCACTAAGCGCCGACATAGATAAAGCCCTTGCCCGATTACAGGAAGCCGGACATCTCTATGAAAAGGAAGGGGCGATCTGGTTCCGCTCTACCACGTTTGGAGATGATAAAGACAGAGTCGTGAAGCGGGAAAATGGTGAAGCCACTTATTTCGCTTCCGATATTGCGTATCACCTGAACAAATTTGAACGCGGCTTTGACCGTGTCATCAACATTTGGGGTGCAGATCACCACGGCTACATTGCCAGGGTAAAAGCGGCACTGGAGGCTTTAGGTCTAGACAAGGATAAGCTCGACATAAAACTTGTCCAGTTTGCTATTCTCTATCGGGGCAAAGAGCGAGTCCAAATGTCCACCCGTAGCGGCGAATTTGTGACTCTGCGTGAACTCCGGAATGAAGTAGGCAATGATGCAGCACGATTTGTGTATGTAACGCGTAAGACAGAACAGCATATGGACTTTGATCTGGAGCTTGCCAAATCCGAAAGCAAGGATAACCCCGTCTACTATGTTCAATACGCCCATGCCCGTATTTGCAGTGTTATGCGCAAGTTGAGCGAAATGGGGCTGGAATGGGATAAACAGAAAGGCCTGGAAGCTCTACCGATTCTTAATGAAGAGGGTGAGAAGGATCTGGTAACCCAACTCAATCAGTACCCGGAAATGGTTCACAATGCAGCAGTTAACCTCGAACCCCATGTGTTAACTCATTACCTGCGGGACCTGGCATCCAACTTTCACGGCTATTACAACTCCCACAAGGTATTGGAAGATGATGCGCAGGTCAGAAATGCCCGCCTGACATTGAGCATGGCAGTGCGGCAGATCCTGAGTAATGGACTCGGGCTGCTGGGAGTTTCAGCGCCAACACATATGTAACCCCCAGAAAGATGTAACAACAGAACTCAGCCAAAAAACTGGGTTCCAACCCGACAGCACTTTGCGGGCACCAATAAAAGCAGACGCTTTTTAGTCCCTCAAAGTGCTGAATTTGAATCCCTGTTCCCAGAGCAAATACTGCCAGATCTTTGAAATGGCCAAAAAAACAACTTCCTCCTCACAGAAAAAAGTTCCCGGTTGGGTTTGGGCATTCAATCTCGCCCTTGCCGCAATGTTCCTATATTTCCTTTATTACCTGAAGTCTGTCCCGGAAACGACGGAAATAGAATCCCCCGGGCAGACAACCACCAAACAGTCAACCTCTCCACAAAAACCAGCAGAGGAAAGCGACGCCCCCCAGAAAGAAGACCCCCGCTTCAAATTCTATGACATGCTGCCTGAAACAGAGGTGGTTGCGCCGAAAGTTGAGGAGTACACCCCCAAAAAACTTCCGGAGAATTATGCCTATATGCTCCAGACCGGATCCTTCCGAACCTTTGATGATGCTGAGCGACAGCGGGCGATGATTGGCTTCCAGGGGCTTAAGGCTCAGGTGGAAAAATACCAGGCCAGCGAGGACAACATCTGGTTCAGAGTTAAAGTGGGCCCCTTCACCTCAAGATCAAAAATGAACAGCGCGGTGGACAAGTTGGTTGCCATTAACATTCAACCCCTCGTTAAGAAGCTGAAAACCGACAAGGAGTAGATGCCAGCCCCCTTCCTTTTTCTCCTTGAATTTCCGGGAAGAGGCTCCATATAGTTTTTTCTGTCGCGAGGGTTCGGCCTTCAGCTTTAATTATCTCATTCACTTTACTTGGAGTAGGGAATGACCACCATTGTATCCGTTCGTAGAGACGGCCATGTCGCCATGGGGGGTGACGGCCAGGTATCCCTCGGCAATACTGTCATGAAGGGGAATGCACGCAAAGTCAGACGCCTGTATCACGACAAGGTTATCGCAGGATTTGCCGGCGGCACTGCCGATGCGTTCACTCTGTTTGAACGCTTCGAAGCCCAGTTGGAGAAACACCAGGGAAATCTGGTCAGGGCAGCCGTGGAGCTGGCAAAAGACTGGCGGACAGACAGAGCTCTTCGTAGACTTGAAGCCCTTTTGGCAGTGGCGGATGAAAATGCCTCCCTCATTATTACCGGTAATGGTGATGTTATTGAACCGGAACAGAGCCTCATTGCCATTGGCTCCGGTGGTCCATATGCCCAGGCTGCCGCAAGAGCCCTATTAGAGAATACCGATCTGAATGCCCGTGAAATTGTCGAGAAGAGCCTGGAAATTGCTGGTGATATTTGTGTGTACACAAATCAGCAACGCACTCTTGAAGAACTCGGCGGCACTCAGTAACAGCAATTGAACAGTTAAAAGGTTATCAATAATGTCAGGCATGACACCTCGCGAAATCGTCCAAGAACTTGATCGGCACATCATTGGTCAGAATTCCGCCAAACGTGCGGTTGCGATTGCTCTCAGAAATCGCTGGCGCAGAATGCAGATTGATGAAGGCCTCAGAGATGAAGTTACCCCTAAGAACATCCTGATGATAGGCCCCACCGGGGTCGGCAAAACAGAAATTGCCCGCCGTCTGGCCAAACTTGCAGACGCTCCTTTCATCAAGGTGGAAGCGACCAAGTTTACCGAGGTAGGCTATGTTGGTCGCGATGTCGAATCCATTATTCGAGATCTGGCGGATATGGCGATCAAGATGCTGCGGGAAAAAGAAGTAGCCAAGGTGGAAAATCGCGCCTTGGATGCTGCCGAGGACCGAATTCTTGATGTTCTGCTTCCACCGGCGCGTTCATTTGGTTCTGAGGACACTCCGACCGACCAGGAATCCACCGCACGCCAGGTATTTCGCAAAAAGCTTCGCGAAGGTGTTCTGGATGACAAAGAAATCGATATTGAGATTAAATCCACCCCGGTAGGTGTGGAGATCATGGCCCACCCTGGCATGGAAGAAATGACCAGTCAGTTACAAAACATGTTCTCTAACATTTCCGGTGACCGTAAACGCACCAAGCGAATGAAAGTCGCTGATGCGATGAAAAAGGTTAAGGATGAGGAAGCCTCCAAGCTCATCAATGAAGAAGAGCTTAAGCAAAGAGCGCTATCTCTGGTTGAACAGAACGGTATTGTCTTTATCGATGAGATTGACAAGGTAGCCAAGCGCTCAGAAACCGGCTCGGCAGATGTGTCCCGGGAAGGGGTTCAGCGTGATTTGCTGCCACTGATCGAGGGCTGCACCGTCAGCACCAAGTTCGGTATGATCAGAACCGATCATATCCTCTTTATTGCTTCGGGGGCGTTCCACCTGTCCAAACCGTCAGACCTGATTCCTGAACTACAGGGACGACTGCCAATTCGTGTAGAACTTGATGCATTGACCCCGGAAGATTTTGAACGAATTCTGACCGAACCGAACGCTTCACTGACAGAGCAATACATTGCACTGATGGCGACGGAGTCTGTCAATATTTCTTTTGCTCCAGGAGCCATCACCCGCATTGCCGAAATTGCCTGGAAGGTTAATGAAAAAACCGAGAATATCGGTGCCCGTCGACTTCATACGGTCATGGAAAAGCTTCTGGAAGAGGTTTCCTTTAGTGCCGGTGATCAGATTCGGGAACATTTTGAAATTACCCCCGATTATGTGGACAAGTACCTTGGAGACCTCTCCGAGGATGAAGACTTGAGTCGCTACATTCTCTAAGCAAATTGATGTGATGATTCTATGAGCAATATTCCCTCTCAGATTCAATTACATCAGAAATCATGCACCCTGGAGCTGACCTATGCTTCAGGGCTGCATGAAATACTTGATGCTGAGTTTCTCAGGGTAAACTCCCCCAGTGCAGAAGTCAGAGGACATGGTGGACAAGGAGGAACACTACCAACAGGGAAGCGTGACGTTGCTATTACGAACGTAGAAGTTGTCGGCAACTACGCGTTAAAAATCACTTTCAGTGACGGCCACGACAGCGGACTTTATGCCTGGGACTATCTTGAAGACCTTTGTAGAAACAAATCGCAATACTGGCAGTCATACCTCGCCAAGCTTTCCGCAACCAATGGAAGTCGCGACTAAGCGTTCGGATACCTGACAAAACCGTGCATCTGGTCTGAAAGCACCCTTAAATAAAAAACCCTTCGTCCAAATGGGGTTTGATAGGAGGGGGAATCGGACGAAGGGTCAAAACCGAACCTTCATTGCCAGTACCTATATAATTAGCGCCACCATTGCTCTCATCCCATCCCTCTCCTAACTGCAGGATGAGACGTTATATAATTTTTCTCGCGCTATGCAGAAAATCAGCCACGCCTTCCATTCCAGCACCGATCCGGTTCAAATACCCCCCGTTGTTACGACGCCTCTCATTGGCGACATATAACGGCAGCATTTCTCCGTATAGGCTGGTACTGATTGTCCTTTGTTCATCTTCCAGAATATCTTTGCGTATCGTAATGTTGAATGGTGCCAGTTGTTTTGAGAGCTCATCATAGCGGTTCAGCAAATCCTGCCGGGTCATCTGGTAGGCATGCTCACAAACAATCCGCCGAGACTGGAAGCTGAAGACATTCGAGAAAAACAGCTTGGCATCATCTCGTGTCGGCTCAAACAGGCTAATGACCGCGTTAGGATACTCTTTGTCATACATCGCCATTCCTGCTCGCATTCTTGAATACACCATCGTCCGATAGGTCTGCGCCACAATATTGGGCATCCCTCTGTTCAACAGCGCTCCGGGTTCCATCGTGCCAGCCTCCACTGCAGCCTGGACATCTATTGGTACCACAGGATTGATCGCCAGAATCAAATCTGCCCCATCCTCAAGGGCAACGGAAGCATGAATTCCCTTTCTCAGCGTACCATCGGCATAATACCGACCATCAATCTCCACGGGAGTGTATACCGCAGGTGCCGCAACACTGGCCTGAACGGCTCTGGAGATGGGAACATGGTCAAACCCGGGAGAGCCAAAACGCACTGTTTCACTACTTTCAACGTCTGCGGCGATCAGATAGAGCCGCCGGCTCAGCTTGCGGAAATCGTTCGTTCTACCAAGCAGACTGAAAGACCTTTCCAGATATTCATTCAAACCTTCATTATCAAATAAGCCTGAAGGTACCGCCTGAGCCAGAATCGTCATGGCTTCCACAAAACTCTGATCTCTGGGGTTTTCTATAAACTTTGCACAGGCCTCTACCAGCAACCCGGGCACAGACACTGCCCTCTTCAGATATTCCTTGACCGCAGGCCTGAAAAAAACTTCCGGGTGGAATGGGTGAACATCTGCTTCATTTTTCACAAATATCCGGCACATCTGCGCAGTGGTCATCTGATTCGCTAAATTGGCAGCCACAAATGACCCGGCACTCACCCCGACATATACATACAAATCGTTAAAATCGATTCCTTCCAAAGCTTCATCAAGCGCCCTGAGTGCACCAATTTCATATATACCTCCCAAAGCTCCGCCGCCGCCTAGCACCAGGCCGACTTTTGGTAAGGTCTTACTATCTTCGCGGTTTTCCGCCATATTAAGCATCCGTCTGAGCAACTGATAAGCGTCTGTCAGAAAACCAGGCGCACCATTGTTTTACTACCGGCACGCCTGTGACAAAACAGCTTAAAGTATAGTGTTTTACAGGAAACACTTGGCGAATTCTGCCATAAATAGGCCGAAACTCTCGACACTCGTCACAAAAACTAACAGAGCCGATTAGAATAATCATACTAAAGAAAGGAAACACAGCGAGGATATAGACGGCTTCGCCTGAAGCAGGAGATGAAATCAGGTGCAGGGAGAAAGAGCCAGTGTCAGTGCCGAACCGGACGGGTAAACTGATCAAAACCAGCTTCCTTCAAAGCCAGTTCCAATGTGCTTTTGACAACTTGAGGGCTATCCATACACAACAAACGCCTGAGCACATCCTCCGCCCACCTCATGGATATGGATCGCAGCACCAGCTTAACCTTTGGCAGATTAACAGCATTCATCGACAAAATATCGTACCCCATGGCTGCGAGCAAAATAGCGCCACCAGGGTCACCAGCCAGCTCGCCACAGATGCTGGCCTGTTTACCCACCGCATGCGCATCACAGACAATTTTATACAAGGCCTGCAGGACAGCCGGATGAAAGGAATGATAAAGACTGGCTACCCGCGGATTATTTCGGTCCACGGCCAGCATATATTGAGTAAGGTCGTTACTTCCAACACTGATAAAGTCCACTCTTTCAGCTATTTCCTTCACCTGAAAAATGGCACTGGGGACTTCGATCATGACGCCTACCGGTGGCATTTTGACATCCACACCTTCCTCACGAACCTCATGATATACCCGGTATATCAAATGAAGCGCTTCTTCCACCTCTGAAATATTGGAAATCATCGGCAGCATGATACGTAAGTTGTCCAGACCTTCGCTTGCTTTCAACATAGCCCGAACCTGCACCAGAAAAATTTCCGGATGGTCCAGGGTTACCCGAATACCGCGCCATCCCAGAAATGGATTTTCTTCCTTAATCGGAAAATACGTCAGCGCCTTATCTCCGCCGATATCAAGCGTCCGCATAGTAACCATCGAAGGCGAAAATGCATCCAACTGTTCGCGATAGCAGTCGCGTTGCTCCAGTTCACTGGGAAAGCGATCATTAATCATGAAAGGAACTTCCGTCCGGTAAAGTCCCACACCTTCCGCCCCATGATTGAGGGAACGCATGACATCTGTCATCAGGCCAGTATTAACCCACATGGAGACATGATGTCCGTCAGTCGTAACGCATGGCTTATCCTTAAGCTCATCAAAGCCCTTGGAAATCTGCTCTTCTTCCTCGACCAATACGGAATAAGAACTCAATAACTCAGGAGACAGATGGCTGAAAACTTCGCCTTTGTATCCATCAACAATAACCTGACGTCCTTCCAGTTTGCTGATGGGCATGTCCACAACCCCCATCACGCATGGCAGCCCCATTGCCCGCGCCAAAATGGCGACATGTGAATTACCAGACCCAAGCACTGATACCAGCGCTCTGAGATTTTCTTTGGGAACTTCTCCCAACATGGAAGGTGTTAACTCTTCACTGACCAAGATCGTGTCCTGAGGATATTCCCTTTCCTCACTGGAATCCGGTTTTTGCAGATAGGCCAGTACACGCTGCCCAAGATCTTTGATATCCACAGCCCGCTCACGCAGATAGGGATCATTAATCGCCTCGAAGTGGCGCACATATTCCTGAACAACTTCTTTGAGTGCCCCCTGAGCCCAGTGCCCTTTGTTGATAATATTCTTGACCTCGCCACTGAGCGCAGTGTCGTCAAGCATTCCCAGATATACATCAAACAGCGCCTGCTCTTCAGGTCTGAGCTGACTGGCCAGTCTCGCGCCCACTTGGCGGATATCCTGACGTACGGATTCAACAGCGGATTCAAAGAAGGCGATCTCGGCTTCAATATCGGCACACTCTTTATCGGGCACCGAATTCAGATCGGCCAGCGGATAGAACACCACACAGGAGCCAATTGCCACACCGGCAGAGCCTGCCACGCCTTTAAAGCAAATGTCCTTGGCCTTCTGGCCAGTAAAATCAAGACCCGAAATGATGTCCGAAGCTTCACCATGCGCAATGATGGCGGCCAACTGAGCGGAGATGGTGACTAGAAAGGCTTCTTCACCTTCATCAAATAAACGACTTGCACGCTGCTGTACAACCAGAACACCCAACACTTTTCTGTGGTGAATGATCGGAACGCCCAGGAAGGATTTGTATTTTTCTTCGCCGGTCTCGGGAAAGTAACGGTAACGGGGATGCGCTGGGGCATTATGTAAATTGAGGGGCTCTTCTCTAACCCCCACCAGACCGACGAGACCTTCGGAGTGCCCCAGTTTGACTTTACCAATGGCCGCCGGGTTGAGCCCCTTTGTCGCCATCAGAATATATCGGTTGGTTTCCGGATCCAGAAGATAAATGGAACACACTTCAGTGTTCATAGCTTCATGTACGCGCTCGACAATAAGCTCTAACGCAACTCCCAGATCGGGAGCGGCATTGACCTCTTGTACAATACTTCGCAGTACACTCAGCATGGCCTACCTGTATATCGAAACCAGTCGTCCGAAGACAACCACATTGGCGGAATTTTCAGCCCCACTCTCTTTTCCGTTTTCCGGCCGGCATAACTTCCCGACCGGCACCGCCTGAGCGAGCCTGACAGTATTTGTTATTGCCCGCATGACCCACAGGTCTCGCGAGATATCATTCTTAGTAAGCTGACAGTCAATTAAGAATAGCAGCGTTGAATACCGAATCTAGCTTCTTTTAAACAGAACCGGTGCAAATTCCTTCATGGCACGCCGGTAGACCTCCCTCTTAAAGGACACCACCTGCCCCAGGGGATACCAGTAACTTACCCAGCGCCAACCATCAAATTCAGGCTCTTCACAGTCATCCATCCGGATCGCACTGTCTTCTGCCAGCAGCTTGAGCATAAACCACTTTTGTTTCTGTCCGACACAAATCGGATGGGAATCGTGCCGGATCATTTTCTTGGGTAACCGATATCGAAGCCACCCCCGTGTTCCAGCGACAATTCTTACAGCCTCAGGCGAAAGACCAACCTCTTCCTTAAGCTCTCGATACAATGCGTCTTCCGGAGATTCATCCCGTTTAATGCCCCCTTGGGGAAACTGCCAGGAATCCTGCCCAATTCTCCGTGCCCAAAACACCTGATTGTGTTCATTACACAGAATAATGCCGACATTGGGTCGATAACCTTCAGAATCGATCACGCTACTTTTCCTTCTACTGTCAAAGCATTGTTCCATAAGTTGCTGACTTTATTCAAACCCTGTTGAATTTTGGTAGGCAATAGAGACGCTATTTTTCACGAAAAACAGGCCAGTCAGGCTACGATCATGTACAATTCTGCATTTTTCAGAGGAGTCTGGTTTTGGCCTTAGCGATCTTTGATCTCGATAACACTCTTATTGCCGGTGACAGCGATCATACTTGGGGAGACTTTCTGATCAGCCTGGGCGTCGTCGACGGGGACGAGCACAAAGCTACGAATGATCGCTTCTATGAAGATTACCTGCGTGGTGAACTGGATATTTTTTCCTACATCCGGTTTGCGACGAGCCCGCTCACCTGTCACCCGTTAACCCAGTTGAACCATTGGCGGGAACAGTTCATCCAGGAAGCCATCACACCAATGCGACTTCCCAAGGCCGAGGAACTCCTGCAAAAACATCGGGACCAGGGCGATTACCTGCTGATTATTACGGCCACCAACCGCTTTGTGACAGAACCCATCGCCAATCTGCTTGGCGTGGATGATCTGATTGCCACAGAACTGGAAATAAAAGATGGCGTGTATACGGGAGAAGTGCTGGGAACGCCAAGTTACCAGGAAGGCAAGGTCACACGCCTGAATCATTGGTTGCAACAACACCCCTTCAATTTATCTGACGCCTATTTCTACAGCGACAGCCATAATGACATTCCGTTGCTGGACAAAGTGGGCAATCCTGTCGTTGTCGATGGCGACGAACAGTTGCTTGCTTACGCGGCCAAAAACAACTGGCCCAGCATAACTCTAAGATGAGGTAAGTCGTCCATGCCGTTGCGAGCTTTCAAGAGCGCAGTTTCTCTTGCCCTGCCTCTTACCTTGTTCATGACCGCCTGCACAGACTCAACGCCCCCTGATACGCCTAGAGTTCCCAGCTCTTCCCAGTTGGATGCAGCGATAGCATACATCCCGACAAAAGAGCTCACGACTGAGGAGCAACAGGTGGCCGGCCAAGTGAGCGAGATGGCTGAGCAATTGCACCTACAGGCAGCTGCCCACGTCGAAACACTTGGCACCAGCATCAAACAGCTGAGACAAAAGCCGACTTGGGCCAACCTTCAAGAAGCCCGCCAGCACTGGCTTGAAGCTCACCGTTCAATGCAGGCGTTATGGTCGCTGTATGTGCTGGACCAACCCGCGGCCCTTCTGGAAAGGCAACCTGCAAACTCAGCTTTCACTTATGGTTCCCTCATTGACCAGACTCCGATGCTGGCAGGCTACCTGGACACAGTAGGGGGCTATCCAGCAAGCGGCTTGATCCACGCTCTCGATCTGCCCATAAGTCAACCACTCCTGGAAGATAAACACTTATTCGCAGACCCCATGTTTCTAACCTTCGGCATGCACCCCCTGGAGTTTATTCTGTGGTCTAAGCAGGGACTGGAAAAGGACCTGTCGTCCTCAGCGATGCTGTCGGCACAAGCTCCTGACAACAATCTAGCTCTTGATACCAATAACGGCGCCTTAAATACTGACACCGGTTTGGATGAACAGGTATCTGACTCCCTCCAAAGTAAAAGCACTCTAATGATCAAACCGACCCTTGATCGAAGACTTGCACTTGCCGATACAATTGCCTCAGCGCTGGCGAATCACCTAAATCAACTTCACTCCCAGTGGACGCATAGCAATGTCGTCAATGCATTTCTGGCATTTTCCAGCTCACCAAAAATGAGGGACGAGCAAAATCCGCAGCTGGAACTGGTAATGCGTAATATTGATCGGCAGATCCTCTTTGCCCTAACGCCATTGGAGGGAGAACCTGGATGGCATTACCAGGAGCATATGGCATTTTCCCAGGAAACCAATCACTTCTGGCAGGGGCGTATGGAAGGACTGAAAGCAGGCATCGTTCTATGGGACAATCCTGAGGAGGCTTTTGATAATCTCCTGGAAGAACTCTCAAGTTGCCTGACATCCCTCTCGGCCACCAGTACCTCTCAGCAGGAGGAGGTTCAGGTTTGCGAATCCCAGGCACTCGAATTGAGAGAAAAACTGATCGTACGATTTGCCGAACTCACTCCATAAAGTTAGGGTCTGTTCACTAAATAGACTAAACTGAATAGTCAGGCTGACTTGTCCAAACAACACCTTGGAGTTCCTGAGAGCACGGCGCTACAGGTCTTCTGAAAAAACCTGACCGGAAAAGGTTTATGGTGAGTGACTGCAGCCTTTTCCGACGATCAAGAGTGAAAAGAGCAAAGATGTCTACCGAACTCACCGAAGAACAGATCAAACACATCCTTCAGGGCATCAAAATACCGCCACAGCCTCAGATTTTGGTCGATATCCAGATCGAGCAAATTATGCCCGATCCAGATATCGCACAAATCGCAGCCCTCATCAGCCAGGATGTCGGCTTGTCCGGAACAATTCTAAAATTCGTCAATTCCCCATTGTTTGGACTCTCCAACAAGATCACCTCTATCGCCCAGGCTGTGTCACTTCTGGGGACAACCAGTGTGGTCAACATCATCAACGGGATATCCATTAAAGGGGAAATGACGGATGAGACGATTGTGGAGCTCACCCGTTTCTGGGACACGGCAAACGACATATCCAGCATAGCAGCCAATATCGCCAAAAAAGTCGGATATCATTCCCCCGACGAAGCTTACATGCTGGGCCTGTTTCATAACTGCGGGATCCCTCTGATGCTGGCCCGATTCAGGGACTATATGAATGTTATCGAAGAGGCATATGGCGAGCCTGAAAAGCGTATTACGGAAACCGAGAACCTGCACTACAACACCAACCACTCTGTTGTCGGCTACTACACAGCCAAGTCGTGGAATTTACCTCGTCATATCTGCGAAGCCATTGCTGAGCATCATTCCGCTGAAAGTGTTTTCGAAAATAAAGACGGTCGGAATCCGGATAAAAAGACGCTGTTGGCCATTCTGAAAACGGCGGAACATTTATGTGGGAGTTTTCATGTCTTCGGTAACCAGACAACGGACTTTGAGTGGCTAAGGCTGGAAAATGACGTATTGGAGTTCCTGGGACTGAGTCTGTATGACCTCAATGACATGCGCGATAGTTTCGCGGAGATGGGTATTAACGTTTATCTTCCTAAATGAGGCACAAAGAGCACCCTTAGCTCTTCATGCCTATTCTATTAGGTCTTTTCTTTGTGCCTTTATTTTGCGCCTTTCTTTCGTGCCTGGCTTGAATCAGTCTTCCGCGTCACACTGCGCTTTATAATCTTCAGCAGACATTAGCCCATCCAGCTCTGACTTATCTGAAACCTTCAGCTTGAAGAACCATCCATCGTTGTAAGGATCACTATTCACCAGCTCAGGAGCTTCCTGCAGGGCCTCATTGATTTCCACAACTTCACCGGCAATCGGAGCATAAAGGTCTGAAGCGGCTTTTACCGATTCCACAACGCCAGCCTCTTCACTGGCAGCAAGGTTCGCACCTACATCAGGAAGCTCAACAAAAACAACATCCCCCAGCAAATCCTGTGCGTGCTCAGTTACACCGATCGTCACAGTGCCGTTTTCTTCGATACGCACCCACTCATGTGTGGAAGTATATTTCAGTTCTCCTGGAATATTGCTCATTTTTCAACCCTTCTCATTGGATATGTCTTTATTGCGGGAACTATCTATGATCTGCAATCCATTATCAAGAGCTTCTGTAAGCTTCGTATTCCCACGCTATCAGGGACTCCTTTCTATCTTGGTCAGGAAAAAGTGTAGCAGAACTCCAGCAGGGGCTGTTTGCACTCAGCGAAACGCTTCCAGATGATTCACTATAGCTGGCAGCACTTGTTCAAAACCATCAAACTCATGACTCCCCTGAGGCATAATCCACATAGAATGGGAACCAAACTTTTCCAGGGCTTCCCGATAATTGAGCGTGTCATCACCAGTCTGCACCAGGGTCAGGTATTGCCCTCTTAGCCCCTCTGGTTGAATGTCCAAGGCAATAAGTTCCTCCATATGCATGGAGGAGACTTCAAACACCTCTCCTGTATACAGGTTCTGATTAGGCCCGAGATAATCATTCAACAACAAATAGGGTCTCACCGCAGGGTTAATCATCGCAACAGGTACGCCGTAAATGTGGCTCAAATAGGCGGCATAGTATCCGCCAAGCGAACTACCGATAATCCCCATCGGCCGGGGTGAGCCCTGAAAATAGGTGGTTTCGAGATACCTGATGGTAGCTTTGGGAGAAAACGGCAGCGCCGGAATTTCAACGCGCAGATCTGGCCGCCGTCTAGCTATCCAACG
Source organism: Hahella ganghwensis DSM 17046 (assembly GCF_000376785.1). GTDB lineage: Bacteria > Pseudomonadota > Gammaproteobacteria > Pseudomonadales > Oleiphilaceae > Hahella > Hahella ganghwensis. The sequence continues at coordinate 110,842 of NZ_AQXX01000141.1, forward strand.
CTTAACAACTTGTGCCTTGATAGAGTCAGGAGAGCTTTTGAAACCGTGCAGATAAAGTAAAAAAGGTGTGGTCAATGGTAGGTCCGCCATAACAGCTCAGGCAATCGCAATGGGTTTCTGGCCAGACGCGGAATCAGTACCCCTTGCTGCTCATATCGACGACGAAGTCAATATGATCTGCGCGCTCCACGGCCGTTTCAATGGAACCGTCAGCAGCCAGCTTGATCCAGCGATACCCCGGAGCCAGATCGTCTACGGCAAAATCCTCGCTACAGGGCTTAAACTGTACACAGGTTGAAGGAGTTGCCAGCATTCTAACCCCGTTACGGACTTGATCGTATTCCTGGTGAATATGCCCCCACAATATCATCTTCACATGCGAATACTGATCGGTGATGGCAAACAGTTCATCTGCGTTTTTCAACCCAATGGTATCGAGCCAACGGCAGTCTATATTAACCGGATGATGGTGAAAGCAGATCGCCACATGCTTGTCCTGATCTTTCTCCAGCTCTTGCTTTAAAAGCTGAAGTTCAGTCTCAGCCAGCTCGCCATAAACTTTATTGCGCACAGAGGAATCAAGAAAAATCAGTTTCCAGTCATCAAGTAGCTTAACCTTTACAAACGCCTGTGAATTTCTTATCGCGCTGGTCATGACATCCGGATCATCATGATTACCGGAGAACCACACAACCGGACACTCAAATCTGGCCATCTTCTTTTCGAAGCAGTGGTATGCCTCCGCACTACCGTCCTGGGCGAGGTCCCCAGTGGCCAACACCAGGTCAGGCCGCTCTTTGCGAGCATCCACCAGCTCCAACACGGCATCCAGACTTTCCCGGGTATTCATACCCAGTAGCATACCGTCGACTTCCCTGCGAAGATGAGAGTCTGTCACCTGAACTATTTTTAACCAGCGCTGTTTCTTCGCCACCCGATGCGGTCCTGTATTCCTTCTTACACAATAGACTACCGGAGAAAAACTCTACCGATACGTTATAAACGATATAAGTAGATGCGACTATTTTCCAGTCAATCATTCACAAATCGCTTAAAAAGTAGCAGCTTAGAAAGAATTCGAGATATGGTAGACAGATCTTTGAACGCAAATCCCAGTTTCAAAGACCTTTCAAAGACACGCTGGAATGGCCATGATTCAGGCAATAACCCAGCCATTCGGACAAAAACTGATTGAGCTGAAGCTTCTCATCAGGAAGATGCATCTTGTGATTGGGGTAGTCGTTGACGGCTTCAACCCGTGGGTGATCAGCAGCACTGATCACTTCCACCATGCGGGCATCATGATAGACACGAACGGTCAGTTGAGGATTGTTCAGCCACTTCCCCGATGTCTGAATTTGTTCCAGCAATATGAGGTTGGTATAACGACTGGTCTCGAGCACCTGTAAACGTATATCACCCAGATACGCACCTTCGTTATACAGCTTATAGACGACCTCTGCCCCCTCATCCATGTCCGACAGCAATTTGTTGATCCGAACATAGTTGGATTCACAGATAGCGCCAAATTTTGCTATGTCAGGGACATAACGATGCTTCACCCAATCACCTCTTTCTAACAATTCAGACATCTCCTCCCACGACAAATTCCTTTAACCAGTAGCCGAACAGTGTCGGCTTTGGCAAATCCATCTACTCATTACGTTACGCGTTTAGCCACGGGTTTGCCATTCGCTCTGCAAATTCCGGTAATTCATTTGCAACCACTGTAGGCCGATAATTGAAGCCGCGTTATTGATCCGGCCACTTTCCACCAGTGAAAATGCATCAGTTCGAGACAGCACATGCACCTGAATATCTTCCCCTTCCTCTTCAAGACCATGCGTGCCACCTACGCCATCAGTGCTGACCTTGCCACAAAGTAAGTGGATGAACTCTGAGCTTCCACCTGGAGATGGGTAGTAGCGACAAATCTGTTTGAGAGCCGTCACCTCCAGTCCCGCTTCTTCCCTGGCCTCTCTGACTGCGACCTGTTCAGGAGACTCGCCAGGATCATCCATCCCCGCCACCAATTCGAGCAACCAGGGACTATGGGTATCTTCCAGAGCACCAATGCGAAACTGTTCGCATAACACCACTTCATCTCGTTCGGGATCATAGGGTAGCATAACAGTCGCCGAGCCACGCACGAATAATTCACGCTGTAATTCAGGACCAAGGCCTCCGGCAAACAGCGCGTGCTGCAGTCTTAACGTCCGGATTTTGAAAAAACCCTGATAGCTGTCAGAAGTATCGAGTATCTTGACATCATGCTTATCAAATACGGCATCCTCAATCGGCATGCATCATCCCCTGTTCGATTTCAGTTTTGCAAATGTGTATGAGCCACAATATATCTCAGGACTCCGTACAGTATCATGACAAGAGTATTGTGTCAGATCCCCGGGGCTGAGAATGCCCCGGGGATCAATTGTCAGAGATCGCTCAGATTTCCTGATAAAGGCGACTTCCCTGAGCTTTAAATTCATCTGACTTTTCCTGCATCGCGGATTCTACCTTGCCAGCGTTTTCCGCCGCATAATCCCTGACTTCCTGACTAATTTTCATCGAGCAGAACTTAGGACCACACATAGAGCAAAAATGTGCCACTTTGGCGGAATCCTTGGGTAAGGTTTCATCATGAAATTCACGGGCAGTATCAGGATCAAGCGCCAGATTAAACTGATCCTCCCAACGGAACTCAAAGCGCGCCTTGGATAGCGCGTTATCCCGCAACTGGGCTCCGGGGTGACCTTTCGCCAAATCTGCTGCGTGAGCTGCTATCTTATAAGTGATGATCCCGTCTTTGACATCCTGCTTATTCGGCAGCCCCAAATGCTCCTTCGGTGTCACGTAGCACAACATGGCACAGCCATACCAACCAATCATGGCCGCCCCGATTCCCGAGGTAATATGGTCATAGCCCGGTGCGATATCTGTCGTCAATGGCCCCAGTGTGTAGAAGGGCGCTTCGTCACACTCGCGTAACTGCTTATCCATGTTTTCTTTGATGAGATGCATGGGCACGTGCCCTGGACCTTCGATCATCACCTGTACATCATGCTTCCAGGCAATTTTGGTCAACTCTCCCAATGTTTCGAGCTCGCCGAACTGGGCCGCATCATTGGCGTCAGCGACACTGCCCGGCCTCAACCCATCTCCCATGGAAATAGCCACATCGTAGGCCTTCAGAATTTCACATAATTCTTCAAAATGCGTGTACAGGAAATTTTCCTGATGATGCGCGAGACACCATTTCGCCATGATAGAACCACCTCGGGAAACAATGCCGGTGGTTCTATCAGCGGTTAACGGAACATAACGCAATAAAACGCCGGCGTGCAGAGTGAAATAATCCACGCCCTGCTCCGCCTGTTCGATCAATGTATCACGCACGATTTCCCAGGTAAGATCCTCGGCGACACCACCCACTTTTTCCAGTGCCTGGTATATTGGAACCGTGCCGATAGGGACAGGGGAATTCCGAATGATCCACTCACGGGTCTCATGGATATGCTTGCCGGTCGATAGGTCCATGACGGTGTCTGATCCCCAGCGGGTGGCCCAGGTCAGCTTCTCCACCTCTTCCTCAATCGTCGAGGTCAGTGCTGAGTTACCAATATTACCGTTAATTTTGACCAGGAAATTTCGGCCGATAATCATCGGCTCTGATTCAGGGTGGTTAATGTTGGAGGGAATAATCGCCCTACCGCGCGCCACTTCCTCACGCACAAACTCTGGCGTTATCTCGTCAGGGACCGACGCGCCAAAAGACTGGCCGGCATGCTGCTGCAATTGCGCAGCACCTTGCTTAAGCTGCGCGCGCTTCATGTTCTCCCGGATCGCAATATACTCCATTTCCGGGGTAATAATCCCTTGCCTGGCATAATGCAACTGGGTCACATTTGCCCCGGCTTTGGCCTTTCTGGGATGATGCAGGAATCCAAAGCGCAATGTATCCAATGAAGGGTCCTGCATCCTCCTGCGGGAAAACTCAGACGTGAAGCCGGCCAACAGTTCTGTGTCTTTCCGCTCTTCTATCCAGCCTTCCCGTAACCGTGCAAGACCTTTGCGCAAATCAATCCGGGCTTCCGGATCAGTGTAGGGACCGGATGTGTCATAGACTCTGATTGGAGGGTTTTCCTCAATCCCATCTTTCGTCGGAGTCGGGCTCAGGGAGATTTCTCTCATCGGCACCCGGATATCCGGGCGGCTGCCTTCTACATAGATTTTCCGACTGTTGGGAAGCGGCTCTACCGCTGCACTGTCGACCTTGGCATTCTCACGTAAGTATTGCAGTTCACTCATGAATAACCGTCCTCGCCCAGCAGCATCGTTGCGGGCACTGGTAAATGGGTATTATTTTTGGTGTTACGACCCCATCGGGGCCTGACTACTGCGGGATGAGCTGATGGCCGGTCGACAGACTGCGGACACTGTACGGAAGAGTAAATCTTTGCTCCCTACGCCGGTATTATCCGGATCAGGTCAACGGGTCCCACCTTCTGGTGATCTCAGCCGATATAAATATCAGCACCCCGACAAGAGTGTTCCAAAGTGTAGAGATAAGCGTTATTATTGTCCATCATGTATACAGTGAACACATTAAAACAGGCAATAGCCCTCAACTCGAAACGCAGAAGCTATGACTTGGGGCGAGTTAAAGGTCTAACTAAGAGGGGAGCCGCCTTCGACGACCAGGACAATTAGTCTCAAATAAACTCTTTACTTTTCAATCAATCACATTCAATGTCGGCTCTTATTCTGAATCTGCCGCCAACCCAGCATTGATCCGATGCCAACCAAAAGTTGGTGAAGCAGAAGTTACTATCTTTCGTCGAACGTCATGTCGGGAGTTTAGGTACAAGGATCTGCAGTAGTAATTTCAGAAGCCTCCGGGGAGACTCTAAAAAAATATCAGCAAAACCTATCTTAATGTTGCCCCAATGGCGACTCTGGTAGTTTTTCAGAGGTTCCTCAGGTTTAATTGAATCAGTGCTACCTGTCCGTATCACTGAGCTGTTTCCGGAGAGTTTAAGTCTCGGGTAACGAATGGATTAAGTACCACCGACCAGTCCGGATATCCGTGGCTGTTTTCGGTGAATTAAACGGTCAATGATCTCAACGAAGGTATTCACATGACATTCCGCTTTCGCCTCCTGCCAATTGTGGCCAGCTCGCTTTTCATTTCGTTGTCGGCCCAGGCTATTGATCTCACCGGCGCTTACCAGAAGGCAACTGAATATGATTCAGAGCTGGCAACTGCTCTGGCCGCGCGTAACGCTTCTGCTGAAAGTGTCACTATTTCCCGTTCTGGCCTGCTACCTCAGATTGTTCTGGGCGGAGCCGTGACTCACCATGACGTAGAAAAGGGTTCCGGTGCCGATGACAGTTATGTCACAGAAGGTGCAGAACTAAGTGTTACCCAACCATTGTTGAAGTTCGACACTTATCACAACTTCAAAGCAAGTGAGTACGCCAGCAATCAAGCTGATGCAGAGCTGAGAACAGCCGAGCAATCACTGATTTTCCGAACCGCCGACGCATACTTCGGCGTACTTCGGGCCTGGGACGATCTGACTACCGCCAGGCGCGCTGAGGAAGCATTCAAACGACAGTGGGAACAAGCCAAAGAACGATTTGAAGTTGGCCTGATCGCCATTACGGAGGTCCATGAATCCAAAGCAACTTACGATTCAGGGAAAGTTGCCCGGATCAACGCACAGGGACAGGTGGATGTCGCCCTTGAAACACTGGAGCGTATTACCGGTGGATACTTTGATCGCATCCAGGTATTGAGCCAGGAATTTCCAGTCGCCATGTTGACGCCTAACTCAGTCAGTGACTGGGAAAACATCGCGTTCGAAAACAACCCTCAGCTTCTCGCAGCACGCTGGAGTGTTCAAAGTGCAGATAGCGTGGTGTCTTCACGTAAAGCTGGCCATTACCCCACCCTGGATGCGGTAGCCAGCTATGCCTATAGCGACTTCAACGGCCCGGCTCCAGCGGACGATGACTCTACAGACGCCAGCATCGCCCTGAATCTCACCGTCCCCCTTTATACCGGCGGCGGCACTCAGGCCGGCGTCCGACAAGCCCGTTATCAGCTTGAGCAAGCCCAGGAAACTCTGAACACCACTCAACGTAACATCCGCCTTCAGTTACGCAGCCTGTACAGGACTCTGCAAACCAACATCGAGGCCATTCAAGCACGCAAGCAGGAAATTGTGTCCAACGAAAGTGCTCTTCAGGCCACCAGAGCAGGATACGACGTTGGTACCCGAAACATTGTGGAAGTTCTGGATGCCGAGCGCCGTTATTTTGAATCATTATCCAACTATGCCAATGCTCGCTACGACTTTGTCGTCAACCAGCTTTCCTTCAAACAAACTGCGGGAGTCCTCTCCATGCAGGACATAGAAGAGCTGAACAAATGGCTGGGCGCTCCGGTTCAGGTAACCAACTAATCAAGTTGCCCGTTATTCTACTTACGAACGAAGAGCAGAACTCTTGAATGGGGCGTGTTATCGCGCCCCCGGCGGAATTACTCGCTCTTCGATCCCTGCCAGTAATCGTTCCAGAGCTCCCTGATTCTTCTTCACAAAAGCCACAGCCCGCTCTCCCTGCTCACGACGCATCTGATCATTCCTCAACAACTTGCCAATCTCCGAAGTCAGACTGGCCTCGTTGATTGTTACCAGAACACCTTCTGATTCGAGACGGTGACAGATATCCTGGAAGTTAAAAACGTGCGCGCCCATCAATACGGGTATTCCCAAAGCGGCAGGCTCCAGAGGGTTGTGTCCTCCACGCTGGATCAGGCTGCCACCAACAAATGCCACATCCGTTGCGGCATAAAATCTCATCAACTCCCCCATAGTGTCACCCAGCACTACCTGAACCTCAGGCGTGAACGGCTTCCGGTGACTTCTTCGGGCCATCACAAGACCTGCTTGCTCAATGATTCCAGCAACAGAATCAAAACGCTCTGGATGCCTCGGGACGATCACCAGCATCAGAGAAGGATCTTCCTGAAGTAATTGGCGAAACATATTCAATAAAATGCGCTCCTCACCCTCGTGAGTACTTCCAGCCACAATCACCAGACGTTCTTCCCCCCACTGAAGCCGTAGCTCAGACCCAGACTGGCGCAACTCGTCCGAAATCTGAATATCAAACTTGATACTGCCCGTCGTGGTAAGGTTTTCTACCTTCACCCCCAAACGGTCGAAGCGAGCGGCATCGTCAGCGCTTTGAGCTGCAACCCAGCTCAAATCAGCAAACATTGATGACGTCAGACCGCTCACTTTTTCATAACCTCTGGCAGAGCGTTCCGACATTCGACCGTTAGCCAATATGGTGGGTACCCCTCGCCGCTGACAGAAATGCACCCAGTTTGGCCACAGCTCAGTTTCCATAACAATCAGCCCGACAGGGTTCAGACGCTGAAAGAAACGGGAAATACATCCAGGGAGATCATATGGCGCGTAAACGTGAAAAACGGAATCTCCGAACAACGCCTTAACTCGTTCAGATCCCGTTGGTGTCATCGTTGTCACCACCAGACGGCAATGCGGGAAGCGTGCCAGCAAAGCTTTGATCATAGGAGCTGCAGCAACGGTTTCACCAACGGAGACAGAATGAATCCAGAGTGTAGGCCGGTCGTCTTTGGGGGCCTTGAATATCCCTAGACGCTCAAGCCAGCGTTGACGGTATTGTGGAGCTTTTCGCCCTCGCCACCACAAACGCATTAATACCAGAGGTAATATCAGGTAATAAAGCAAAGTGTAGAAGAGTCTTGTCATGTTATTTTTGATCTATAGGCTTGTGTGAATCAGCCGCGGAGTGTACCACAACTCTGCCTTTCAACTGCGGACTGCGCAATGTAGACCGTCACGAAACATTACAATATCCCAATCTGAATTTTCAGGGATTGGTTTGGGTTCACATACCGGACTCGCTATAATGGCGCCCGATTTGTCAGCATGAGGCCAGTCCATGGCAGAAATTCTCGAAACCGACATCGTCATCATTGGGGGCGGTATTGCCGGTTTATGGCTCAACTACCGTCTTCGCACGGCCGGTTACAGCACAGTGCTGCTTGAACGCCAAAGTCTGGGAGGCGGACAGTCCGTCCGCTCACAGGGAATTATTCACGGCGGCACCAAGTATGCTCTCCATGGCGCCCTGACCAATGCGTCCAACGCCATCGCAGATATGCCCGCCCGCTGGCGCGCCTGTCTGAAAGGGGAAGGCGATGTGGATCTCACCTCAGCCAGAATTCTCTCTGAGCATCACTATATGTGGTCTCGGGATCGCCTCATGTCCAAGCTGACTTCATTTTTTGCCAGTAAGGCTGTCAGAGGTAGGGTTGAAGCGGATGACCTGGAACATCGCCCAGAGGCGTTCAAAGACCCAGGATTCCACGGTAACTTTTACGCCTTGAATGAAATTGTGGTGGATGTCCCCAGCGTCATTAACTCGCTGACGAGTCCCTTCGGTGACGGTATCTACCAGTATGATTGCGCTCAACACAGCTCGCTGGAACTGGACAACGGAAAGGTTAATGACCTTCAGTTGTTTGGCAAAAATAAACGTGTTCGCATCAAAGCAAAGCGCTACATCCTGGCAGCAGGCGAAGGCAATGAGAGCGTGCTTCACAGTGCGCAGCTCCAGGGGCCAGCCATGCAACGTCGCCCATTGCACATGGTGGTGGTGAAACATCACTACCCTCACCCGATCTACGCCCACTGTATTGGTTCTGGCAGCAAACCTCTGCTGACGATTACCACTCACTACATGGCCGACGGACAGCCGGTTTGGTACCTTGGCGGCAACCTGGCCGAAACCGGTGTTGAACTGGATAAACAGACCCAACTGGATTCAGCCAAAACGATTGTCAAGGAGCTACTCCCTTGGATCGACTTGGGCGACGCCCAGTGGAACAGTTTCATGATCCATCGGGCAGAACCCCAGCAAAATGCTATGTTGAGACCGGATTCGGCCTTTGTCCACCAGTCTGAGAATATTATCACCTGCTGGCCTACCAAACTGGCACTGACCCCCAATCTGGTGGATGAAGTATTCGCCAAGCTGAAACAGGACAATATCACGCCTGGTGCGGAAACCGATTACAATCAGCTGAAGTTCCTGAACCGCCCCACGGTCAGTCAGCCTGTATGGGAGGATTTACTGTCATGATCTACCGCCCACTGGGCCAGTCCGGACTGGAAGTCAGTTGCCTTGGACTGGGCACTGTAAAGCTGGGACGTAATCAGGGAGTGAAATATCCGCAAGGCTTTGAGCTTCCCAATGACCGGGATGCCAAGGCGATCATCAATCTCGCCGCCGACCTCGGCATGAACCTTATTGATACGGCTCCGGCCTACGGAATAAGCGAGGAACGCTTGGGAACTCTGCTCCAGGGTCAGCGCAACCGCTGGATCATCTGCACCAAAGTCGGTGAAGAATTCGATCAGGGCAAGTCCAGCTTTAATTTTTCCCCTGAGCACATCCGCTTCAGTATCGAACGCAGTCTTAAACGCCTGAAAACAGACTATCTTGATCTTGTACTGGTCCACTCGGACGGTAATGATCTGGACATTATTCAACAGGGTGCAATTGATGCCCTGAACGAACTGAAGCAACAGGGCTTGGTCAGAGCAACAGGCATGTCTACCAAGACGGTTGAGGGCGGCATTGAAGCTCTACGCCACAGTGATGTCGCCATGGTGACTTACAACCTGAATGAGCGGCAGGAAAGTGAGGTAATTGATTTTGCCCGGGAACAGGGCAAAGGCATTCTGATCAAGAAAGCGCTGGCCAGCGGACATCTGTGTCTAAAGCCTGGTGAAGATGCTCTGACAGAGAGCTTTCGTTTTGTATTCTCGAATCCAGGCGTCACCAGTGCCATTGTCGGTACGATAAATCCACTACACATGAAAGCCAATATTGACGCCCTGGAGCGGGTCATTCAGGCGTAAAAAAGCCGCCCTTAAGAGGCGGCTCCTGATGAACCCTGCTTTCCCTTGATGCAATCAGCCCTGGGCCAATAAACTTCTCAGATCAATAATCGCTGCGTTGGCACGTGAAATGTAAGACGCCATGGTTAACGAGTGATTCGCCAACACACCAAAACCACTGCCATTCAGAATAAACGGACTCCAGACAGATTCCTGGGTTGCTTCCAGCTCTACTACTATCTGACGCAGACTGACAGTAGCGTTTTTATCTTTCAATACTGCCGCAAAATCCACTTCAATGGCTTTCAGAATATGAATCAATGCCCACGCTGTGCCGCGAGCCTCATAAAACACATCATCCACTTCCAGCCATGGGGTTTTTAATTCCTGTTCCTCGACCCCCGGCGTGGACTGCTGTGCTGCCGGATCGCCGGCCAGATCAACATCGAATTGTCGCTTGCCGACACTTTCACTGAGCCTCTGCGACAGACTGCCAAGACGGGTTTCCACATCCGTCAGCCAGCTTCTCAGGTTATCTGATCGAGCATAGAATTGGCCATCGTTCTTGTCTGTGTCCGCCAGGCGCACCATATAACGCTTAAGCGCAGTGACACCTCGACGATACTCAGACTCTGTTGAAGGAATCATCCAGGAAGCGCTGTCAAAATGCAGTTGAGGCTCAGCAATCGTGAGATCCCGATCTTCAACAGACTGACTTTGAGAGCGACTGATGTCTTTCCGCAGCGCCCGGCTTAAGTCCCTTACCTGTACCAGCACCCCAAACTCCCAGTTAGAAATATTGTCCAGCCAGACACCGGGAGGAAAAACATCATTGCTGATATATCCACCATTTTTCTGCATCAGGGTTTCCACGAGTGTAATCAACGTGGCAGTGGTTGTAGTGCCAACGACCGTATTGGTCTGCTGCTCGCCTACCAGCAACCGGGTTGATTCATTCACATCAAATAACTCAGGTTCCTGACTCCAGTACCAACCGACAAGCACAGAGGCCAACAGATATACCAGCAACAGGATCCCGATAAACTTCAACAACCTGCCACCGCCAAGATAATCCTCAAGATCCTCCCAACGCTCCACAAAGAAATTTTTCATTGATTGCCACATAAACCTTTCCAGTATTGATATGTATCCGTCAGCCCCGGCATAGAGATCAAACGGTTGTCATCCGCCCAAATGCACAGGCTCTGACTGAGGATGGCATATATGATACCCCATTGCACCATCCACCCCGATATTCATCAGACAATCCCACTCTTCCTGACTCTCCACCCCTACGGCAATGACCAGACTGTTTTGAGAGTGCGCAATCTGCACAATAGAACGAAGATAAAACTGATGCCCATCATCTTCGTCGATATTTTTCACCAATCCCGGGTCCACCTTAATCGCATCCACAGACAAATCCCGCAAGTATCCGAAAGGTAAGCCAGCCGTGCCAAAACGACCGATCACCAGACGATAACCAAAGCGTTGGCGCAACTGTATCAACACATCAACACCTGCCCAACATACCTGCAGCGCATATTCAGGACATTCAAGGTACAAGCGTCCAGTCTCCCCCTCATACTTATGCAGCAAAGCCGTTAAAACTGCTGCCAGATCATCCCTGGCGAGAGTCTGAACAGAGAGCAATATGCACAACGCACCATCTTCAGGATGCTGACTCAATCGATGCAATCCCTGTTCAAGCATGCACAAATCAAGTTCGGACGTCATCGCAAAGCGATTCAACATTGGAACAAACTCTGCGGCAGCATGCTGCCCGTGCTCATCAGCCAGCCTGGCCAGGACTTGCTGCATGATGACACCTTGACGCGCCACATCTGGGAGAGCTTCATTTGATATTGAGTTCGTCCCGTTATTTTTCTCACTTATCCCCAGACTGACAACAGGTTGAAAGTTCATTACAAATCCCTGCCTGTCCAACGCCTCACGTAATAACTCCCGCCAAAACGAGGCCGTTTTGACCGGATCAGAAGATCGTTTCAGGTCACCATCTGCCGCCGACCACCCGCCTCCCGAAGACTGTACCGCCTCCTGAGCTGCAAAGTCAGCAGCAGAAAGTAAATCGCTAAGGTTATCGCCGTCCCGGCACAAGACCATCCCCAGAGCTGTCACGCAATCACCATCTTTCTGCAAAGCCTCCAAAGCCTGCAGACGCATTAATAATTGATCAGCCAGCTCTCCAGCATGCTCAAGATCAAAGGCCGGAATAAATGCCGCAAAGGAAGAACCAGCGTGGCGAGCCACATAACTGCCCACAACAGCACGTACCTCGTCCTGCAGGACTTCAGCCACCTCAGTCAAGAGTTGATCCCCGGAAGACCTCCCATACTTTTCGTTGTATCGACCAAAACCTTTTAGTTCCAGCAACCAAAGTACCCCACTACCTTCCCCTGCACCACTGGACAGACCTGCCTGCAACCGCTTATCAAATGTCTCACGGTTAATCAGCCCCGTAACAGAATCCTGAAGCGCAGTCCTGCGAAGGCTCTCGATAGTATGGACCTGTTCATCAAACATGGTTCTTATTGAGGCAGTCATCGTGTTAACAGCCTCTGTCACCCGTCGCATTTCTTTGGTGGCCGGTAACGGAAGGGTTACATCAAAACGGCGATGCGCGATTTTGTCTGCTGCTGATTCCAGTCGCTTCAGGGGGCGCAACAACTGCCTCAACAACAGATGTAGCAATAGAAAGACCACGCATCCCAGTATGACAAATAACGCCCCCTGCTGTTTGACAGTAGACCAGAGGTCACGGTAAGCCAAGCCTGGATGGCTTCTGACCTGCAGAGTCCCAACCCTTTTCCAGCCGGAGACGACATCTGCCTGCCCCAAGGGAGTCTGCAGCGGCATTATAGAAATAAACCAGTCAGGAACCTCTTCCAGGCTCAGCAGCGCACTACGGTTAATAACGACCTGTCCCTGGCTATCCAGCAGACGCACATTCGAGTATGCGCCGGAATCAAAAATCGCATCGATCATCGAGGATGCAGCGACCCAGTCGCCTTCCACGGCAACCGTCGACAGCGAAAGCCCCAGTGAAGTCGCTGAATCCTGACCATGGGAAGTAAGCTGGGCCTGAAGATACTCCCGCTTTTGCACCACATTCAGTATCAACCCGCCGAGCAGGAGCATGACCAATACACCATATACCACTGCCAGCAGCAGTCCTTTAAAACTATACAGTCCTCGGGGTTCCTGGGGCTTATGAGTCACCGGATTTTTATCCTCTTATTTTCTCTGGAGCTGTTGATACTCATTTTCCACTGACAGAAATCTGATGAAAGTCTCACTCGAACAATAAGTTACAGAGCTATACAGTTTCCCACTATGCTGATTCGAAAAACCACTACTATACTTCATCTAATTGAAAGAATAACAATAGAAGAGCCTGGACGAAGACCACAAATCAGATAATTTCCAGCTCATACTCTAATCAGGCACCTTCACCACAGGACTCTTCAGAAAAAAAGCGGAAATGGGCCACACTACACTTATGACCATCGAAAGCCAAAGGGACAAACTCAAGCAACATTTCGCCGGGCGGGTGACCACTCAGGCTCGCGTTGTTCTTGAGGCCTGGCAACAACTCAAACTCCGGCAATGGAGTGACTCTCAGTGGCTGACGGATTTCCAGAATGCCACCATCAAACTGGGCAGGTACGCCGCCCGCTTCGATATGACCGATCACCTCAGTATTGCCCAGGCTATTAACCAGGATCTGAAAAAAGCTCATATTCGCGGCGGTAATAATGTCAGTCAGGAAGTAGAGGCACTGGAGGCACATATCCTCGAACTGGCCAATTTGACTCAGCGCAAATCAGACAAACCAGGCATGTATGCTCAGAGAACCTACATCAGAGCACCGATCTATATTGCTCTGAACAATGGGCAACTGGCAGACCGAATCATCCGACAGATGCAGTTTTTCGACTTTCGCGGCGAACGTTATTACGACCATGAATCGCTGGTTGCAGCCACCCAGAAAAACAAGCCGGAAACACTGATTCTTGATGTAGATTTCGGCGACAGCTCCCGCGCGGGGCTGGAGGTCATCAAGACCATTCAGGGTCATCACGAAACTCCGGTTCCCGTCCTCTTCGTCTGCGCCGACGAAGGCGACATCGAAACCCGACTGATCGCCGCCCGAAATGGAGGTGAGGAGTTCTTCTCCGGTCAGTTTGACGCAGCCCAGCTTATCGAAAAAGTGGAAACCTTCACCCGCACCAGCAGCCATCAACCCTATCGGGTCATGGTTGTGGATGATTCGAAAGCGCAGGCAGCCTTTATCGAAAGCGCCCTGAAGAAAGCCGGAATCATCCCCAAAATCATTACCGATCCCATGCAGGTACTGGTCGGACTGAAAGAGTTCTCGCCGGAACTTATCATCATGGATATGTATATGCCGGGTTGTACCGGCACAGAACTGGCCAAGGTTATCCGGCAACAAGATCAGTTTGTCAGCGTCCCCATCATTTACTTGTCGGCGGAAGATGATATCAACAAGCAATTACATGCCATGAGCCTTGGGGGAGACGATTTTCTGGTCAAGCCTATCGTTCCCCGACATCTGGTTGCGACGATACATAACCGAGGCCGCCGTGCCCGGTCCCTACTGGCGCTGATGATTCGAGACAGCCTGACAGGCTTATTCAACCATACACATACACTCCAGCTATTAACGGGAGAAATTGAGAAAGCCGGCCAGTCTTCGACCCCCCTGTGTTTTGCGATGATGGATATTGATTACTTCAAGAAGATCAACGACCGTTATGGACACCCCGTAGGAGACCGAGTACTGAAGAGCATATCCCTGTTTCTGAAACAGCGACTGCGTAAGTCTGATCATATCGGCCGATATGGTGGTGAAGAGTTCGCCGTCATTCTGCCCAGCACGTCTGAATCCGATGCACGGGATATCATGAACGAAATTCGGGAAAAGTTTTCCGAATTGATTCATCCTACAGATATGGAGCAATTCAAGGCGACATTCAGTTGCGGCATTGCCTCATGCACCCCCACTGATACCCAGCAGTCGCTGGCACAAAAAGCAGACAAGGCACTGTATGATGCCAAACACGGTGGAAGAAACTGCGTCAGGGTTTACCGTGAGAGCTGACAGGCAGCGGCCGGTTAGCTAACGCCACAGCCGGGATAATGGGAATTCAGTGTATCCCGGCGAACTCCAAATATGTAGTTCATATACCAAAGTATGACCAAAATCACCGCCAAATTTCTTGAATACCCCCAGTAAAAGAGTCAAACTTCTGCAAACTTGTTGAAATCATTCATTTCTATAGTTGGGAATTGCAGACGGATCCCCAATCTTGTTCAGAGCGTCAAGGTGATGTCTTCAGCCCCTGAAAAATAAAGCCCTAAGGAAATCGAGCTATGGCGAGCATCCTGGTTATTCATGGCCCCAACCTAAACCTTCTGGGAACCCGGGAACCGGAAATCTACGGATCTGAAACCCTGGACGACATTAACCTGCGCTTGACCCAACAGGCCAAAACCCAAGGGCACCATTTATTAACCCTGCAAAGCAATGCCGAGTATGAGCTGATTGACAGAATCCATGAAGCCAAACGTGAAGGCGTCGACTTCATTATTATCAATCCGGCAGCATTCACCCATACCAGCGTTGCAATTCGAGACGCCTTGCTCGGTGTCGGAATTCCATTCGTCGAAGTGCACCTGTCTAATGTGCATGCACGGGAAGCCTTCCGACACCATTCGTATTTCTCCGATATCGCCATTGGTGTGATATGCGGACTCGGCAGCCAGAGTTATGATTTAGCTTTGCAAGCCGCCATTGCAAGAATTAACCCTTAAACCATCGAGACCCCATTATGGATATTCGTAAAGTAAAAAAGCTGATTGAACTACTCGAAGAATCGGACATTGCGGAAATCGAAATCAAGGAAGGCGATGATTCAGTAAGAATTTCACGCAAATCCTCAGTTACCGCAGATCCTGTGTATGTCAGCGCCCCTCAGGCGGCCCCCAAGCCTGTTGCCGCAGCCGTTGAACCGGCAGCTGCCAGCTCAGCTGAACCAAGCCAGCCAGCTCTGAACGGGCATGTCGTCAAATCCCCAATGGTGGGAACATTTTACCGTTCACCTTCACCAACAGCAGGAGCTTTTGTTGAAGTTGGCCAGCAAGTAAAAGCTGGCGATGTACTTTGCATCGTAGAAGCAATGAAAATGATGAACCAGATCGAAGCAGACAAATCCGGCACCGTAGAGGCCATTCTGGTGGAAAACGGCCAACCGGTGGAATTCGACCAGCCATTGTTCACCATTGTCTGACTCTAAGCATCACGTCCGTTGGCAACAGTCCGAATTGATTCTTCACTGACTGCCACCGCAAAAACGGCCTACGCTTCCACTAGATGATTAGCGGCGTGGGCCATGGAAAACGAAATTCTTACGAGTACATTGACCATGTTGGAAAAAGTACTGATCGCGAACCGTGGCGAAATCGCCCTGAGAGTTTTGCGTGCCTGCAAGGAACTGGGTATCAGCACCGTTGCAGTCCATTCAAGTGTCGATCGTGATCTTATGCACGTTCGACTGGCAGATGAATCAGTGTGTATCGGCCCAAACAGCCCCACTGAAAGCTACCTCAACATCCCTGCCATTATTTCTGCAGCCGAAGTAACCGATACTGTTGGCATTCACCCTGGATACGGCTTCCTGTCAGAGAATGCCGACTTTGCCGAGCAGTGCGAAAAGAGCGGTTTTGTTTTTATTGGCCCCCGCGCCGACACCATTCGTCTGATGGGGAACAAAGTCTCAGCCATCCAGGCCATGCGAAAAGCCGGAGTCCCCACCGTTCCCGGTTCCGACGGCCCCATTACAGATGACAATCAGCGTACTCTGGAAATTGCCCGTAAAATCGGTTACCCGGTCCTGATTAAAGCAGCATCAGGCGGTGGCGGCCGAGGAATGCAGGTGGTTAACAGTGAAGCGGCTCTGCTGAACGCCATCCACGTAACCCAGAGTGAAGCCAAAGCGGCTTTCGGCGATCCTACTGTATACCTGGAAAAATTCCTGGATCGTCCTCGTCACGTCGAAGTGCAGGTACTGGCCGATGGCCAGGGCAATGCTATTCACCTGGGTGACCGCGACTGCTCATTGCAGCGTCGCCACCAGAAAGTCATCGAGGAAGCCCCGGCACCAGGCATTGATCCAGAAGCGCGGGAAAAGGTATTGAAAGCCTGTACAGACGCCTGTATCGATATCGGTTACCGAGGTGCAGGAACCTTTGAATTCCTGTATCAGGATGGCAATTTCTATTTCATTGAAATGAACACCCGTGTTCAGGTTGAACACCCTGTTTCCGAGATGATTACAGGAGTGGATATTGTCAAAGAGCAGCTTCGCATAGCCAGTGGCATGCCACTGACTTTCAAGCAGGAAGATATTCTGTTTCGCGGCCATGCCGTTGAATGCCGAATCAACGCTGAAGATCCGCAAAAGTTCACTCCCAGCCCCGGAACCATACAACACTTCCATGCCCCCGGCGGAAATGGTGTACGTGTGGATTCACATCTGTACAGCGGTTACACCGTACCACCGTACTACGATTCTCTGGTCGGAAAAGTGATCTGTTGGGGAATTGACCGCGACAACGCCATGGAACGTATGCATAATGCGCTCGAAGAAATGGTGGTAGAAGGGATCAAAACCAATATCCCTCTACATCGTCGTCTGGTGAGAGATTCCGGCTTCAGAAGCCAGAAGTTCACCATACATTACCTGGAAAAATTACTTAAGGATTAACATGAGCTGGCTACAGGTAACTGTTGCTGCAAGTGATGACACTGCTGAATATATAGAAGGGCTTCTGGAAGATATTGGAGCCCTGTCCATTACGATGGTCGACGCCCACGATGATCCCGTCCTGGAGCCAGACCTTGGAACAACACCGTTGTGGTCCAGCACCCAGGTGGTTGCCCTATTCAGTGCCGATATTGACCGGGAACTGGTCAGGTCGCATCTTGAGCAGCATCAGATACCTTATGACGCCACTCATTGTGAAATCATTGAAGACCGCGATTGGGAGCGGGAGTGGATGACCCATTTCCAGCCCATGCAATTCGGAAAAAGGTTATGGATTTGCCCAAGTTGGCAACCACCTGAAAATCCGGACGCGGTCAACCTTCTGCTGGACCCGGGACTTGCCTTTGGCACCGGCACCCATCCTACCACAGCACTTTGCCTGGAATGGCTGGACAGCCAGCACCTGCAAGAAAAAAGTATTCTGGACTTTGGTTGCGGTTCAGGCGTACTGGCCATTGCAGGTCTGCTATTAGGTGCCAATGCCGCAGTGGGTACAGATATTGACCCCCAGGCCCTGGATGCCAGTCTGGACAATGCTGAGCGTAACGGCGTTGAGGAGCGGCTGAGCCTTTACCTCCCTGACCAGTTACCGCCGATGTCTGCCGATATTATTGTGGCCAACATTCTCGCCAACCCTCTCATAGGTCTGGCACCGACTCTGGCTGGACTGATTCGCGTAGACGGAGCTATTGCCCTGTCCGGAATTCTCAGGGAACAGGAGCATGACGTCAGATCGGCATACGAGGTCTTCTTCGATCTGGAGCCAACCCAGTACAAAGAGGACTGGGTGCTTATCAGCGGAAAACGCCGCACCGGTATCTGACCTGACGGAACTGCAGGGAACGCAGGAGAACATGAAATTAATCAGGCGGGGAGACATTCTCCCTGTCACCAAGTATTAAAGATCAAATACTTGCAAAACTTCTATCTTTCATTCATGTTTAAACTGTTCTTTCCCGCCGAGTGCGCAGCAAGCTTTCACAATTCGAATCCATATTGGTTTCTGCCCACCGGTCGAGAATGGTTATCTTATTGTACCCATTTGATAGTTAATCTCCGGAGGCTTCATTGTTAACCCGTTGTCCACATTGTTCTGCCAGCTTCAGGGTTTCCGATGCACAATTACAGGCCGCCCGCGGCAAAGTCAGATGCGGCGCCTGTATGAAGGTTTTCAATGCCTCCGAACACTTAATGTCAGATGATCCGGTATCCTCTTCAACAGATGCATCCGGCCAGCAGCCTCCTGCCAGAAAATCCACCCCAGACACAGCCGCTAGAAAAAGTAACACCTCAAGCATTATCTCTGGCGACAATATCTTTGCCGATACAGACTTTGACACCAATGACTTTGAAACCCAAGACAGTGATGACATTCTGGATGAACTGACCAAGGCTTTGACAGCGGCCGGGGACGATTCTGATGACGAGCTGATCTTTCAGGACGATCCAGACCAGGATCAGGAAGAAGAGGGATACTCAGGCGGGCTGCTCGACGAAAGCGAGCTGAGTGACAGCTTCCGCGACCTGGAAAAGCCAGAGGAAAGAAAGAGCTTCGAATTTGAAGACGACGAGGATGATGAGAGCACCAGTACCGATGAAAGTTGGGCAGAGCAGATGTTGCGCGAACTGGAGAAACCAGCTTCACCGCAGCCACCCCCCGAACCTCCACGTTCTGCCAGCCCCCCCTTGTCCAAACCGTCTCAAAGTCAGACAAGCCCTCTGGAGATTCAGGATCATACCTCTCCGGCCGGAACAGCCGCGCCACAACCAAAACCAGCTTCCACAACTCCGCCTCCACCACAGCCAGATCCTATGGCGGCATCCATTCGCGCAGAAAGAGATAATCCCTATCACACACTCCGCGCAGACCCCATCAGTGTCAAATCATCGGGGCCTGAGATAGATCATGGATCGAACTGGTACCGAACAGCATTCTGGAGCCTGGCCATCATCTCCCTCGTAGTCTTCCTGGTATTACAACTGGCCTGGTTTCATTTTGACAAACTGGCCCGCTACGACCAACTAAGACCAATTTACGCGAAAGCTTGTGATGTTCTCGGATGTACCCTGCCCTCTCTGTATGATATTGGGAAAATTAAGAGCCAGAACCTGGTGGTCCGCAGCCATCCGCTGGTAAACAAAGCACTGATCA
Source organism: Hahella ganghwensis DSM 17046 (assembly GCF_000376785.1). Lineage (GTDB taxonomy): Bacteria > Pseudomonadota > Gammaproteobacteria > Pseudomonadales > Oleiphilaceae > Hahella > Hahella ganghwensis. The sequence continues at coordinate 130,824 of NZ_AQXX01000141.1, forward strand.
TTGACGCCATCATTATCAATCAGGCGACATTCGAGCAACCGTTTCCCGACATCTCGCTGAATTTTTCAGATATCAACGACGCTGTTGTTGCCCAACGCCGATTCACCCCTCCTGAATATTTGTCTGGGGAAGCAAAGGGCATGACCGTCATGCCACCCAATGTGCCCGTCCATATAGCACTTGAAATCCTTGATCCAGGCAAAGAAGCCGTCAACTATACACTCGACTTTATTGCCACCTACGAGGCAGATAAATAATCTCAAATCCGCCTCGGTCCCGCCTTTTTGGCGGGGCCAAAGCCTCCAATTGATTAAATTTAGCCCTGACGGGATAAAAAATACTCTATTTTTTAAATTTCAAGTCTTTTCCGTCCCCCATCATCTGAGTATCATAGGCACCCCTATTCAGGGCGAACATTTTTTAAACACCTGACATTACTCATGGCCTGATCTTTACTTCAGGCTTTGTTGATTTGTCGAAAGATACTGATCCGGGCACAGACGAATACACCCCCATGCAAATCGGACCTTACCAATTGCGTAACAATCTGATTCTCGCACCTATGGCAGGTGTTACGGATCGCCCTTTCAGACAACTATGTCGCTCATTGGGCGCCGGGTTGGCCGTATCAGAAATGATGGCAGCGAATCCAGACCTTAGAAATACCCGCAAATCCAGATTGCGGATGGACCACACGGGGGAAGAAGCTCCCATCGCGGTACAAATAGCCGGAGGTGATCCTGAAATGCTGGCGGCAGCCGCCCGATACAATCAGGAACACGGCGCCCAGATTATTGATATTAATATGGGATGTCCTGCGAAGAAGGTTTGTAACAAAGCCGCCGGATCGGCTTTGCTTAAGGATGAAGATCTGGTCAGGGATATTTTGACCGCTGTGGTAAAGGCTGTTGATGTGCCTGTTACCCTGAAAATCAGAACTGGCTGGAGCCCGGAGAAGCGCAACGGTATCACCGTTGCCAGGATGGCGGAAGAGTGTGGCATTCAATCACTCGCCGTTCACGGCCGTACCCGGGAATGCAAATACATGGGTCATGCAGAATACGACACAATTGCCCAGATCAAGCAAAGTGTCTCCATCCCGGTTATTGCCAATGGTGATATCACCTCTCCGCTTCAGGCTAAAAAAGTACTGGACTACACCCAGGCTGACGGCATTATGCTGGGCCGTGCAGCTCAAGGACGCCCCTGGATTTTTCGGGAAATCGAACATTACCTGCTTACGCAACAGTTTTTACCGGAGCCGTCTCATCAGGAGATTCGACTCATTTTGATCGGGCACATTATTGATTTGCATGCGTTTTATGGCCCTGTCCAGGGTGCCAGAATCGCACGCAAACATGTCGGGTGGTATCTCGACAGTGCCTGTATCGGAGCAGAATTTAAATCGCAATTTAACCGTATAGACGACGCTCAGGCACAATTAGATGCCATTGATAGTTTTTTTGAGCGCCTGTCGAAAGAAGGAGAGGAAATCGCAGCATGACTACAGAGAGCTTTGCCACACCAGAAGCGCCACTTCAGGTTGAAAAATCCACCGCAGATACTATGACTCTCCGTGACAGCGTTGAGCAGGCATTAGAAAATTACTTCACCCAACTGGATGGTGCTCCGGTCAAAGATGTCTACAACATGGTGCTTTCTGAAGTCGAAGCTCCCCTACTGGAGCAGGTACTGAAGTATACCCGTAATAACCAGACCAAAGCTTCCGTACTGCTTGGTCTTAACCGCGGCACCCTGCGCAAGAAGCTGAAACAGTACGGCTTGCTCTAATAAACAGGCGGTCGTCGACTAGACTTATCATCTTCATTGAATCAAGAGAGGGCTTAAAGCCCTCTTTTTGCTTAAACAAGAGACCTGCAGACCATGACCAGTTCTGACTCAGTCAAAATCAAACGCGCCCTTCTTAGCGTTTCCAATAAAACCAATATTATTGAATTTGCCCGCTCGCTGGCCGACCAGGGTGTCGAGCTATTGTCCACCGGCGGCACCTACAAAATGTTGAAGGAAGCCTCCATCAACGTAAGAGAAGTCTCTGACTATACTGGCTTTCCGGAAATGATGGATGGAAGAGTCAAAACGCTTCATCCAAAAGTACACGGAGGCATTCTGGGCCGCCGCGGTCAGGATGACGCGATCATGGCTGAGCATGGAATTGACCAGATTGACCTGGTAGTGGTCAACCTCTACCCCTTCGAGGCCACTGTCGCCAACCCGGATTGCCAGTTGGCGGATGCTATTGAGAACATTGACATTGGCGGCCCCACCATGGTGCGTTCTGCCGCTAAAAACCACAAAGATGTGGCTATCGTCGTGAACCCTTCAGACTATGACGAACTCCTGCAGGAGCTGAATAGTAATCAGGGGCAGTTAAGCCATGCCACCCGTTTTAATCTGGCAGTAAAGGCCTTTGAACATACGGCAGCCTATGACGGCGCCATTGCCAACTATCTGGGCAAAAAAGTTCTGGCGGAAGAAACCCGCTACCCTCGCACGCTCAACCAGCAGTTCGCCAAGGTACAGGACCTAAGATACGGTGAAAACCCGCATCAGACGGCAGCTTTCTACGTGGAGCAAAATGCCACAGAGGCGTCAGTATCAACCGCCAAACAACTGCAGGGTAAAGAACTATCCTACAACAATATCGCCGACACCGACGCAGCTCTTGAATGCGTCAAACCCTTTGCCGACCCAGCCTGCGTTATCGTCAAGCACGCCAACCCATGCGGCGTTGCCATCGGTGCGGATCTGAAACAGGCATATGACCTGGCGTTCGCGACTGATCCAACCTCAGCTTTCGGAGGCATTATCGCTTTCAACCGTGAGTTGGACGAAGCTACCGCTAAAGCAATTGTCGAGCGCCAGTTTGTTGAGGTAATTATCGCGCCACGTATTCAAGAAGCAGCTCGCGCTGCCGTCGCAGCCAAACCCAATGTCAGACTGCTCGAATGTGGTGATTTCGATGGCGAGCGTCTCGCTGCCTTTGATTTCAAACGCGTAACTGGCGGCCTTCTGGTTCAGGACCGTGACCTGGGTATGGTCAATATGGAAGCGCTGACCATGGCAACAGAACGTTCTCCCACCGAACAAGAGCTCAGTGACCTGCTGTTTGCCTGGGAAGTTGCCAAGTTTGTAAAATCCAACGCCATCGTCTATGCCAAAAGCGGACGTACTATCGGTATTGGTGCAGGACAAATGAGTCGCGTCTACAGCGCAAAAATTGCGGGAATCAAGGCCGCCGACGAGAACCTGGAAGTTAAAGGATCGGTAATGGCCTCGGATGCATTCTTCCCATTCCGCGACAGTGTAGATGCCGCTGCTGCTGCAGGTATCACGGCAATCATTCAGCCTGGCGGCTCCATGCGTGACCAGGAAGTCATCGACGCTGCCAACGAGCACGGCATTGCCATGGTATTTACCGGCATGCGCCATTTCCGTCACTAAACGCCCCCCGGGTTAAGGAATCACTATGAATATTCTGGTCATCGGCAGCGGCGGGCGAGAACACGCTCTGGCCTGGAAGGCTGCCCAGGCTGATTATGTCAGCAAAGTATTTGTCGCTCCGGGCAATGCAGGCACTGCACTGGAAAACAAACTTGAGAACGTTGATATCGATGTTCTGGATTTTGACAAACTGGTGGATTTTGCCAAACAAAATCAGATCGAATTGACCATTGTGGGTCCTGAAGCTCCTCTGGTTGAGGGCGTGGTAGACCGCTTCCGGTCTGAGCAACTATGTATCTTTGGCCCCAGTAGGGGCGCAGCACAGCTGGAAGGCTCCAAGGCATTCACCAAGGACTTTCTGGCTCGCCACAACATTCCAACAGCTCAGTACAAGAACTTCACCGAAATTGAACCAGCCCTGGAATATGTACGCCAACAGGGTGCGCCAATTGTGGTGAAAGCAGACGGACTCGCTGCCGGTAAAGGTGTCATTGTGGCGATGACTCTGGAAGATGCAGAAGCCGCTATCAAAGACATGCTGGCCGGCAATAAGTTTGGCGATGCAGGACACCGGGTAGTGATCGAGGAATTTCTGGAAGGCGAGGAAGCGAGCTTTATCGTCATGGTTGACGGCAAGAATGTCCTCCCGATGGCCACCAGTCAGGACCATAAACGAGTCGGCGATGGCGACACAGGCCCTAATACCGGTGGCATGGGCGCCTACTCTCCCGCCCCGGTGGTTACCGCCGAGGTGCATCAGAGAATCATGGATGAAGTCATCTATCCAACAGTCCAGGGCATGGCCTCAGAGGGTAATGACTACGTAGGGTTCCTTTACGCCGGATTGATGATCACGGCAGACGGTACTCCCAAAGTTATCGAGTACAACTGCCGTTTTGGCGATCCTGAGACTCAACCCATTATGCTGCGGATGAAATCCGACCTGGTAAAACTCTGTATGGCAGCAACAAAAGGCCAACTGGATCAGGAATCCTCAGAGTGGGACTCCAGAGCCGCTCTGGGCGTCGTTCTGGCGGCAGGTGGCTATCCGGACAGCTATGCCAAAGGTAGCGTTATCAGCGGCCTGACAGAAGCCGCCAGGCTCCCTGGCAAAGTGTTTCACGCTGGCACCAAGCTGGCAAATGAAGACGTCACCACCAGCGGAGGACGCGTTCTGTGCACCACTGCTCTGGGCAATACTGTTTCAGAAGCGCAGAAGAACGCCTATGCTCTTGCCCGTCATATCAGTTGGGACGGTGCCTTCTACCGCAACGATATCGGCTACCGCGCCATCGCCAGAGAGCAGAATGAAAGCTAAGTCGTCACCGGCATAATTGAACAAGGGCAGCCGCAAAGTGCTGCCTTTTTTTATCTCAAATCATCCCTCAGAAGTATCTTCAAAATTCCCCTGAAATTCCTGACGCTCTTTGACTTCCTTAAGTAATCGGGCCACAACACAATCGTGCGTACCGGGAAAGTCATCCCGAATCGTTTGTAGATACTCTTCTGCGATTTCATAGTTGCTTTCCCGACGCCTCATATAGGCAACGGCCACATGATACAGAGCATGAGAGCGAACCTGATCTGTCTGCTCCGGGTCATTGTATATTTCCATCAGCATTTTAAGGGCAGCATCCAACCCATAGGGAGGCCGGCTCTTGGCATATTCGACGATCTTGGGACTTACTTCATACTCATTTCTAGGGCAATCAGAACCAGCCCAATCCTTCTGATATTTTTCATAGCCATCTTCCATGGCGTGAACAAAAGCATGCTTTTGTTTGGTTCTTTCTATGATCGCCACATCCGCCACCCCCACGGCGGCAGAATAAAAACAGCCACTGAGGAAGAGGCAGATCAGCCCCATTCCGACATAAGTCATTTTTTTCACTAAACTTCCCTCGGTATTTTTAGTCCGGCAAGGCATTATAGGGGCGACGATTAACCAGTGCCTTTGCCATATGCGTTCACCTGAGGCACGAGATTTATCCACCAGAGGTTTTACGTGTTTACTTCACTCTCCCGCGACGCCAGCGTTCAAGAAAAACTCGGTCATTATCAGGAAACTCTGAAGATTATTCAGCATCTCATCGCAGAAGAAATGGATTGGATCACAATTCTGTCTACTGTGTGTTGCGAGCTACATCAGAGATTTGAGTATTTTCACTGGACGGGATTCTATCGTGTTGTCCAACCGGCACTAATGAAAGCCGGCCCATATCAAGATGGTCATGGGTGCCTGACGATTCCTTTTCATCGTGGCGTATGTGGTGCGGCAGCCACTGCGGAAAAAACACAGTTGGTGAAGGACGTAAACGCAATAACGGATCACATTGCCTGCTCCTCCACCACTCAAAGTGAAATCGTAGTACCTGTTTTCAATAAAAATAATGACGTCATCGCTGTTCTCGATATTGATTCTGACTATCCCGCCGCATTTGACAGGACAGATCAGGATCAACTCGAAACATTGGCGAAAATGCTGAAGGAAAAAGCTCCCAACCTGCCGGATTGAGAGCTCAATCAAAAAACCAGTTCTCAGCGACTACTGAACTGCTTGGCGACAGACTGAAGTCGGATTACCTCCTCCAGCAAATTCTGGTTTGCCTGATGTGTTTGATGCGCATTTTGGGTGGTGATATTGGCAGAGTCATTGATGTGATGGATATTCCCGTTAATCTCTTCTGTCACCGAGCTTTGCTGCTCAGCTGCAGTTGCGATCTGGGTCACCAGTGAAGAAGTTTCCTGCGTGGCCGCCAATATGGATTCAAGTGAGCTACCTGCTTCTCTGGAGAGCTCAACCGTATCAATGGACATTTCCTTGGCGCGGTTCATCATTGCCACCGCATGGTTCACATCTGCACGAATAGACTCAATGGCCTGCTGAATTTCCTCGGTGGTCTTGGCCGTATTACTGGCCAGATTTCGAACTTCATCTGCAACAACAGCAAAGCCTCTGCCCTGCTCCCCCGCGCGGGCAGCCTCTATCGCAGCATTCAGGGCCAGAAGATTGGTTTGCTCAGCAATATTCTGAATCGACTCCACCAGGGTCGAAATATTCTCACTTTTTGAGCTGACCTCTTCCACCTTACCGGAAGCTTCTGTCAGGCGACTCACCAACTGATCAACTGAACTGATGGTTTCATTGACCTTCTTAGATCCTTCACCTACCAAACTTTCCACCGAATGCATGGACTCTGAAGCAGAGCTGGAGTTTCTCGCAACATCATCAATCGTGGCTGACATTTCATTCATCGCCGTGGCAATCTGCTCAATTTCAACCTGTTGGTTGCGAATCTGCTGCTCAGAATCCGTCGATAGTGATGCGGTTTGCTGAGCCACGGTTTCAAGTTGATGGACTGAATCCTGAATCCGCCATATCACTGTCTCCAGTTTACTGCGCAGGAAATGATGCGCCGTGGAAAGTTGCCCAAGCTCATCATTCCGGCCACCATAAACCAGCCTTGACACTTGGTTGTCATATATTTTTCTGGATTCTTCAGCGGCAGACTTGTACGGCGCTCCAATCCAGCCGCCTGCAACCGCCCCGAGAACCAGGCCAATGACCATGGCAACAATCAGAGAAATCGAGTCAGTCATACCTCCCAAAACCGCAATTGCTACAGGAGCAAGAGTCAGGACTGCAGCCACCATTATTTTGGTAAACAGCGACCAGTGTCGTGGCGACATACGAGTGTCCGGCATCTGACCCGCATTCAGCTTTTGGTAAATTTTTTCTGCCGCGGCGACGTGTTTCGCCTGCGGTTTTATTCTGACAGACTGAAACCCTTCTCCGCCGGAAGATTTGGATACAAACGCATCAACCCAGTAATGATCGCCATTCTTGCAGCGATTTTTCACTATTCCAATCCAGGGCTTTCCAAGCTTCACAGTATCCCACAAGTCCTTGAATGCAGCCTGTGGCATGTCTGGATGGCGAACAATGTTATGTGCCTGCCCTTCCAGTTCGGGTAGTTGGAACCCACTGATGTCCACAAAATCCTGATTGGCATAGGTGATAACACCCTTGTCGTTTGTTGTGGAAACAATATGGGTGTTACTGGAGTAATCTTTGTTAACCTGAGTAACAGGGGTATTCTTTCTCATCCTAAACCTCAACTAAGTTGCGCAGTTCCTGCTGTCAAACGGACAGCAATCAGAGCCACGTACCAGAATCAGCTGACATCACATCTGATACCTATATCAGAGCACTATTTTCATTCTGCTTTGAAAATCGGAAAAGAGTTGTTTACCAATCGATAAAAAACGGCTGGCCAGGCCAGCGAGGTATATAATAGCTACAACCCTTTCCCCCGTAGCGCGCATCAGACGGAACGTCAGCAAACTCTTTGCTTAAAGCATAGGATTTATTGCCGGGTAGTCAAACCGTTTTACCAGCATTCACCCGGCAACAAAGTTCGCCGATTTCCCATTAAGAATTTGATTAGAATAGAAAAATTCAGTACTTAGTTTCAAGCCGATCCTCTGAGGGTACGCACAACTTCAAGGATGGCATTTAGATTATGATAGTCACACTTGGAGCCAGCTTCACTCTTGCGATTGCTGACACAACGGTTATCTCGCGTCAGCAATCGATACCAGCCACCATGTTCATGATCCACGAAGTAATTCCAACAATAATCCCATAATTGCTCATAACACTCCCAATACCGAAGATCCGAGGAAGCATCGCCCAACAATGCAGCCGCGGCTATGGATTCTGCCTGGACCCAAAAATACTTATCGTCATCGCAGATAGAGCCGTCCGGCGCAAATCCGTAAAAAAGCCCGTGACTTTCATGATCCCAGGCAACTTCCATACTTTTGTCAAAAAGATATTGTGCTCGTTGTAACCAGGCCGGATTGGCGTCATGACGATAAAGCATCATTAACAGCTTACTCCACTCCGTCTGATGACCGGGTTGAAACCCCCAAGGTTTATACAGGTTTTTTGGATCATCCCGGTTGAATTCCCAATCAGGGCTAAGGTCCAGATGATAGTGTTCCCACACCAGCCCCTGAGTCTGGGCAGCCAGCGTTCCCGTGAACATTTCAGCAAGCTGCTGTGCTCGCGTCAGATATCGTGGATCATTTGTAGCTTCATAGCAGAATAGCAATGCCTCACAGGCATGCATGTTAGCGTTCTGCCCTCGATAGACAGAGACTTCAGACCAATCTGCGCTGATTTCATCCGCATAAAGCCCCTGCTCTGGCAACCAGAAATGCGACTCCCACAACTCCCAGACTTCTTCGAGCCATTCCGCTGCACCGGGCTCTCTTGCTCTGACAGCCGCAGATAAGGCCAGCATGACAAAAGCATATCCATAGCAGTACTGGTTCAGATCTGTTGGCTGGCTTTCAGCCATACTCCAGACAAATCCCTTACCGTCCTTTCTTTGGTGGTTCTGGTGCAGAAATTGATACCCGTGACGGGCATATTCCAACATCCACTGTTCCCTGAATTCAAAATACCCCTGGTAAAAATTGAACATCATACGGGTACTGCTAACCAGATGTTTGACATCCGGCTTGAATACTTCGCCAGTATCCAGGAAGTTCTGAAAATAGCCTCCAGCGGGGTCCAGACAGCTATTCTGATAGAATTCCAGAATTTGCCGACAATGCTTGAGGAGGAATTTTTCACTTCGATACATTAATGACTCCTTCCGACTCCCGCTCCAAACATACGGCCGGGAATATTATATTGGTGCTGCAGCTATATTAACTGCCTTCTCTGAGCCTGTACCAGGGATCAGCAAGATGGCGCTTACGATATTGCAAAGGTGAAATGCCAAAATACTGCTTAAATACTTCGTAAAACCGTGTTACAGACCCAAAACCACAGGAAAACGCGACCTGAATCACCTGCTCATCTGTGCTCAGCAATTGCTTTTGCGCCCGACTTAACCTCCGGGCAGTCAAGTACTCCAGCACCGTAATTCCGAGAGATTTTTTAAACAATCCCATTAAAAAGTTCTTGTTCAACCTTACATGCTCTGCAATCTCAGCAATCCCGATTGGACAGGTATAATTCTGATGAATAAATTCTAACGACCTGACGACGTGACCATTAAGAGCCTGGCAATGCCCCCCGTTCGCCATCAGGCATTCTTTCAGATGTGGACCTAATTGACGTCGTAGAAAAAGGCAGACTTCATCCAGAACCAGTTCTTCCAGTGCATGGTCGTCAAGCCCAAGCTCAGATTGCCAGCGTGAAAGCAGAGACTCGTTACAGTAGTAATCCTGGGATAAAAGCAAAGGCAGACCATGAAGGACTTCAGTTTTGTAGACTGAGGGCATTTTCAGATTAAAAAAAGCCATTAGGGACAGGCGCAAACGGTAAAAATCTACATCATCCGCTTTGAGAAATCGGTAGGGATGCATCCCCGATAGCAGAATCAAGTCCCCCTGATTGACCGTTATCTGCCTGGCAGAGTATTCAAGTTGAACAGATCCCTGTAATGGTAAAAGTATCTCCACTCCCGGATAATGCTGAATGTTTTCCGGAGCACTGTCGCAGGAAATCAGCGCAAGCGAGCACCGCCGGGTGCCGCTCTCTGGCTGAATACCCACAGCCGGACAGCTCGACATCTGACCAAGTTTCACGTTCAGCTCCTGACCTATATTTTTATTTTTAGAGATTGCCGGATCCAGAAGCCAGTCACAGACTAGCTCAATGACAGGCCATTATTGGTAAGTATCAGATCCGGCAGGTGGTCACAATCCGTTGAAAAAAAACGGCGGTCGATAGTGTTATCGTGCCGCCGTTAATCAGGCTAAATCCTGGCCTCGGTTTCGCTGTCAAAGAAGACAGCTTTAGAAAGATCAACCATGAACTCCATATCCTCTCCGGCTTTTACCGCCGAATCCGGAGCAACCCGACAACCGACTTCCACGCCGTTGAGGGTAATATGGATCAAAGTGTCTGGGCCGGTCGGCTCAACGATTTCTGTCTTCGTTTTCACCACAACCACATCTTCACGCTCAACTTCAGTGATATTCACCTCACTGATGCGCTCAGGACGAACTCCCAGAATAACCTTACGACCTTCATATTTCTCCAGGTTCTCACCGCGCTTGCCAAGAGGAAGGCTATAGGTCTGCCCTCCAGCGGTAGTGACTTTGGCGACCAACTGCCCCTGTTCCTTCTGTATAGGCGCAGGAATAAAGTTCATGGCCGGAGAGCCCATAAATCCTGCGACAAAAATATTGGCCGGCTCATCATAGATTTCCTGCGGCGTACCAAATTGCTGCACGATGCCATCCTTCATGACCGCGATACGGTCGGCAAGGGTCATCGCTTCAATCTGGTCATGGGTCACATAAACAATCGTGGTTCCCAGGTTCTGGTGAAGCTTTTTGATTTCAGTCCTCATCTCGACGCGAAGTTTGGCATCGAGATTACTCAGCGGCTCATCGAACAAATAGATTTTCGGCTTCCTCGCCAACGCCCGTCCCATTGCGACCCGTTGACGCTGACCACCAGAGAGTTGAGAAGGCTTGCGGTCGAGCAGGTGCTCTATCTGCAACATTTTGGCGACCCGATTCACCTCATTCAGGCGATCTTCCTTTGGTACCTTGCGCATCTCCAACCCGAATGCAATGTTGTCGCGAACATTCATGCTGGGATACAAGGCATAGCTCTGGAACACCATCGCAATATCACGATCTTTGGGAGATCGACCAGAAACATCTTCTCCCCCGATACGGATCTGCCCATCGGTAATGCTTTCCAGACCGGCAATACTATTCATCAGAGTGGACTTACCACAACCGGAAGGGCCTACCAGAATCAAGAACTCTCCATTCTCAATACTGATGTTGATCCCTTTCAGAACTTCTGTCTTACCGCCAAATACCTTGCGAACGTTATCTATTTCCAACGCAGCCATGTTGCTAACCTCTCTTTATTCAGGGCTGGCCTTTAACCAGCCCCGTCAAATCATATTTTTCAGGAAACTGTTTTTAACCCTTAACCGAACCGGCGGTCAGGCCTCGAACGAAATACTTACCGGCCAGAACGTACACCAGCAGTGTGGGCAGTCCCGCAATAATCGCAGCCGCCATATGCACGTTATATTCCTTAACCCCCGTAGAGGTATTCACCAGGTTATTCAGTGCGACCGTTATGGGCTGGGTTTCACCGCTGCCGTAGACCACCCCGAACAGAAAGTCGTTCCAGATCTGAGTTGTCTGCCAGATGATAGTCACCACAATGATCGGACCAGAAATAGGCAGCAGGATGCGCCAGAAGATTTTGAAAAAACCAGCACCATCTAGCTGGGCTGCCTTGACCAGTTCCGATGGAATATTCACATAGAAGTTTCGGAAGAAGAGCGTGGTGAACGCCACACCATAGGCCACATGCACCAGCACCAGACCTGTTGTGGTATTGGCAATACCAAGCCAACCCAGTGTCTGCGCCATGGGCAGCAATACCACCTGAAACGGAATAAAGCACCCAAACAAAAGCAGGCCGAAGAACAGCTCACTGCCACGGAAGCGCCACTTCGTCAGAACATAGCCATTAATCGCGCCGAGTGCGGTGGAAATCAGAACCGCCGGAACCACTATCTGAACCGAGTTGAAAAAGTAGCTTCCAACGCCTTCACACTTCACCCCGGTACAAGCAGATGACCATGCCTTAATCCAGGGCTCGATCACAAACTCTGCCGGGAAGGAAATCAGATTACCCGCACGGATATCATCCATGGTTTTAAAGGAGGTAAGCAGCATCACCACCAGGGGTAACAGATAAAACAAGGCGGCAGAGATCAACAGTGCATGAATGATGCCTCGGTTGATCCAGAATCCCCAGGTTCGCTGGGCCATATGATGATTAACCATTGCGGGTCCCTCTCAATTCTGAATACAGGTAAGGAATGAGGATTGCCAACACCCCGCCCAGCATCAACATGGCGCTGGCGGCTCCCAATCCAATAGAGCTGCGCGTGAAAGAGTGCGCGTACATAAATGTCGCAGGTAAGTCTGTCGCGTAGCCTGGTCCACCGCCTGTCATTGCCATGACCAAGTCAAAACTCTTGATGGCTATATGGGACAAGATAATGAAAGCGCTGAAAAATACCGGACGCAAACATGGCACAATTATGCGCCAGTAGATACGCGGCATACTGGCACCATCCATCTGCGCAGCCTGAATGATCGAGTTATCAATTCCCCTCAGACCAGCCAGGAACATGGCCATCACAAATCCGGATGACTGCCAGACTGCGGCAATCACCAGGGTGTAGATTGCCATATCCGGATCAACGATCCAGTCAAAGGAAAAATTCTCAAATCCCATATCCTGTACCAGCTTTTCCAGGCCAAGGCCGGGGTTCAGCATCCATTTCCAGGCGGTACCCGTCACGATAAACGATAGGGCCATTGGATAAAGATAAATGGTTCTCAGGACACCTTCCCGGCGAATCTTCTGATCCAGCAGGATTGCCAGAGTAACTCCGATAAACAGGCAGATCGCGATGAACAAGCCACCGAAAAGAGCCAGATTCGTATAGGCTGTCTCCCACCGAGGGTTTTCAAACAGTTTTTCGTATTGAAGTCCGCCAACGAAATCATAAGACGGTAGAAACCGGGAATTCGTGGCAGAAAGTACACCGGTCCAGATGATGTAGCCGTAGATAAATACCAACATCATGATAAATGTCGGCGCTACTACCACCTTGGGTATCCAGTGCTCTATCCGCTGCAGCAACCCACTTGATTGCTTCGCTGTCTGCAGAGGCTCTTCAGCACTCATAGTTATCGCCCTCATAGTGACCTCTAGTAGATATAAAGATAGCCCATTCCACAGAGAAGCATCCCTGTAGTCAGAATCATGGTTTTAAAAGAAAGCGGCTCCAGAGGCCCTGGAGCCGTATAAGGTTACATGGCGGCTTTAACAGCTTGCGCCAGACGATTGACCGCGTCCTGAGCAGACAACGATTCGTCGTTGAAGAAGTTGGTTACAACATCATAGATCGCACCCTGGATGTAAGATGTTGTCGACATGCCATGTGCCATACTTGGTACCAGATCGCCAGTGGCTGCGGAAGCATTGAAGGCATCCATGGAAGCATCAGCACAGAAATCAAACTTGGCACGGGACATACCGGAACGAACAGGAATTGAGCCTTTGTTCAGGTTAAAGGTTTCCTGGAATGCCGGTTCCATAATGGTTTTAGCCAGCGCATTCTGGGCTTTGGCATTTTCGGAATCGTTCAGCTTGAACATAGCAAAGCTGTCGATGTTAAAGGTGTATTGACCGGAAGTTCCAGGAGCCGGAAGACAGGCAAAATCAACACCCGCTTTCTTACCTGCTGCCACAAATTCACCTTTCGCCCAGTCACCCATGACCTGCATCGCAGCTTTTCCATTAATGACCATGCTGGTGGCAATATTCCAGTCGCGGCCAGCGGAATCTTTGTCGATATATTTGCGCAGGTCTTTGAACGCTTTGAAGATCTCAACCATCTTGGCACTTTTCAGAGTGTCCATATCATGATCAACAAATGCCTTACGATAAAACTCACTGCCGCCCATACCCAGAGCTACTGCTTCAAACAAAGTAGCGTCCTGCCAGGCCTGACCACCATGTGCCAGAGGAATGAAGCCGGCTTTCTGAATAGCATCAGCCGCTGCTGGGAAATCTTCCCATGTATTGGGGATGCCGACTCCTGCTTTTTTGAACACTTCAGGGTTGGCCCACAGCCAGTTAACACGGTGAACGTTGACGGGAACTGCAACATAATGACCTTCAGACTTCATAACGTCTGAAACAACTTTCGGCAGGAGTTTGTCCCAGTTGCCTTGCTCGGCAACAGAATCCAAATTGGTCAGCAGACCAAGATCCGCCCATTCCTGAATATCAAGACCTTTGATTTGGGCAGCAGCAGGAGGATTGCCGGAGACGGCGCGGGATTTTAGTACGGTCATGGCACTTTCACCGCCACCACCAGCTACCGCGAAATCTTTCCAGGTGTGTCCCTGTTTTTCCAGCAGATCTTTAAGTACGGCAACCGAAGCAGCCTCACCGCCCGAAGTCCACCAATGGAGAACTTCCACTTCACCGGCCTGTGCGCTGGTAACAGTGGCGCAGGAGAGAACGATTGGAGCCAGATACTTCTTGAAATTTTTCATGATCAAACCTTCTGTTTATTTTTTTAACCAGATCTGCCAGTCAGCAAGCACTGATCGCTGTCAAACCCGAGATAAGCGAGAGCCATGCTGAAAAGGCTGAAGATTAGTATAAGGAGAGTTCTTCGTCTGCAGGGTAAGATAGAGCAACCTAATGTAACAAAACCTTACATCCAACGCTGACCAGTGTTACGTGGTATTTGGCATCCTGCCCGAGGATACTCCCGATCAGTGATTCATACGGCATTACGGGATATATTTCTCACCTGGGTGAATACTTTTTCCTGATACGTTCTGATAGAAAAAGCAAAGACAGGCCGACGCATAATCAAGCTCCGAGGATTTATCTTCAGTAAAATGCCCCAGAGATCGCGAGGTTATTCCCCCGAAGCTTCAGGAGATGTCATGTAGAGGGACGAGTATTCATAGACGATATCATCCAACGCGCCATTCTCTTTAAGAATCACAAGCTGCTGATTGAAACGCCTCATTAGTTCTGAGAACTCGCCTTTTTTCCCCGCAATAAATATATCCACCTGCGATATCGGGTCAGAGTTCACTTTGATTCTGTCAGTCATGCCGGACATTTGTAATTGGTACAGGCCAGACAGTCTGGAGTGAATGAATCCATCCACCATTCCCTGACTTGTCGCCAGAATATTGGCCATCAAGGTACCTTCTACGGTTTGAAACTGATTGGTGCCACGGGCTTCATCGACTCTCACTCCGTAGCTCCATCCCAGGATCACACCGAAAGTCCGCCCGGTTAAATCTTCCACGCTGCGGTAATACCGGGGATGGTCCTTGGCCGTGAATACAACCATTTCCTCTTTATAGATCGCTTTGGAAAAATCCAGCAGCCTGGCTCTTTCAGGTGTCTCCAGTATCCCCGCAACAATAGCATCGCCGTCATATGCCATTTGCAATGCCCTGCGAAAAGGAAGCAATCTCACTTCTATGGGCTGCTCCATAGCTATAAATGTTTCCCTCACAATATCCAGATACATGCCGGCAGGATGACCGTTATCGTCATACAGGAAAGGGGGGTTTTCAGGATAAACGGCCACAATATAGGGAGAAGCAGAGGTAACGGGGCCAGTTATGGCAACCGATAACACCAATAGGCAGAAGAAAGTTTTTGATATGCGTTTTAGCAAGGACATTACGCCATGATGTTGTTGCTTTAAATCCATTATAGCTCCTGTGGAGCGGCTATGAGCCGGAACAGTGTCGATAGCGTCAATCCAGTTCCAGTGCTTTGTTGGACACAGGCAGCTTCACTTCCACTGTCAGCCCACCTTCAGGATGATTCCACAGTCGTATTTCCCCTCCATGACCATGGATAATATTCCGAACAATACTCAATCCAAGACCAGAGCCCCCAGTATTTCGATTGCGGGATTTCTCCAGCCTGACATAGGGTTCGAATATCCGCTCCATATCCCGTTCTGAAACCCCTGGGCCATGATCATGGATCTGTATCACCATCGCTTCATCAGTCCGCGATAACTTCACCTCAGCCTGCTTGCCATAAAACACAGCATTGTCCACCAGGTTGGTGAACGCTCGCTTTAGTGCCAATGGTTTGCCCCAATAACGATCCTGCACGCCACCTTGAAAGACCACTCTCCTGCGCTTCAGATTGGCACCATCACAAATCTCCTGCAACATGGCATTTAAATCGATATTGACCGGGTTTTCGTGAATCGCGGTATCTTTCACGCACTGCAAAGCCCCTTGGACCATATGCTCAAGTTCCAGCAGGTCCTGCTCAAACTTATCCCTCGCCTGTTCATCTTCCAGCATCTCCGCTCTCAACCGCAACCGGGTGATCGGTGTCTTGAGATCGTGGGAAATTGCTGAGAACAGTGTCTCCCTGTCTTCAATGTAGCGTCGCAACCGATCCTGCATGGCATTAAAAGTTCTCGATGCAATCACCATTTCCGCGCTCCCGGATTCCGGTATGGGAGGCCGGTCTATATCCTTACCAAGCTCATCCGCCGCCCTGGAGAGCAACTTCAGGGGCCGAGTCAGGTAACGGATCGTCAACAGAGATACAATCATCACCAGCACAATGGTGATCCCCATAAACCAAAGCCGGTCGGCCGGCAGGTAATCATTTTCCAGCATCCCATCGGGTGTCGGCATCAGAGTCGCCAGATACAACCACTCATCCTCCTTCAGGCCCACCTGTATCACCAGAATCGGTGTCTTGTCAGGCTCCAGAAGCAGACTGTGGTGTCCCCACCCCGGAGGAAGGTCAAGCAGTTTGATATCGTTATTGAAAACGTGCAGCTTCGAAGCCAGGGAAAAGTCGGCATGAAGATTCACATCGGAACCCAGTTGCGATCGCAATACCTGGTTCATTTCTACCAGAACCGCTTCTTTCAATTCACTGGAAGGGATCGGACTGACTCTGATGTATTCACTATTGAAAGTGACAAAGAAGCGGGAGCCCCCCAGCCTTCTCAACTGATCCAGTACAATGTGGCGATAGTCCACTGGGAGTGATTTAAAAAAGCGAACAGTGGAACTGATGCTGTAGGCAATCTGATTGGCCATCCCAATCACACTTTCGTGATGCCGGGTTTTAAGCTGTGTTACCCACACCAGAGATGATAAGCCCTGTGCAGAAAGCACTGCGATCAACAGCAGCAGGACAAACCGGGATGCCAGAGACTTGGGTAACCATCGATTGAGAAGCTTACCTACGGCGGCCCTATTCGCCCGCATCGACATCCACCGGAACTGTGAGAACGTATCCAGCTCCCCGGACCGTTTTGATCAAATGAGGGTTCTTGGCATCATCTCCCAATCGCTGGCGTAATCGGCTCATATGAACATCGATGCTGCGATCGAATGGACTACATTCACGTCCATGAAGAACATCAGAAATTTCATCCCGGCTGAGAACATCATTCCCTTTGTTAAGAAACATCAGCAGCAGACTATAATCTGCTCCGGTCAAATGAGTTTGCGTGTTGTCGGGGAATTTCAATATGCGAGTGGTGGTATCCAGGGTCAGCCCACCAAAGTGATAAAGCTTGGGCGACAAGGCAGTTTTGGCAGGTTCCTGAACCCGCCGCAGAATTGCCTTGATTCTGGCCAGCAGCTCCCGGGGATTGAAAGGTTTTGCCAGATAATCATCCGCCCCCATTTCCAGGCCCACTATTCTATCGGTTTCATCCGAATTCGCGGTCAACATTACCACCGGCACTCCGGACTCGCGCCGCAAACGCTGGCATATGGCAAAGCCATCCTCACCTGGAAGCATGATATCCAGAACCACCAAGTCCGGTGTAGACTGAGCCAACATCTGAAAGAATGCTTCACCATCTGCAGCCGACGACACGACAAACCCGTTACGTGTGAGGTAATCACTCAACAGAGAACGAATTTCTGCATCGTCGTCGACCACTAAAATGTGTTTATTCTTCTGGGTCATTCCGCTCGACTTCTCTACGTCAATTTCTCGTTAATTATCACTGGCTTTGAAGCGCCTTTGGCGGGATCATAACACAAATTATCATAATGACAGCGCCCGGCCGCATTGCTGATCGCTACAACCACCCGGTGTTTCCCGGGCCTTATCATACAGGAGACACATGTATTTCTTCCTCGACATATTTGGCATTGTGGTATTTGCCATTAGTGGCGCACTGACAGCCGGACACAAGAAGCTCGATGTTTTCGGGGTTATCGTCGTAGCCCTTGTTGCCTGTCTGGGTAGCGGTACTCTACGGGACCTGATTCTTGACGCCCACCCGGTCATCTGGATCGCCAATACTTCATACCTTTTCATTGGAATTCTATCCGCATTGGCCACTTTTGTGCTGGTAAGAATGCACTGGATACCCCGTAAAACTCTGGAAGTCTGCGATGCTATAGGCTTGGCCTTCTTTACTCTGGCAGGAACTCAGAAAGCCTTGGCACTGGGACACAGCGCTGAGATCTGCCTGCTGATGGGACTGATGACAGGGGTTGCAGGAGGCGTACTGCGGGATATTATCTGCAATGAGATACCGTTGATCTTTCACAAGGAAATATACGCGACAGCAGCTATCGCGGGATGCCTGGTATTTCTTGGCTTGCACGGGCTGGGGATTGAGGATCAACAGGCTGCAATTTGCAGCATGGTCACCACCCTTGGATTCCGTCTGGCTGGCATATTTTTTGGCATTTCGCTTCCTGCATTTCTGTTTTCCGAAGATGAAAGAGCCCCCTGAATCCGAATTGCGGACAGGTCTTCATTCTGTAATAGACTCATTGCTGATGATGCCTTCAGGAACATCTACACTATATTTGCCTAACGGCGGTCAGGCGTCTGACCATAAAGCTCCTGGAAGCGTTGCTTCTGGAAGCCCTGCATACGTCGACCGTCGATCACAAAAAACGGCGTCCCCTTCCCTCCAAGTTTAGTAAAGTATTCCCTGGCGGCCTGGCTTTTATCAATTAAGAACTCGCTATAGGGAATGCCATTGGCATCTAAGTATGATTTCGCTACAACACAGGCTGCACAATAGGTTTGGCTGAACATCACCACCCGCTCTACTGCCAGACTTAGGGAACTACACAGCATTAACCCTGAAAGTAGCAAAAGCCTGCACACGGCATACCTGGTTTTAACTAACCACATCGTCTTGACTCGCTCCACTAATATCTTGACTCACTCGACTATAGAAACTCTAATACCCTATTACGTCTATCGTCCCGTAACTAAGGATGTTCGTTACCCTTAGGTAGGACAACTCATCTCAGCCAAAGTTTCACAAGGACCCCATGATGGAAGGTTATTGGCCCGAATTTATTGCCGTTGCGATTGCCCATCTGCTGGCAGTTGCCAGTCCGGGGCCGGATTTCGCAGTGGTTATCCGTCAGAGTCTCTGTCGAGGCCTGGCACCTGCAATCTGGACAAGTATTGGTATCGGCATGGCGATACTGGTCCATGTGACTTATTCACTATTTGGGTTGGGACTATTGATATCCCAGTCAGTTATGGCGTTTAGCATTCTTAAATGGGTAGGCGCTATATACTTGGCCTATGTCGGCTGGCAATGCCTGAAAGCCAAGCCTCACCAACCCGGTGAAACCGTCGACCTGAACCAGCCCGCTTTCAAGGATCACTGGCCGGCGTTTCGACTTGGATTTTTGACCAACCTGCTGAACCCCAAAGCGACGCTGTTTTTTGTCGCCCTGTTTTCAGTCATTGTGTCACCGGATACACCAAAGTCAGTACAAGCGATCTATGGGATCTGGATGTGTGTCGCCACCGCAGGCTGGTTTGTCGGTTTGAGTGTGGTTCTTTCACTGCCCAAAGTGAGAGCGGGATTCGAACGGACTGCCCACTGGGTCGAACGCTTCATGGGTGTTGTGTTGTTTGGGCTCGCCGCCCGCCTGTTCGTAGCCACTCGGGATTAATCACCCCATTGCGGCAGTTTGCGAAGATCAACTGCCGCCTCCCCTGACCATAAACAGATATTCGGTATTACTTACACCCCGGTCCATTCTGTTCCCACCTTAACCTTTCTTCCCTCCTCCTCTGCCCCCAAAACAGGTTTCAGAACAAACTGATACACACTAGTCGTCGCGACAGCCTGCCGATGATTGTCTATTCTAAATATTATTAGTCGGATGTTATCGGGCCAAAGGAGTCCGGTCTTGCTGACAAACAGGACATCACCCTGAGGAAAGACAATTGCTTAATGCAGAGCAAGATTCGACCAGCAATTGTCTGTCGTTTTATAAACTCGTCGTATTAATGGGCACTCCATTATGAAGAATCTCCTGTCTTTGTTTAAAAGCAAACTTTTAATGCCGGTCTTTCTGGTGCTGGTTGCCGCAGTTGCGCTGCAGATTTTGATCAACACATGGCTGACGCAAGCTCAGGTACAGGGACTTGCTGAGCAAATTCAAAAGGATTTAAACAATAGTACAGCGACCGTCAGTGCCGAACTCAAAGTGGCAGAGAAGGCCGTTCTGGAGAGATTACAGTCCATGCGCAGTGATGCAGCTTCCCAACTGGGTCAAAGCCTCACCAACGCTCTAGGTAACACCCAGACGAAAATTGAGTCGGACATAAAGGCCTCAATGACTACCAATGCGCAGAACCTTGCAGACATTGTTGCGGCAGTCGCGGCTCCCTCAATCTGGGATCGCGATGTGCCGGTACTCACAAGCCTTGCTGAAATGGCTGACGCTAATGAGTCTGTCGTATTTGCCGGTTTTTTTGATCAGTACGGCGAACGCCTGACCCGCTATGTGGATCGCACGGACGAACGACTAAAGGCCCTGGTTTCCAAAGGCACCGGAAGTGGGAGCCTGGGCAAAGCAATCAATGCAGCTGAGAGCGATCCCTCCATCATAGTGATCACATCAGATATTGCCCCCAATGAGGTCTCCATCGGAAAGTTTATCATGGGGCTCAGCACTGATCGCATAGATCAGGAAATGCATGCCCTTAAAGGCGAGTTTGACCAACTGACAACCCAGAGTCAGCAGTCCGTATCCACGATTCTTGATCAGCAGAGCAGTCAGGTTTCCAGCCGATTGGCCCAGTCCCTCGCCCAAACCGAGAGAACCTCCGATGATGCCAGCACCCAGGTATTGGACACCATTAAAGATGGTGCCAACAGAATTATTGCCAGTCTATTCATGACGGCATTAATACTGGGGGTCGCCCTTATCGTGGTTATTGCTCTAATGCTCGGAGTTCGCGTATTGCTCAAGGTGAATGTTCTGAAAAACGCCATTTGGGATATCGCAGAGGGCGAGGCCGACCTTACCCAGCGAGCCAACGTCAAAGGCAAAGATGAAATTTCACATATGGCGGACGGCATGAATCAGTTCATCGGCCGCATCCAGAATATTATTATCGAAGTTGCAAGCTCCGCCCAACAGGCCACCGCCAAAGCAGGCGAATTGACCTTGAACAGCGACCAGGCAGCTTCTGCAGTCAATAAACAAAAACAGGAAATCGACCAGATTTCTTCTGCCATCACGCAAATGTCAGCCAGCATTCAACAGGTGGCTGAAAACGTGCAATATGTAGCGAACGATGTGGATCACGTTAACGCGGAAACCAAAGCAACAGCCAATATTTCACGCCGTGTCAGTGAAATATTATCGGCAATGGTTGGTGAGGTCGCGGCCGCAGCAACCGTTGTACAGAAACTCGACCACCAAAGCCAGGAAATCGGCTCCGTCCTGACGGTCATTAAAAGCATTGCAGAACAAACCAACTTACTTGCCCTTAACGCCGCCATTGAAGCCGCCAGAGCTGGAGAGAGTGGACGAGGGTTTGCAGTCGTCGCAGACGAAGTTCGTAACCTGGCCAGTAAAACTCAACAATCAACGACAGAGATTGAGGACATCATTACCCAACTGCAGCATGGTAGTGAGGAAGCTGTGGCTGCGATACAAAACGCATCGCAGAAGGTTCAGGCATCTTCAGAATCGTTCCGGGAGGCAGACCAGAACCTCGAGAATATTCAGAACCTGGTGGGGAATCTCCATGGCAGAGCCACCGAGATAGCCTCTGTTGCCGAAGAACAAAGCGCCGTTTCCGAGGAAATCACACAAAATATTACTCACATTGCAGATTCTGCTGAAACCACAGCAACTGCCATGCACAAGGCAGAACAGGCGAGTTCGGAAATCAGTCAGCAGATAAAGGCTCTGGAGGTTCAGGCGTCACAGTTTAAAGTGTAACTTGGCTTCATTGAACAACTGCGGACTTCTAGTAAGTCGCGACTTACATTTAAATAACCACTTTCATGAAAGCACCACTGGTGGATGCCCTTCACTGGGCATCCATAGGCACCAATCAAACAGTTAGAATCAGCTCAAAGCCTGATGCAATTTACTCAGAACCGCTTCCGTCTCGTCCCATCCAATACATCCGTCTGTAATTGAAACACCATATTCCAACGGCTGTCCTGGACAGACTTTTTGCTTCCCTTCCTTCAGATGACTTTCAATCATGACCCCCATGATGGGCGAATGACCAAGACTCAGCTGACGGGCCACTTCAGCCACTACACGACCCTGCCGGGTATAATCCTTGCCGCTGTTATCATGACTGCAGTCCACCATGAGACGAGGCAACATGCCATGTTGTTCCAGGATTTTACTGTAGCGCTTAACAGAGGCTTCATCGTAGTTAGGTTTTTGTCCGCCGCCCCGAAGGACAAGATGAACATGAGGATTACCGGAAGTTCTTCTTAACTGAGGACGGCCGCAAGCTGAAAGGGTGGGATACGCATGAGGGGCACTGGCTGATTGCATCGCCTGAATGGCAACTTCAACACCGCCGTCGGTGCCGTTTTTGAATCCTACCGAAGAATCCAGCCCACTGGCCATTTCCCGATGCAACTGACTTTCAGTGGTACGGGCTCCGATGGCAGTCCAGGAAACCAGATCCTGAAGATAGTCTGACACAATGGGGCTGAGCGCTTCAGTTGCCAGTGGTAAGCCCAGCTCAGCCAGAGACACCATCAACCTCCTGGCTTCTGATAAGCCCTGTGCCATATCGTGTCGACCATCCATATGGGGATCATATACCAACCCTTTCCATCCAATGGTCGTGCGCGGTTTCTCGACATATGCCCGCATCACGAGCAACAACCGGTCACTCAATTTTGCCTGCAACGCGGCCAACTTCCGTCCGTACTCAATCGCTGCATCCACATCGTGGATAGAACAGGGACCAACGACCACCAGGAGGCGATGGTCTCTACCATCGAGAATGGCATTGATTTGTTCACGATGTGCCTGCAACTGTTGCAGCATGCCATCGGACAACGGGTAGCGCTCAGCCAATTGCCGGGCTGAAGGCAGATGATCTTCGCTCATGGATTCAGTTACCGTGGCGTTTGTCTGTTGTTCTGCTTTCGCAATCGTGGATTCTAAAATGGCCTGGTTCATCAGTATTACTCCTTTGGATTCTTTTCGCATCAATTTGTCTGGTTCATTTCGTTCGTTACTCGTTCGCAGCCCTGAAAGGCGGTTGAGTTAGTAACTAAACCGAGACTGGCACCACCAGCGAATCCAATAGAAGTGATAAGGTTCCCATCTTTTGATGGTTGCTTGAACTCGTGAGCTCTCACCCTTATCTTGCTGATTTTCCTGAGTTTTCATTTTTTGATCCCGTTTTCTTCAGGTTATCCGTTCAGGTATATCACATTTTCCTGTTAAAAATCCGGGACATAAAAAAAGCCCCGAGGGTGCGACCTTCGGGGCTTTTTGATTCTTCCGGAAGGCCGCTTGCTTAAGCGACCCTTCCTGTATTTTTTTCAGGCGGTACGCTTAAAGGTTCTAAAAAAATAAAACCAAAAGTGCCAACCGCTAAAATAAGCGCCAGACGCAATAGCAGCTTCAGCGGAAACTGAATGACTGATTTTGCTGATGTTAAGTGCGCTTAAAATATTCATGGGCCTGAGTCTATCTGTTATTTCAGGTAAGCTGCAACCCTTAATTCGTCATAATTAACATTTTTTCCAATTCTTCCTAGGCAAGCATGAGCATCAGTGCAAAGTCTAAAGCGAGTCCAACAACTTCTTTTTGGCTTCATTGATCTTGGCGGCCAGATAATTGCTCCCTCCCCTGTCAGGATGGAACCTCTGCATCAGTCGTCGATGGGCCTCAATAACTTGCTGACGGGAAACGTCCCCGTCAAGTCCAAGAACATCCTTGGCATCTTCCACCGTCATCGCTTCCCCGGCACCAGCCTCTCTTCCAGCGCTAACATCTTCAACGTCAAACTGACTTCTCCAATGTATGCCATAGATCCGCTCAAAATATGTTTCCAGAACTTCAATACTGTCACTGTGTGCTTTGACTGCCACTCGATAGAGATCGGCCAATTGCGCAACAGACATGGTGCTTAACCGCTGCCCGGTATAGGTTCCAGAGAGAATCATTCCATCCATCTCCCCGCTCGCATGATCCAGAGTCATTTTCAGTAAACTGGTCTCCAAGGTGGACTCTTGCCCTGGTCCAGCGCTGGAGGAAACAGCCTTTCCCATCAACTGTTTTATTACTGGTAGTGAACGCAAGATCCAGGGTAGTTGTCTGAGAATTAATAGTATTCCCGCCCCCAACGCAGCCAAAATATGAAGCCTTCCTGACAAAACCAGCAACAGGAGAATGCCTCCTGCAAGACTGAGAGCAATGTAAATCAACTTTTTCTGCTTGGGAGTTGAAGGGTTTTTAACTGCATTACTCAGCAGGTAAAACATTACCAACAACAGAGCGAGTCCCAATATTATCTGCACGTTTCAAAGTCCTTAGAGTTAGAGCCGATAGAGATCGACCACTATAAATAACACAAATATATGAAGGGATGATGCAGTCAACGCTTCGGGGACGGCAATTGCCGGACCAATTCCGACACCAGGGAGTCTTTCCTCTTCCTGGCATAATTCTCCAAAGCCAAATACCCACCACGGGCATACTCAGCAACTGCTTTCAGTAACTCTTTGAGTTGACTGACACTGGCTTCGTCAAACTTACAATAGGCCCCTCCAGTCAGCTGAGCCAGTTTCCGGTATACTGCCTCTACCCTCGGATCATATCCTTCCTGAAAAATAAATAATGGCATGCCAAGAAGGCCAAGCTGACCGGCCAGTTTATACAATCCCGCAGAATCTTCTTCCAATGCGTCCCCGACAAATACTGCTGCATTCACTTTGTGCTGGCGGGTTTCATTTTGCATGTGCTGTAACAGGCGCCCAATCTGGGTTTGCCCAGCCTGGCAGTATACCCTTGTCATCTCATCGGCTAACTGCTCTGGCTTATCCACCCAGGCACTATGATAAAACTCCATCAATCCCCTGTAATAAGCGAACTGCACAGACAGACCTGTTTCGTTGCCTGCAGTAGTTAACATCTCCGCCTGTAACTGACTGGCCTGGTCCCAAAGAGGTTGGCGACTCATGGTGGCATCTATGGTAAAGAGCAATCGCCCTTTACCCGACTTTACTGACGGGGGAATTGATTTCACCTTTGCCAGAAACTGATCAATGTCAGATCGTCGGGCAGGAGGTTTGGCGTCCTTTTCAGACATTGCGGATTCTCCGATCATAATCACACTGTTGGGCCAACAACTCCTAATCTGATACCTGACAGGACAAATATCAACTCCTCACCGGGTATTGAAGCCCACTGTCTCTTCATTCATCTGATAAAATCACTTAAAGTAGGCTCCCTGCTTATCACCTGATCAGAGGTATATTGTGATCGTTTATCAAGGCCACGAAGGCGCTTACTCACACCGAGCCTGCAAACATGTATTTCCGGATAAGGAGGCTCGAGCCTGCTCATCATTCAGGGCTGCTATGGAAGAGGTGGAGCAGGGTAAGGCAGATTTGGCCATGATTCCTCTGGAAAACTCGACAGCGGGAAGAGTTGAAGAAATCTATCGCCTGATTCCCAAAATGAGCCTGTTCATCATTGAAGAACACTTCGAGTCGGTCAACCACTGCCTGATGGCACCGAAAGGCACCACCAAAGATAGTATCAAGACCGTGTACTCCCACCCCCAGGCTCTGGCACAATGCAGCGATCACATACGCAAACTGGGTTATCACCCGGTCGCGACACTGGACACGGCCGGTGCCGCCCTGCAGGTAAGCCAGAGCGGCAGCACAGACGCGGCCGCCATTGCCTCCAGCCTGGCGGCAGAACTCTATCAACTGGAAATCATTGAACAGGGTTTTCAGGACCAGAGCGGCAATACCACCCGGTTCATTATCCTGTCCCATGAGCAGAACCTGCCACCTCTGGAACCCGGCGTCGCTTACATCACCTCTTTATTATTCAAGGTTCGCAATATACCGGCGGCTTTATACAAAGCCCTCGGCGGTTTTGCCACCAACGGTGTCAATCTTGTTAAACTTGAAAGTTACATGCCAGGCGGCACACTGAATGCCAGCCAGTTTCACGTTGACCTTGAGGGACATGTCAATTCCCGCCCCCTGCAGCTGGCAATGGAAGAATTGAGCTTTTTTGCCGAAGATGTTCGTGTACTGGGCACCTACCGGGCTCATCCGGCACGTGCAAGTCGCAGCTTTCACGACTGATAAACTGATATCAATAGATATAGCACAGGCAGCGCCTTGAGATGTTGCCTCACCATGACGGAGTAACACACCATGAGCCAATGGCTGAGCGACATATCCATTTTTGCCGTTAATCTGGCTTTAAAGGCCGGCGAAGTGATTGAAAAGGAACAGCGCCATGCAGCCTTTGAAACTCAATATAAAAGCCATCAGGAATTGGTGACTTCCGCCGATCTGAAAGTCGATGAAATGATTCGAAAGAGTATTCAGGCCAACTTTCCTGACCACCAGATTCTGTCTGAGGAAAGTGCCAACGACTTATCGAAAATCAAGGACTCCAATGCTCCGCTCTGGGTCGTGGACCCCATTGACGGCACCGTAAACTTTGCTTACGGACACAGCCAGGTAGCTGTATCTATCGCTTACTTCGAGGGCGGCGAAGCCAAGGTCGGCGTTGTTCACGCCCCCATGCAGAACGAGACTTTTCATGCAATACGTGGCCAGTTTTCCCACTGTAACCACAAGCCTATCTCCGTCAGTGGCGAAACAGATTTTCGGCAGTCATTGATCGCAACCGGATTCCCTTACCACAAGGAAACCGTGCATCATCTGGTAAAACGTCTGGAAGCGGTGCTCGGTGAATGCCGCGATATCCGTCGAATCGGTTCTGCCGCTCTGGATATCTGCTGGGTTGCCATGGGTCGTCTGGATGCCTATTACGAAACCGTCAGCCCCTGGGACTTTGCCGCCGCACGCCTGATTGCTTCCGAGGCCGGCGCCCGCTGCGGCCACCTGGGCCCTGTGCCTGACGACATCCCGGAAGAATTGTTTGGAACGGATAATATTATCGCAACACCGGCGATCTATGACCGGTTGAAAGAATTGCTGCAGGAAGCTGATGGGCGGGAGTGATTCCCGCCTCCGTCCTCATAGAGGACCGTGATTCTTTGAACATCTGTGTCACTTGTACTACTTCCTTGGAGCACTATTCAGAACTCTCCACCCGTACTTTGTTTCCGCGACATAAATATTAAAATAGCTGGCATACCCGCTTTCCGATTCACAGTCTTCTGTCGCAATGTAAATATTATTCTGATAGTGCCTCAATAACCCCACCTCGCATACTGCGCCACTAAAATCAGGGAAACCATACTCCTCAATCTTGCGTCGATAGGATAATTCGAGCACTTCAGCGGTCAGAGCAACCTGCTCTGGATCATGCTCAATCGAAACATCCAAGTCTCTTAGCATCTGCTTTGCTTCCTCCCTGAAGCCTTTTGCCTCTACCGCGGCTTCTATATCCTTCGACCTGTATGCCTCGATCAGTGCTTCCATTGCCTCTTCAGCACTCGTATATCTATACTTTTCCTGAGACTCAGCTTGAACTACAGCACAACTGACAAGTGCAGGGAAAATAAATAGACAGCTTATTCCGAGAAGCCAGTGAGTTTTTGCAGGGCGACTGATTCCTGATGGAGGGCGGCCGTGTTTTGAAACGGATTTCACTTCCTTATACATTTATTGATAGCTCTCTTTATTAATAGTTCCCTTAGATCGTTAATTTAGGGACCGAATGCTCCTATAGCTGGCGCTTAACGTGGCAACTCAATTGTTAAGCCAATTTATCAACGAGGCCTTCATGTCCGGTTTTAATGCCAACACAAAATCTCCCGAGATAAATACAACTGCAAACCTCGAGTATGCTATCGAAGGCTCTCTACTGAGTCTAATGGTAGGCGATTCTTTAGGCTTACCTTACGAAGGCATTTCGTCTCGACGCATCTCCAAGCTGCTCAAGTCCAGCCCCAAACACTGTCTGTTTTTTGGAAAAGGAATGGTCTCAGATGATACCGAACATGCCGTGATGACGGCGGCATCGCTCATTGAACATTGGAGGGATTGGGATAAGTTTCAGCCCAGCTTAGCTTGGCGTTTAAGATGGTGGCTGCTTCGTTTGCCTGCTGGCATTGGCCTTGCTACGGGCCGCTCGATCATTAAGCTCTGGCTCGGCTATCCGGCAAAATACAGCGGTGTGTATTCAGCAGGAAACGGCCCAGCGATGAGAGCGCCAATTATCGGTGTCATGCTGGGAGATCGACCCGAAATAATGAAGCTGATCGTCAAGGCCTCCACCGAGTTAACCCATAATGACGTGGTCAACTGATTTGTGACAACCCAGTTAAGCAACTTCTCGTAATTCTTTCCAGGCCGTTTCATATTGATTCGGGCTTTGGTAATCCAAATATGAATGTAGCCGAAAGCTGTTGTAGAACATCGTGATGTAATGCAACACATCTTGCTGTGCTTCTCGTCGAGTCTGGTAGTGGTGCCATTGAATCCGTTCTTGCTTCAGGCTACCGAAGAAGCTCTCCACTACCGCGTTATCCCAGCAGTTCCCCTTTCGACTCATGCTGCCAACAAAGCCATG